>JBEKLA010000034.1:0-46583 GCA_050010455.1 Binataceae bacterium (SeqCode) | reverse complement strand
GTTGACACCAAGTCCGGATATCCTCAGGAATCAAGGGTTTGGTCGATGCTGAAGGCTCGGAGCCTAGTATTGGCGCGGTTGGCAAGCGAGATGCGTTATGAGCCTTGCTTTCGGGCATCCCTGCGCATGCCCGTGTCTAAGGCCTGACTCCCTCATGTCGCTACTAGCATTCTATTGGGACGAAAGCGGCACTGATCGTAAATGTCGGGTCGCGGCAGTCGCGGGTTATCTCGGACAAGTGAGCGAATGGCGACGCTTTGAACGTGAATGGGGTAAGGTTTTAAAGAAATATCGCGTTCATTTAATGCACCGCTCCCACTTGGAAACATGGCATGGGGAATTTACCGCAGACTGCGGTTGGAATCCCACTCGGAGAGCGGCCTTTCTTAGGGAACTGCATCCGATTATCAAGTCGTGCACGAAAGTCGCAGTCGGCACAGCGATTATCAAAGAGGATTGGCAAGAAGTAATGCCCGACTGGCTCAAGAGATTCTTCGGTGGAGTCTATGGGTGGTGCGCACACGAATGCGTTGTTGCTGTGAGGGTATGGTGCGAACGTCCGAACCGAGGTCACGCGCATCCGATCACGTGGGCTTTTGAGCAAGGCGCCCAAGGGCAAGCCCAGGTTTTGCAAATGTTCACGGAACTGAGCCGCGACCCGACACTCAAAAAGGAATACCGTCTTGGTCCTATCTCGTTTCCAGGTAAAGAAGTTGTGCCTTTACAGGCCGCCGACACACTTGCTTATGAGATATTCAAACAGGTCGAAAATCAAATTCTAGATCGCGGTGAGAAACCACGACGTGCGATTTTCCGTAAAAGACCTGATGCGTCCACAAGACCCAATCTATCTAAAATATTGGGACAAAGCGCGGTTGAGAGAATGGCTCGAACGAAGCCAACAAAGAGGCGTGCTAGATCGAATCAAGAAGGCGTGGGCTTGATCGCCTTCGCCAGCGCCTTATCGAATTTGTCTAAGTCGAAGTAGCGCAATTCGTCGAAAACTCGTTCAGATAGATCAAAAAAAGCCGGATCGAAAGGTTTGGCCTTTCGCTTTCTCGCCTACCCTGTTAAACCTGCTCTATCCGACGGTTGAAGCCTCGCCGTACCGGAAAGAGGACACCGTGAAAGCGTCATGGCTGTTCGCTATTGGTTTCGCTGTCTTCGTGTGCGCAGCGCCCGCCCTGGCTCAGAGCAACGGCTACACCATCCTTACGCCGGGTCAGCCTCCGACCTTCGTCAATCCGAATTATAGTGGAGGTCACACAGAGATAACGCCGGGCAAACCACCGACATTCATAAACCCCAATTACGGCGGGGCATACACTGTCATCACGCCAGGTAAGCCGCCAACTTTCATCAACCCCACCACTCCGCCATACCGTAGTGGTCCGATCGGTCCTCCAAGCTTCGGCAACAACGGCAGAGGCGGCGCAGACAGCAATTAGAAGCCCCACTTGTAGCCTGTGGCCTGTCAAGCCGCATAGTAGAGGTTTGTTCAAAATGGCAGAAGAAGTGAACATAAATGTCGGAGAACGCAGTAATCAGGATCTCGCGCTCGACCTATTGAAGTTCGTGGTTGCCCGCACAACCTCATCGAGTAATCGCTGGAATTCTGAAGAGGAAATTCTTGAGTTGTACGCAAGGTGCAAGAGCGCGGTCTCTACTCCGGCAAAAATCAACCGTTAAGCCGCGGATTCTTTGCTGGCACTATCTGCTGCCGTCTAGAACCGAAGGATTCAACGGAACATCCTGCTCTCACGTGACGTTGACCTTGCTGCCGAGCGCACGTAGCGAAGTAACGCCTTGACGAATTTCGTTCAGCACCGGCATGCTCGTCGTCCTGGGCGCAGCGAAGGACCTCGCCCGGTCTTCCGGGCGTCTGGCAGGAGGCGGGGCTAACGCGCACAAGGGTGCCAGATCCTTCGACACGGCTCGCGTTCCCTTCGGCAGCCTCAGGGCTTCGGCTCACCGCCGGCTCAGGATGACTCCGAACTCGCGACATTCATTTGCCTTTCAGACACAATCGCTCCGCGTAGATCCCTCGGCTGCGCTGCGCTCCGCTCTCGGGATGACAGGCCTCGACAAGCCAAAGGGCAACCAAGGGTACACAAGCCGATCCCTTCACAAACTCCCAGAATGAGGGGCTGGAGCGGCTTCGCATGAACGCACTTCCAACTCGGCGCGCTAGCGGCGCAGGCCCATCGCGTCGAGCTTCTTGGCTACCCATATGACACGATCGTTGCCCCAGAACGGCTCGCCCTCGACGACTATCGTCGGCACGCCGAATACCTCGTCGCGTTCGGCCTCGGCCGCGGCGTCGGCCAGATGCGCGGGCCCCTCCCCTGCCGCGTAACGCCGGAAATCGGCGGCGTCGAGCCCGACCTCGGTGAGTACGCCTTCGAGCGCCTTGGAGTCCTCGATATCCAGTTCACGCTTGAAAAACCGCTCGAACACGCGATCGGAGTATGGGCGGAACTTTCCGTGATGGTCGGCATAGAGACCGCTGATTAGCGACAGCCGCGAATCGAACAGCTTCTGCGGGCCGCGAATCATCAGGCCGCGCTCGTTGGCGTAGCGGCGCGCGTCCAGGTACAGGTATCGCACCTTGGCCCACTGCCTTTCACTGCGTTGGTCGAGGGTGGCGCCGAAAGCCGCGCGGATATCGATCTCGAACGGGATGAACCGCAAGCGCACGCGATGGCTCTTCTCGACCGCGTACGCGGGTTCCATCGCGAGATACGTGAACGGACTCTTGTAGTCGTAATAGAACTTGGCTTCGATTTCTTTTTCCATCGCACTCCTCGCCGCGGGCGCCGCTGTCGCGCTATCCGGCCGGCGCTCCTAATGCTCCGCTAGCAGATAGCGCAGAATCGTGCGTACGCCAAAGCCGACCGCGCCCGGCGGTCCGAGCGGCGACGCCTGCTTGGAAAACGAAACGCCCGCCAGGTCGAGATGCGCCCACGACGGGCAATTCACAAACTCCTTGAGAAACAGCCCGCATATGATCGTGCCCGCGTTACCGCTGGTGCCGACGTTGCGCAGATCCGCGACCGAACTGCGCAGTTCCTCGGCGTACTCCGCGACCAGCGGCAACTCCCACAACGGTTCGCCCGCGGCGCGAGCGGCTTCCCGCACGCGCTCGATCAGGCTCGAATCGATGCCCAGGATCGCGGCCACGCGATTCCCCAGCGCGATCCTGACCGCCGCGGTGAGCGTGCCCGCGTCGATTACGGCGCGCGGCTTCGCTTCGCACGCGTAGGCGAGCGCGTCGGCGAGAATCAGGCGTCCTTCGGCGTCGGTGTTGAGCACCTCGATCGTCTTGCCCAGGCGCGAGCGAAGCACGTCGCCCGGCTTGATCGCGGCCGGGCCGACCATGTTCTCGGTACAGGGAAGATAGGCGCGCACCTCGATCGCCGGATTCAGCCATCGCAGCTCGCTCATCGCCGCGAGCATGATCGCGGCGCCGGTCATGTCGCGCTTCTGTTCCTCCATCGCGGCCCCGGTCTTGAGATTGAGGCCGCCCGAGTCGAACGTGATGCCCTTGCCTACCAGCGCGATATGGCTGCCGCTCGCACGCAGCGGCAGGTAGCGCATCACGATGAAACGCGGCTCGCGCGGACTGGCCTTGGCGACGCCGAGCAGCGCGCCCATCCCGAGGCGCTCGATACCGGCGCGATCGTAGATTTCGCACTCGAGCGTATCGCGGCGCGCGATGTCAGCCGCGGCGTCGGCCAGGAATTCGGGCGTAGCTTCGTCGGCGGGCGTATTGATCAGGTCGCGCGCGAAATTGGTAGCCGCCGCCATCCGCCGCCCCGCGTCGATCGCTCGCGTCCGGTCGCTATCGGCTTCGGCGCTCACGATCGCGAGGTCGCTCAGCGCGACCTCATCGCTGTTGCTCTTGAAGCGGCCGAATCGATACGCCGCCAACGTCGCGCCCTCGGCGATAGCCTGGAGCTTTGGACCGGCGTCCGCGCCGCTATCAGCCGCGATCGCCGCCGAGCGTCCGCGAATCGCGCGCGCACCCGCGATCGCGGCCGCCGCCGTCAGCCTGAAGCTGTCGGCGTCGGGCTCGCGGCCGATTCCGTATAACAGCAGATTGCGCGGACGGATCGCGCCGTAGGTCGGCAGGCTCACCTGCACGCCCGCGCGTCCGTCGAAGCCTCGCAGCTCAAGTTCGCGCCTGACGGCGCCGTTCATCGATGCGTCCAGGCGTTGCAGCGCCGGCGCGTCGTTGATGCGCTCTTGCCGTACGCCCAGCGCCAACAGGTCGACGTCAAGATCTTCCGCGGCCTGATTCGTCAAACGGATTTCCATCATCTACTCGACCGCAACGAGATCGGCGCTTGGAACCGGCATGATTTTGTGCAACTGACGATGGACACTATTGTGCGTAGCGTGTCAGGTAGTCGAGGAGCGTTTTGTACTGCTCCTCGGTGAGTGGCGGCTGCCCGCTGCCGCGGATCTTGATGTCCATCGATTTCATCTGCACGCTCCACATCGCGGCCGTCAAACTGCGCGGATTATACGCGGCGTGGCACGTTCCACATTTTTCCACATACAGCTTGGCGGCGGGACTTTCAGGCTCGGGCAGTTTCTGACATGCGGCGAGCGCTATCGGCAACAGGGCAAGGCTGAGCAGGATCGCTATCTTCATTCACACCGTCCGGTTCAGTCGGAGTCGCCGGTCTCTTCCGGAACGATCTGTGTCATCTTGATCGTCGAGTACTTGAGCAGGTCGGCCACCGTGTGGCGTTTGTATTCTTTCTCGAAATAGATGTTGCGGATACCGGTGTTGATCAACACTTTCAGGCAGTGGATACACGGCGTGTGAGTGACGTAGATATCCGCGTCGCGAATCGCCGCCCCATTCTTTGCCGCCTGCGTGATCGCGTTCATCTCGGCGTGAATCGTGCGATAGCAGTTCTGCTCGATCTCGCCGTCGGGCGTGCGCGATTCGTAGATCAGGCATCCGGCGTCGAGACAATGCGGAAGGCCAGCCGGCGATCCGTTGTAACCCGTGGCCAGGATATTGCGGTCGCGCACGATTACCGCGCCCACCTTGGCGCGCCCGCAGGTCGACCGCTCCGCGACCGTCCGCGTGATCGTCATGAAGTATTGATCCCAGCTCGGGCGCTTCACAGGTCCGCCAGTCGATCGCGTTTGCCTATCGGTCCGTTCATCGATCTCACGCCTTAAATCGATATCCTCACGGGCAGATGATGGCGGATTGGTTGCGAATGCATCACGTCGTAACTCTGCTCTTTGGGAGGAGCCGCTGCAGTTGGCGGAGTGAAAGAGAGCGGCACCGGACTAAACGTGACGATAAACAGCGCGACCGTCAGCCACGCGGCGAGCCTGCGGGGCTTGTCGAGCTGGGTATCGGCATCAACCGTAGACGGATGGCCGACGCCGAGGAACAGCAGCAACACGAACCACAGCAACCATCCGCTCCAAAACGACCAGCCCGCCAGGTACGGCACGATCACCATCGCCAGGCATCCGACCATGAACAGGCGCGCGATGCTGCGATGGCGCCGTCCGGCCAACGCGTAAACCACGTGGCCTCCGTCGAGTTGCCCGACCGGGAGCAGATTGAGCGCGGTTACAAACAGGCCAAGCCATCCCGCGAAGGCGATCGGATGAAGGTTCACCGTGACACTGTTGGGATCGACTCCCAGCATCAATCGCGACAGCGTCCAGAAAAGAATCGAGTTGCCCAGCTCCATGCCGCCTGCGCCCTTGTCGAGCGGAGCGATCTCGGAGAGCTTGAGCCCGATGATCACCGCCGGAACAGCGAGCAGCATTCCCGCCCAGGGTCCCGCGGCGCCGACGTCGAACATCACGCGTCGCGAGCGCGGCGGTGACTTCATCCGGATGAAGGCCCCGAAGGTGCCGATAATGAAAAGCGACGGGAATGGCGCGGGTATAAAGTACGGCAGGCTCGAATCCACTCGGTTGCGCCGCGCCATGACGTAGTGGCCAAGTTCATGAAACAACAGGATCGCCATCAGCGGCAATGAAAACGAAAGCCCCTGCGCAAGACCGGTGATACTCGCGAGCGGGCTATCGACGCCCGCCATGTAAGCGCCCGCCATCGTCGTGGTGAGCAAGGTGACCAGGAACAGCGCTATATTCAGCGGCGGAATCGGCTGCGAATGAGTCAGCTCACTGGTCGCCGCGGGCGGCGGGCTGTAGCGCGGAAACTCCGTAAGCACGGGCGTCGAGGGAAGGCCCCCGTCCGTCACATCAGGAGACGTAGTTTTTTCCTCGTTCATCGCTTGGCGCACACCGTCACGGACGCGCCGGGGCCAACGGCCAAGCGCTCGACCGCGCTCCCCTCGCGCACCGCGATCTCCAGCATCTGAAAACTGCCGAACAGGGCCAGTAGAGTTCCCTCAGGGGCGTCGCCGTATGTATCGTACAGTCCGATCGGCGAGCCATGATCGATAGTAACGAAAAGGGTCCGCCTTGGAAAGCAAGCGGTGGAGCGAGCGCTGAAGCGCGCAAAGGATCGCCGGTCGATGTTCGTCACCAGATTGCCAAAACCATCGACGTAAAGGGCCGTGCCGCGAAGCTCGCCCGCGACTTCTTCGACGTCGCCAAACCCGAGTTTCTCAATCTGCTTCAATGCGGGGCCGAGCAGAGCGAATCGCGTCCCGAGCCATAGATGCGCAGCGGCCGGGGCAAAGATGTCGCGTCCGTGAAATGTCGAGCTTACATCCGGCAGTCGATATTGCGGAGAGCGCAGCTCGATCGCGCGGCGATAACCCGCCTCCTCCGCGGCCGGCCACAACAGGCCGTTGTCAGGGCCGACGAAGCGCGCACCCGACGTAGTCTCGATAGCGATCGGGCGGCGCGACGTCCCTACTCCTGGGTCCACCACCGCGACAAAGATGGTTCGCTTGGGGAAATAGCGCCAGCTCTCGCGCAGCATCAGCGCTCCGGCCGTCACCGATTGCGCCGGGACACCGTGCGTGATGTCGATCACCGGCGCCGCCGGCGCGATCGACGCTATCACGCCGCGCATCACGCCGGCGTAATGGTCGCGATAGCCGAAGTCGGTTAGGAGCGCGATTGGTATCGGCACGCGGCTGCGGCGAATCGGCATATCATCGCTTTTCGAATCGCCGGCCGAGTTCCTCGCGGATCGCGGCGGCCAGCAGCGGGAACATTATCTCGTGATGGCCGGTAAGCGCGATCCCGTGGCCTCCGCCGGCGGTTGGCCGTTCGATCACGTTGACCCGCGGCCGGTACTGGCGGATGAAATCCATGTCGGCCGTGGTGATTCCGGTCACCTTGCGTCCCACGTTGCGCGCCAGGTTAAGCGCCTTGACGAACACCTCCGGCATCAGCACCGCCGACCCCAGATTGATCGCGACGCCGCGCGACAGCTCGCCGACCACAGCAGCCAGCCGATGAAAATCCGCCATCGACGCCCGCCCGATCGCGCCGCCATCGGCGTCCGGATGCATGTGAATTATATCGGTGCCGATCGCAACGTGAACCGTCGCGGGTGCGCCAACCTCGAAAGCAGTGGCGAGGATACTGAACGCGCGAAACTTCAGGCGAGACCTGACAATCTCGCGCCCCACCGCTTCGCCGAGCCCCAGATTCTCGTCCGCTGCGATCCTGGCCGCGCGGTTCAAAAACGCGCCGGTTTCCTCGGCCATTCCGAATGAGCCTTCGGCCAGCCCCGCGCCGACGTCCTCCGACGTCCGTCCGGCGAACGCGAGCTCGAAGTCGTGGATGATCGCGGCGCCGTTCATTGCGACCGCGCTTATGATTCGGTCGCGCAGCAGGTCACAGATTATCGGGCCGAGGCCGCACTTTATCGGATGCGCGCCCATCAGCAGAATCACCGTCCGCCGCCCACGATACGCGCGCGCGATCCGGCGGGCCAGTTCCCGAAGCTCGCGCGCCGCAAGTATGTCGGGCAGCGAATCGAAGAACTGGCCTATCGTGGCGCCGGCCTTAAGCGGCCGGGCGAGGTCCTCTCGTTTCACTTTGCGCGAGAGCGTGCCGAGCTTGCGCGTCCGCGCTTTCGCAGGATCGATAGGCCGAATCTTCACCGCACAGGATGTTAGGCGAAAAGGCGGCTTCGGTCGAGTTAGCCTTCTCGCCCGACCCTACATCAACCCGATCAGACTGGTTACGAGGTAGATCACGGTGATAACGGAGAATGCGAGCCCCGGCAGCTCGCTCAGCATCAGATTGCGCGCCAGATGTATCGAAGCGTCGGCATCCCCTGCCAACGAAGACGCGGATTTCCCCACGACTCGGCAAGGCGGACACATCGTCGCATGATTCATGACCGGCCTCCTTGGTATCGACAGCGGCTTTGTGATAGCCTGATTTACGTTCGCGTACATACTGAATGCATGCCACATACATACAGAATGAATGTCAAGACAAATCCGACCCGCCCGCATCGCGGCCTCACTAAGGCCGAGCAGTCCGAGCTCACCCGCGACGCTATCGTCAAGGCCGCGCGCAAGCTCTTCGCCGCCCGCGGTTACGCCAACACCTGCACCGAGGACCTCGTAAAGAAGGTCGGGCTTACCCGCGGCGCGCTCTACCATCACTTCGGCGACAAGGAAGGCTTGTTCCACGCAGTGGCCAACGACGTGCGGCGCGACGTCTGCGCCCAGATCGCTCAGGCGATCGTGGGTCCTGGCGATGACTGGGAGCGTCTGCGCCGCGGATGCGAGGCGTTCTTGCGCGCCTGCCTGGCGCGCGACGTCCAGCAGATTTTTATCCTCGACTGCCCGGCGGTGCTCGGCTGGAGTCCGGAGCAAAAGGACGATGAATGCACGCAACTGCTGCGGATGGGGATCGAGCACGCGGTTGCGAACGGCGCGATCGAGGCGCTGCCGGTCGAAGCGCTGACGTACATGGTACTGGGAGCGATGGTTCAGGCGGCGCTGGCGATCGCCCGCGCGAAGGATCAGCAGAAGGCGCTGCGCGAGACGATCGCAACCGTGACCTTCATGCTCGAAGGGCTTAGGCCCAAACCCACCGCCGAACGACCGCACAAGCCAGATAATTCGAGCGGCTGAGCCGCCTTTCGACATGGGAACGGCGCCCTTGAATTGCGAGCGCCAGATGCCGTAGGCTTCGGTTCGAGCGAGCGTAATTAGTGATAGAACGCCCGCTTCCCGAGGGGGGCGTACCCGATTCGACCCCGGTCGCCCGCTCCAGGGTGTTAATGCGCCTCGTTACTGCCTACCTTTCTCGCGACATGGGGAATGCGTATGGAGCAAAAACGACTCGAAGCTTTACGGCAGGGACTTGAACACGCGATCAGAGAGCTGCCTACGGGTTTTTACGACACATTTGACTTCGTAAAGGGAACGAAGAACCTCTGCCACCCGATCACGGTCGGGCTGATCGCGAAAGTTCTTGGCGAGATGGAGGACATTGACTACGTCGGGTTTGACGTGAGGCTGAACGATGGCAACGGACATAAATTCCAACCGGATGTGGTGGGCTTCCGCGGCGTCGAAAACGTTCGAGACAATCAGCCAACCATCTTTGTAGATTTCGAGAGTCCCAACAGCTGTGACGCGCGAATACCGCGATACCACTTGCGCCAATATCTTCAATGGGCGAAGGACCTCGATCCGAAGCCTCCGTATGTAATTGTAACTTCTTTACCGAACGCAAGCTCTCCCAAATGGAAACTGCTCTACGCGTCAGGGCGCTTGCAGTCTTGGCATAAAGGAAACCTGGAAGAGATCCGCGCGAATCCCTTTCGCTACTGGACGAACGTTTGGGACAAGGATCTGCGCGGGCATTCAGACGATCTGTCGGAAATATTTTTCCTCAATATCGACGGTCGGAAGGTAGTTTCGTTTCAAGTGCTTCAGCCGAAATAGCGGCTCGCAATGGCCGGCATGGAATGCCCGCGCGCTAGTCCTCGGCGGATAGCAACACGATCGCCGCGGCGGACATCCCCTCTCCTCGCCCGAGCGCGCCTAATCCCTCGGGACTCGAAGCCTTGACGTTGAGCTGCGCCGCTTCGGCGCCGACCGCGCGCGCCAATCGCTCGCGCATCTCTGCCAGATAGGGAGCGAGCCTCGGCTGCTGGGCGACGACCGTCACATCGGCATTCACCAACCGCCATCCCTGATGCGCCGCGCCCTGCCAGACTTCGCTCAGCAGCTTGATACTGTCCGCGTCCTTGAAGCGCGGGTCGCTATCGGGAAAGCGTCGGCCGAGATCGCCCTCCCCTATCGCGCCCAAAATCGCGTTGGCCAGCGCATGCGCCGCGACGTCAGCGTCGGAGTGGCCCTTGAGTCCAGCGTGATACGCCACCTCGACGCCGCCTATCATCAGCTTGCGGCCCTCTTCCAGCGGATGGAAGTCGAAGCCCTGCCCTACTCTAAACCGCATCGGGCGTAACCCTGAATTCGCACATCGCCACGCGCGAGCGCGCTGCGTTGACAATTATTTCTAAACTGTCCAAGCTCTTTCTGACCTCGATTCGATCGCCATAACGGACAATCGTTGACGGAGGGCATAGCACGGTGCCGGTTTTCCTCAAGAATCTGCTCAAGGATCCCCAGTTTGACGCCACCGTAATCATCGTCCTCTGGGTCGTGTACGTAATCGGTAAGAACTTCGAGCCCACCGTGGACTTTCACCTGATTCCATTGTTGGCGCCATTGAAGATTCCGGTTTGGTGGATCGTGATCGGCTCGGCCATCTTCGGATGCCTCGCGACAATCGCGGTTCAATATTCCTGGAGGCGCAAGCGCTCCTCGAAGCCGATTTCTGAGTCACCCACATCTCCGATCAGCAGTAGTACGCTCACCTGAGTCCCGGCCTTCAAGATGCTTTCGCTGGCCGGCCCGATTAGAAGCCCGTCGGCACGAGACAGCGAGCTTAAGATCCCAGAGCCCTGAGCTCCGGTCGGGACAGCGAACAACTCGCCGTCGCGGCGCTCGATCTTGACTCGAACAAACTCGGTCAGATTCGCTGCCGACTTGATATCGACGGCGCATCGAGCCATCACCCGCGGCAAGCTGAGGTCACGCCGCGCCGCCATCCGCAGCAGCGCCGGACGGACGTACAGGTAGAAGCAGACCACCGTCGAGACCGGGTTTCCAGGCAGCGCGAAGATCGGACGTTTCCCGATAAGGCCGAACATCACCGGACGACCCGGCTTCTGCGCGACGCCATGAAACAGGCGGCGCATACCCAGCTCTTCGAATGCTTTTTCAACCAGGTCGAACTGGCCCACCGAGACTCCGCCGGTCGATAACACGGCATCGAATGTCACAGCCTCGGTCACACGGTCGCGAACGCTTTCGAGCCGGTCACGCGCGACCTTCAGCATCGTCGGCTCGGCACCGGCTTCGATTACTGCCGCATACAGCGCGTAGCCGTTGGAGTCGACTACTTGCGGCCCGGTTGGAACCTGGTCGACATCGACGATTTCGTCGCCGCCAGCCAGTATCGCGACTCGCGGCTTGCGGTACACCTCTACAATCGCGCGATTCAGCGAGGCCAGCAGCCCGATATCTGAGGGCCCGAGTCGTTTGTCGGCGCTAATCGCCGTGTCGCCGCGACGGATATCCTCGCCGCGGCGCCGGATCGAAAACCCGGCCGGCGCGGACATCAGAATCTCTACCACCCCGTCGCGCTCGCGACTCTGCTCTACCGGCACCACACAGTCAGCGCCGGGCGGAACCGGAGCGCCGGTCATAATCCGCATCGCATGGCCGGGCGCAACCGCTGAACGCGCGACGCTTCCCGCAGCGATTGTCTCCTCGACTTCGAGCCTGGCGGGTGTTTGCTCGCTGGCTGCGGCGATATCGGCAGCGCGCAACGCATAACCGTCCATCGCGGAATTGTCGAAGCCGGGGATATCGCGTCCCGAACGAATCTCCTCAGCCAGGACGCGGCCCAAGGCTTCACGGATTGAGACCCGCTCGATTCCCACCGGCGCGACATTATCGAGCACGATTTGCAGGGCTTTATCCGCGTTGATCAGCATCCATCCACCGTGATCGCGAGTTTACCACGGCATCCCAAAATAGCAGGCCGCCGAGGCTACTGAAGAATATTGGCGCCGAGCGATGTCGGCAACTAGAAGCTGCTTGCGATAGTGTGGCGGGGAACCAGAAGCTCGTAGTTCGTAACGCCGGGAGGCACTCGATCGCTCAGCAGCGCCGGATTCAGCAGATGAATAACGTCGGGAGTGGTACCCGTCTGCTCTGCCACCCTGGACAGCGTCGTACCGCCGCTAACCGCCACCCGATTATAAACCGGCGGCTCCGAGTACTCGGCTTCTTCGATTCCGTATTCGTCGGCATGATGAGCGATAAACGCCACCGCCATAAAGCGGTCCATCAACGCGCGCGTGCGTCGCGGCAGGCTCTTCGCCATATGCTCATAATCCTGGCCCTTGCGATCTATGAAACGCTGGATCGAGGCCTCTCCCGTATTCCATCCCACCACCGCCAACCGCCAGTCGTCGACCTGGTCATGCAGTGTGGCCAGATACTCGGCCGCCACCTTGGTTGACTTGATAGGGTCGCGCCGCTCATCGACATAATTGTTAACGATCAACCCGAAGCGTCGCGCCGTAGCCTTCGTTAGCTGCCACGGGCCAGCGCCCCATTTCGCAAACCCGCTCTCAGCGAAAGCAAGGTATACGAAATCCGACGGCACCCCCTGGGTCTCTAGTAGCCTCTTCATCTGAGCCATATACGGGGCGCTTCGGTAGAAGCTGCTGGTCAGCCCGGCAGAATTTTCGAGATAGGCGTCCACGTAACGCCGGACGGTTTGGTTTAGGACCAGCGGTAACGGCGCCACTTTGACCGGCTCACTTCGCTCGAAGCCGGCCCTCGCCCGCGCGCCGCTTGCTCGCCGAGTTCCAACCTTCGACGTCTCCGACGCGGCTTCATCCGTATCTGGAAGGTCTGGAAGCAGAGTGGCCGAGCCGTCACCGGCTGCCATCGCATTAGCCAAGACCGTGTCTCGCGCCGGGATTGATGCCGGTCTCGCGAGGCTGTTGGAAGGCTTCGGTGCTACATTGGGACTAACGGGCAGTACCGAGATTAAATCTTGTGAACCCGATACCGTATCCCCCGATTCATGCGCGGCGCCACATGACACCGCAAGGCACGCCAAGAGGATAACCGGCAATAGGAGACTCGAACGCATCGTTGAAGAGGCATCCTAATCAACCGCCAAGGCAGAATCAATTAGTGAGCTGTTACTTTTGTTGATAATTGGCATAAGCTCGGCTGATAATTATCCGAATACAAGACCAGCAAAGGCTGGTATTTTACGGTTACTTAGGCTTCGGACGTGTTTGTGCTAACTTGCCAATACAAGCCACGCCCGGTTCTGCCGCCCTATTCAGCCACGATCAGATGAGCCTATCCCGCGACATAATCGATAGCCTTAGCGAAGGCGTAATCGCACTTTCGCCCGCCTTCGAACTCCTCGCTGTAAATCCGGCGGCCGAATCTCTGTTCGGGGTTTCTAAAGCCAATCCGTCCGCGATCAAGGAGCTGATGCGTCGCAACGCATGGCTTGAAGGAATGCTGGCCGAATGCCTGGCGCAGGGTCAGGACTTGAGCCAGGCCGAAACTACGCTGGCTCTGCGGCGGGGCACGATCTCTGTAAGCGCCAGCGTTTCACCGCTTTTGACCCACAGCGGACAACTCGCTGGCGCGATCGTATTGCTGCACGACCTTTCGCATCAAAGAGGCCTCCAGCATCGATTGCTCGGCGACGAAGCCTCGGCCAATCTCGGACTTTCCCCCGCCGGCCTGGCTCACGAGATCAAGAATCCTCTGACCGGAATAAAGGGAGCCGCCGAGCTCCTCACCGGGCTGTTTCCATCGGATTATCGCGCCCGCCAATATTGTGACCTTATCCTGCGCGGAGTGGATCGTTTGGCAGCTTTGGTCGAGGAGGTGCTTGCGGTTAGCGGCCCGCAACGGCTCAAGCGCGAGCCGGTTAATATACACCAGGTACTGCATCACACGCTGGCGATGGCGGGGCTTCATCCGGCAGCTCCGGGGGGTATCAAAGTTGTGCAGCGCTTTGATCCGAGCCTTCCCGAGGTCATCGGCGACGCCGCTGCCCTTGAACGCGTATTTCTGAACCTTATAAAGAATGCAGTCGAGGCAATTGAGTCGAGCGGCGTGATCAGACTCCAGACCCGGATGGAGACCCAGTTCAGGCTCACCTCACGAGGCGTACGGCGCCAGTTCTTGCGGGTCGACATTAGCGACAGCGGCAAAGGCATGACCGCCGACGAAGCGGCGCAGCTATTTACCCCCTTCTACACTACGAAGCCTAGCGGGACGGGCCTGGGACTCGTCCTGAGCCAGCGCATCATCACGCTTCACGGGGGCAAGATTTGGGCAGAGCGCGGCAGCGCGGAAAGCTCTACAGCGAACCCTATCGAGGAAATTGAAGCAGATGACGAGCACGCAGCAACGCGACCATCGCTACCTCGTCGAGCCGGAAGACGTAGCGTCCTGGAGCAGGAAGTGCTGTCGGGAATGACATTCAAGGTAACTCTGCCGATAATGTCCGAACCATCTGCCGCCACAGTGAAAGCCGCCCCGAAAGGTGTCTAAGCCGCGTCCAACTGATACTATGCCCTCGACCTTATGGCTGCCTCTAACCCCAATCTAACCGCCCGAGTTAATATCGGCCCACGGGTGCTCGTCGCGGACGACGACCCCGGCATTCGCCTCGTAATGAGGCATCGGCTCGAGGCCGACGGCTACAACGTCGAGGAAGCTGCCGACAGCTACCAGGCGTTGACCGCGCTGCGGACCAACCGCTTCGACGCGGCTCTGATGGATATCATCATGCCTGGGCCCGGAGGTCTCGAAGTCCTGTCTACGGTCCGTACTGAAGGGATTCGCACGCCAATCATCGTGATAACGGCCGCGAGCACGATGACCAACGCGGTCGAAGCTATCAAGCGCGGTGGTCACGACTATCTGACCAAACCGTTCGCTAACCTCGACCTGCTCGCCTTGGCGGTGAGCCGCGCAGTTGAGGCGGGCAGTCAGACGGCTGACCTGGATCGGCTCAAGCAGGAAATCAGCCGCCAGGTCGGAGGCGAGATCGTTGGGCGCAGCCCGGCGATGCAGGAAGTCTACAAGCTCATCGGGCGGATCGTGACCAACGACGCCAATGTCCTGATTTGCGGCGAAAGCGGCACCGGCAAGGAACTGGTCGCGCGCGCGATCCATTTCAAGTCCGAGCGATGGCGGGCGCCATTCGTCGCAGTGAATTGTTCCGCGATTCCCCAGGGCCTGCTGGAAAGCGAACTCTTCGGGCACGAACGCGGCGCGTTTACGGGCGCGACCGAGCGGCGCGCCGGAAAGTTCGAACTCGCCGCCAACGGCACGCTTTTTCTCGACGAAATCAGCGACCTTCCACTCGATCTTCAGCCCAAGCTGTTGCGCGCGATTCAGGAGCGCGAGTTCACGCGCGTGGGTGGCTCGGAAACGCTTCGGCTTCACGCCCGGATTATCGCCGCTACCAACCAGGATCTTGAGGCGGCTGTGGCCGACCGCCGATTCCGCGAGGATCTCTATTTCCGCTTGCGTGTGATTCCGATTGACCTGCCGCCGCTGCGCGAACGCCGCGAGGACATTCGGGAATTGACCAATTACTTTGTCGCCAAAGCCTCTCGCGAGATGGGGGCGCGCGCTAGCGCGGTCAGCTCGGAAGCCATGGCACTGTTGGAATCATACGGATGGCCAGGCAATGTCCGCGAACTCGAAAACTGCGTGCTGCGAGCGGCCCTGCTCGCTCCAGGGAGCATCATTCAGGCCGACGACGTCGTTCTCGGGCGTACCTCCACCAGGCGGCGCCCTGTTAACGACGGCGGTGCCGCGTCCCTGAGCGAGTTGGTTGCTCGGCATGTCAGCGACCACTTCGATGAACTCGGAAGCGCCGAGCCACACGATCTTTACGGATGGATGATCGGCGAGATCGAGCGGCCCCTGATTGAACTCACCCTCGAACGCGCCGGCGGCAATCAGGTGCGCGCGGCCCGGATGCTGGGGCTGAACCGTAACACGCTGCGCAAGAAGATTACCGAACTCAAGATCGTGCTACGCAAGAATCCGCCCGAATGAAGGCGTTACCGTCGCATTTCTACGCGATCGTCGATCCGATCGCGGGTCATTCGCCAGCCGATCTCGCGCGGATTTTGGTTTCCGCCGGCGCTCGCATCTTGCAACTCAGGCTGAAACACGCCTCGGGACGCGATTTCCTGTCGGCCGCCAAGGCGATCGCCGATCTGTGCAAAGAACATCAGGCGCTGTTCATCGTCAACGATCGGGTGGACGTCGCGATGCTAGCTGGCGCGGACGGGGTCCATCTGGGCCAGGACGATCTCCCGATCGCCGCGGCGCGCGGCATCGTTGGCTCGCGGATGATAGTCGGTATCTCGACCCACAGCGTCGAGCAGGCGGTCGCGGCCGAACGCGCCGGCGCGGATTACATCGGCTTCGGTCCGATGTACGCTGGTGGCGCCAAGCAGACCCGCACCGGCCAGGGACTGGACAATTTGCGTGCAGTGCGAGCCGCGGTCAAGCTGCCGATCGTCGCGATCGGCGGTATCACTGAAGGCGCAGTCCCCGAAGTGCTCGAGGCCGGCGCCGACGCGGTCGCGATAATCACCGACGTTGTTGTTTCGAACGATATACCGTCAAAGGTTGGAAGGATTTTGTCGCTAGTCCCTTCGCCGCGCCGCTGACGAAACCTGTCTTTGGCGGCTCTAGAACCAGTTGTAGCGAAAGGGATTCAGATCATTGACGGAATCCATCGCCGCCTGCTGGTCGGCCTCCCGCTTAATCTGGGCGGCATTACGATCAGCCCGGTCCTGTTCGGCGGCGATTCTCAGTTGCTCGTAACGCTGATAGGCGTTCTCATCGCCCACAAACACGCATCGACAGATGTCGGGATCCGCAAATCGATAGCGGAAACGGCCGTTGTCGAGATAGTAACTTAACTCTTGAGGCGGCAGCAGACGGAGATGGCTTAGTTCCGCCTCGTTCTTTGCCGGAACCCGGCTAAACCCCGCCGCAGCGAGCCGTGATTCCTTGGCAAGAACCGGTTCCTGAGCAGCCTCTGTCTGGGCTGTGCCAAAATAATTGACGGTCGTGTCATAGGCCGAGCGAACCGACGAGCAGGCGGCTGCGCCGATTACGGCCAAGACGCAGAGCCCGGCCATTAAAGAACGCAGCATTTAATTCCCCCGTTCGCGATGATTCCCATGCCAACGCGATATATAGCACAACCTCGACGGCGGGGAATGAAGGTAGCTGGTATTTTGGGCGCAACGCCGACTCTTATAGCGATTTTGACTCCGCCGCCTGACCATAAGGAACGTTCCTAAAGAAAGATTTGAATTGGAGTGGCCACCAGATTTGGAAACCAGCGCTCCCTAAAAGCTTCAAGTTCTGTTCCAAAATACCAGGCCTTAAGGCAACCGGTCGCAGCTGCCCGCTTCTCCTCGATAAAGGAGGCTAAAGATAACCCTTGGTAGCATGACTGCCCCGCTCGGTCACTTATCCTTGACCACCACGCGACTGAATTAATTACTTCCGAACTGTCGTATCGTCATAGGAGTTATGGAAAAATTTACTTTCATGAAGGGGGAATGGATCGTCCGGCTGCGGATTGGGCGGGCGTCGGAACCTCTCCTAAATTCACGAAACCAAAATCACGTCAAACGGTTGAACTTCTGCGCTCACATTGGAGCTGGCCTTCGGCGCGAGCGCTTAAGATTTTTTCATGTCGAGGATTGACCCGATAAGCTGAAACTGATAACGATTATCAATACGATGCTGCCTGTTAAGCTCAGTCTACTGGCTCCGGGTCAAACAGCTACGATCGGCGCGATCGAAGCCGAAGGGCCGCTGTTTGCGCGCATGGCGGCATTGGGCCTGCGAATTGGCCGAACCATCTCGGTTATCCGCAGAGCGCGCATGAACGGCCCCATCCATATTCGCATCGGCACTACCGATCTCATCCTCCGGTTGAGCGAAGCCGCCAAGGTACTCGTCAGCGCCACTGCCGGCGTCGTCTGAATGCGATGAAGCGCATAGCCCTGCTGGGCATGCCGAACACCGGCAAGTCGACGGTGTTTAATCGGATAACTGGCGCTGCCGCTCATGTGGGCAATTGGCCGGGAATCACGGTCGATCTGCAATCGGCGACGATTCGGCTCGGCGGCGACACCGTAGAGGTCGTCGATCTGCCGGGCATCTACGACCTTCGCGGCTTTGGCGACGACGAGCAGGTAGTTCGCGATTTTCTTGACCGCGAGCCAGTGAATCTCCTCCTGATCGTGCTGAACGCGGCACAACTCGATCGCCAGCTGGCACTGGTCCCGCAACTCAAGATTTTCCATGTCCCGCTGCTGCTGGCGCTCAACATGGCCGACGAGGCCGACAGCCTCGGCATCCGCATCGATACCGAAAAGCTCGCGGCCGCCTTGGGACTACCCGTCTTCCTGATCAGCGCCAAGTATGGTCAGGGCTTCTCCGAAGCCATGGAAACTGCCGCTGCCCTTCTAGATGCGGCCCCCAGCACCAATGGAACGCATCAAGCCGTCGCGGGATGCGCCAAATGCTGCAATTGCAGCATGGCTCTGAACGGCGGCGCGTCGGCGGATAACCTTGACGCTATCGTCAGCTCATCGGTCCATTTGCCGCGCGAGCTGCCCGAAGTATGGACCGAAAAGATCGATCGGGTTTTGCTCCATCCGTGGCTCGGGCTGCCGCTGTTTTTCGCCGCGATATTTATCGGCTTCGAAGTCGTCTATAACCTCGGCAGCAGCTTGCAGAATCTGGTCTCGCTGATACTGAGTTCGGTCAAGCTGTCGATGCTCGCGCCAGCACTCGCCGGCGCGCCCCCTATTGTGAGCAGCTTCCTGCTCGACGGGCTATACGACGGCGTCGGCACCGTTATCAGCTTCTTGCCGATCATAGTCGCGTTTCTGGTCCTTATGGCGGTGGTCGAAGACACCGGCTATCTGGCTCGCGCGGCGTTTCTGATGGACGCCTTCATGGCGAGACTTGGTTTGGACGGCCGCAGCTTCGTGATGCAATTGATGGGATTCGGATGCAATGTTCCCGCGATCATGGCGACCAGAGTGATGCGCTCGCGCGGCTTGCGTCTGCTCACGATGATGGTGATTCCATTTTCTGTGTGCTCGGCTCGGCTTCAGGTATTCCTATTTTTCACCGCCGCGGTATTCTCTCGCCGAGCGGCACCTTTAGTGCTGTTCAGTCTCTATCTGGTCAGCTTTGCCGTCGTGATCCTCACCGCTCTGACCTGGTGCCGGCGCTATACCGACCGCGAACCGATGATGCTGGAGCTGCCGCCCTACCGATGGCCAACGCCCAGGCGATTGCTGATACAAGCGTGGCAGGAGGCGAAGCACTTCCTGGTCGGCGCCAGCGGCTTTATCCTGGCGGGCGTGATCGCGGTTTGGTTTCTCACCCACTTCCCAGCGGGCGTTCCAGCCGCCAGCTCCGCGACACTGGCTGGGCGATTGGCGGCTTTGATGGCGCCGATTTTCCGGCCCCTCGGAATCGAACCGCTGTTGAGTGTAACGCTCCTGTTCGGATTCGTAGCCAAGGAAATCGTGATCGGGGCGCTGGCGGTCATCTATGGTGCTGGGCAAACAAATCTTGCTGCCGTTCTTGCCAATCACCTGGACTGGGCCCGCGCCTACAGCTTCATGCTCTTCACACTGATCTACACTCCGTGCCTGTCCGCACTCGCAGTTTTGAAACAGGAATCCAAAAGCTGGTGGTTCATGATACTGACGACGGCCTGGTCGCTTGGCCTTGCGTGGCTGGTCAGCTTCGCCTTCTACCAGGTCGTTCGATGGATGGCCTGAGCGCGACGATCCGACGCGCCGCTTCGGCCGCACTTCAGAACTCGCGCCCAACCCGCTTAGCCCGAGCGGCCTCAGGATTGCATCGAAAGCCGATTGTCCGGAATTGTTAGGAGTCAGTCTCGTAACGTAACACCTGTTCAAACATGTCCGTGGCCGCCGTCAAGCAATTGTCTTCTCCTGCGACAGATCAACCTCAGACCTATTCGATGCTGCGTCACGACGCGGCCTTCATTCTGATGCTGATAGCGATCGCGGACGCAGGACAACTCGCCGACCCGGATCTGTGGGGCCATCTGCTTGCGGGACAAACGATCCTGCGCACGCATCAACTCGCGCTTTACGACCCATTCTCCTACACCGCGTTTGGACACCTGTTACACAACCATGAATGGCTGACACAGGTCGCGCTTGCGGCTGCCTATAACACCTTCGGTGTGTTCGGTCTTAAGCTATTCAAATTGCTTTGCACTGCCGCGACGATTTCGTTTCTCGCGATGGGCCTCGCTCAAACCGCGGCACCCGCGCGGGTACAGCGCCCGGTGCTTCTTCTGATAGCGGTAGCCCTGCTTCCGCAGGTCGAGTTTCGTCCCCAGATCATCACGTTCCTCTTGTTAAGTGCGCTTTTCTTCATGCTCGCCCGCGATTGCTATCGTCCTGCTTCAACGCTATCGCCGCTGATTCCGATTTTCGCGCTCTGGGCCAACTTGCACGGAGGCTTTCTGGTCGGTTTCGCGGCTATCGCCACCTACACTGCTATGGTCAGCGCTGACGAGTTACGCCGCACTCATCGATTAACCCGAGGCGTACGTCTCGCGGCCATCACGGCGGCTTGCGCCCTTGCGACTCTGGCGAACCCCGACGGCATCAGGCTCTGGGAGACGGTAATGCACTCGATTCGCGATCCCCAGGTGCACAGCGGACTGGCCGAGTGGCAGCCGCTGCTGGGCCGTGTCGGTTTCGAGTGGCACGCCTACGCGCCCGGCGTGATTATCTACCTGTTGCCGCTCGCGTTGTTTGTGGCGCTTGCTGTGTCGTTTCTGCTGACGCCAACGATGGACGACGCTCCGTTGGTCGCGATCGCCGCCTTGTTCATCGCCGGCGCCATGATCTCCGCCCGTAACATGGCCTTGGCCGTGATCGCGCTTGCCGTGCCGCTAACGCGCCATGTCGCAATCTTTCTCGGCAGTCGCTCGACGACTTCTCCTACCGCACGCGCCGCTGCCGATCCGGACCGACCCTTCAATCCGATCGCCGCGATCGCGGTATCGATCTTAATCGCCGCAACTACGGGTCTGTTATCGAATCGTCTCACGATAGATGAGCATTGTCCGGTCGGCGCCGTCGCCTTTATGCATGAGCACAGCCTCCGCGGAAATCTGCTGTCCAGCTACGACTGGGGCAATTATTTGGCTTGGCACGTCGCGCCGCAAAGCAAGATCTTCGTCGACGGCAGGAGCGATCAGTTGTATTCGCCGCAGGTGATTAAAGACTACTTCGATTTCTACTACGGCTCTCCGCGCGCGCAGAGCGTACTCGACGGCTATCCTCACGAACTCGCGATGTTGCCGCCTGATTCAAAAGGCTATGCGGTCGTGGCACGGGATCCCAATTGGAAACTGATCTATCGCGACCGGGACGCCGGATTGTTTGCGCGAGCGACCTCGCCAGCAGCCCAGCTCCCGGGCATACCGGTTATCGGCTCGGCTGGTCCGAAGCTCTTCCCGTAGGTCTTGTCAGAGAAGCAAGCGCGTTGGCAACGGACTCCAATCAATGCTTCGAAACGGGATCTCCTGCCGCTCGCTTGATAGTAAGTCTTACTTGGCATGAGTCGGAACTCTCGGCGTCATAACAAAGCTCACTGATCACTCCGGAACCACGCGGCTCTTCTGCTTCCCCTGCTGAACCCGGGCATACCCAGTGTCCGCTCGGGCCCAGATAGAGCGCGACGGCGAAGAACTGCCCCGCACCGAGTTCCCCAGTGCTCGAACCTCCGTGCGGAAGATCCTGCGATCCCGTTACGGCGAACCCGTCGTGCGGGCCGCCCGCAACGAACTGCATGAAGAACAGCCGCCAACGATGGCTCCCGCGGCTCCTTGCCTCGTAACGAACCGGCTTGGAGGACGAAAAGACAGGTTTGTCGCGGCACAGCCAAGGCCGCGGCTCGGCCGCGTGTGCGATCGATCCAGCCCCAAGCCACCCCGCGCCAAGTGTCGCCACGAAAACCGCCGCAACGCCGACCAAGCGATATGAACTCGTTCCCAACTTCCTCTGCACTCCACTCATCGTCGCTGGCTCTATCCGAGGCCGACCGAAGCGTCGTCCTCGGCGATCGTAATCAGTTGCTGAACAATATCATGAAGGTTCGAGTCTTTCGGTGTAAACACCGCTTTGATTCCCATCTCGAGCAGCGATCGCCGATCGTGCTCCGGGATTATACCTCCCATGATCACGCTTATGCGTGACGCGCCGCGCTGCGCCAGCAGCGCGATTATCTCGCGAGCGATCGTCATGTGCGCGCCCGCCATGCTGCTGATCCCCAGAATCGCTACATCCTCTTGGATCGCGGTCTCAATCATCTGCGCCGGCGTCTGTTTGAAGCCCGCCAGAATCACCTCCATCCCTGCCTGCCGGCAAGCGTGTGTGTCACCCCCGCAGTGGTATCCAAAAGCGGCGGCACGTAGCGCCCGCGCGTCGCGCCCTCCAGCGACGCCGTCCATTCACCAACCGTTCCGCCTGACCGTGCGAGGTCAAGCGTGCTCTCCATGATATCGTCGCCGGCAGCCGCGGCACGCTCCAGCTTCTCGCGCGCGCCGCTAACGCGAGATTGATCCCGCTCGGCTCGCCATCGCCTGAGCGCCTCGATCCGTTCCCGCTCGGCCGCACCCTGCGCCGCCGGGTCTTCACGAGATCCGCTCGACGGCGCCATAAGGCCGATTTCGCCCAAGAACGCATTCACACCGACTTGAATAATCTCGCCTTTCTCGATCCTGCTCTGACGCTCGGCAAGCTGGCGGCTGAGTTGCGACCCGACCATCGCGATAGCCCGCGCGTAGCCAGCCTCGCGCAAACTGCGCGCGATCCCGAAAGCGCGCTCGGCAATCTCCTCGGTCATCGCTTCGATAACTTTGCTGCCTTCGAAAATGTCCGGATAGTTGGTGATACCCGTCTCGTGCATCAGTACCTGCTGAGTGCGGATACTCAGCAGCTGTTCCGACTGGTCGGGCAGCGCGATCGCTTCGCGAAAGCCCGGCAATTGCAGGGCGTTGACGCGCGCATTGGCAGAGATCAGCACCGGGATCGCCTCGTAAGCGATCCGCACTATATTCACTTCCGGCTGCTGCTCAGTCAGAGTGAGCGACCGCACCTGGCATCCCGCGCGGAAAAGCACATCCGTGATACCGTACTCCTCGCGGCATAGCCGCGGCCAAAGCTTGAAGTATGCGCGCAGCTTGCAGATCTCCGGCACCAACTCGATTCCGCTGTTGATAAAAAACGAGATCCGCCGCACCGTCTCCTCGAACGCCGCCGGCTTGAGCTTCTCGCGAAGCGCGTCCAGAAGCAGCAACGCATTGCCGAACGCGTAGCCGATCTCTTCGGCGGGCCCGGCGCCGCTCTCCATATAGTGGTAGCCGCAGCAGTTGATAGGATTCCAATTCGGAACCCGCTCGACCGCAAACCTGATCAACTCGGTCGAGAAGCGCAGCGACACCTCAGGCTGGAAAATCGACGTTCCGCGCGCCACGTACTCTTTGAGCAGATCGTTCTGAACCGTTCCTCGAAGCTTGGTCCACGGCACACCGTGTTTCTCCGCAATCACCAGGTACAGCGCCAGCAACCACGGCGCAGTGGCATTGATCGTCAGCGAGGTATTGATCGCTCCAAGGTCGATTCCCTCGAACAGCACCTCCATATCCTGCCAGTGCGACACGGAAACGCCTGCCTTGCCGACCTCACCTACGGCAATCGGCGCGTCGGCGTCGTAGCCGTTTTGTGTGGGAAGATCGAACGCGACAGACAGGCCCTTCTGTCCGTGCTTGAGGTTTTCATGAAAGCGGCGATTCGCCTGCCGCGCATCGCCGAAACCGGCGTAAGTACGGATTATCCACGGCTCTCGCGAGGCCTTTGACACCGAACTCTTGTCGTCTTTGCGCTCCGGATCAGGCATGTTTCGTCCTCCGGTTTCCGCCAAACGAGTACTGTCTGACTGCCGCTTCAGCCTAACTGCGACATTGACTCGATTCTAGCTTATGCTGCCTGATCCGCCGCCGAGCAGCGGGCCGAATCAATAATCCGCTTCAGCTCGCTTTCGAGCTCAACCCGGACGGGCGGCCGGTTTGCCGCCATTCGCCAGGTCTGCGGTCAACTGGCTCACCAGCGCCGCCCCGAACAGGTTCCGATATTCGTGCAGCTCGACGATTCGGCTACGCGTTCGCGAGCGCAGCAGATCCAAAGCTTCGTGCGCGCGCGAGGCACGCTCCAGCTCCTGATGGGCCAGCGCGCTCAGATGGTCGAGATGCTTGAGTTCGCGGCGGATCGAACCACGGCGCTTAAATCGCGCCAGATCCTCGGCCTCGAAATGCCTCGGCTTATAGCGATTCAGCACGATCGCGGCTACATCCAGATCCATTGCGCCGAGCGCCGCGTGCGTCTCCAACGTTTCCGCGAGCGCCATCGGCTCCGCCGTCGTAACCTGGATTACCGCGCAACGCTGGCTGTCACGGAGCAACCGGCCGATATTGCGCGCCTCGCGGCCTACGATACTCTCGCCAAAGGTATCGAGCGCCGCTGAAGGCATCTTGAGCAGCGCCAATGCTTGCCCGCTGGCGGCAGCGTCGAGCACCACCAGCCCCCATTTTCGCTGACCCGCGGGCTTGCGCTCGATCTCGTAGTAGACCTTACCCAGCATCATCAGCTCTCGCAGTCCCGGAGCCGCCTGCACGAAATATTGATACAGCTTGCTCGAGAAAACCGCCTTCAAAACCACGCGCCCAGGCACCACCATGTGCAGGTATTCTTCCAGCGCGTGACGCCCCTCCAACACCATCGTTCCGAGCCCGGGCGAAACCTCGATCGGTGCCATGCTCGGACTCTGACCGAAGACCGCCGCCAGCGGCGCGCGAACGTCGGTCTCGACCGCCAGCGCGCTAGCAGCGGATTGAACCGCAAGCGAAGCCAGCACCGCGCTGACCGTCGTCTTTCCAACGCCGCCCTTGCCGACAACGATCAGCAAGCGCCGCTGCAACAGCTCGTTCAACACCGAAACCATCGATGAGGTTCGCTCATTCGCGCTCATCGCACCGAATCACCCGGTTCTGCTTCGAAAGACGCTCAGAGCTAGGACTGAGACGAGGCTGGCCAGACTACCGCCTGCGGCCCACCACGTACAAGCACAAGCGCTGATCAAAAGGAACTCGCTCGTCAGCGACTACCAACGAACGAGGCTTGCACCCCAAGTCAGGCCGCCTCCACAGGCGTTGAGCAGTATCAAATCGTTGTCGCGAATACGGCCGGCTTCCAAGGCTTCGTCCAGCGCGATCGGCACCGAAGCAGCCGACGTGTTGCCATACCGATCGATATTCACGAACACCTTATCGTCGCTCAGACCGAGGCGCTCGGCCACCGCATTGATAATCCGGATATTGGCCTGATGCGGAATTACCAGCGCGATATCGCTCAGCTTAACGCCGGCGCGCTCGACCACCTGGCGCGTGATATCGGACATGCTCTTGACCGCGATCTTGAACAGCTCGGGACCGCGCATCGTGATCGAATCCTCAGGCGCGCGACGAACCTCCGCATCGGCAGTGGTCTTGATTCCCCTCGCCCGCACCGCCAGCAGGTCTGAGGCCGCCCCCGACGAGCGCAGCAAACTCCCCAGCACGCCGTGCGGACCCGGCTCCGCAACCAGCATCACCGCTCCAGCGCCATCGCCGAACAACACAGCCGTACGCCGATCCTGCCAGTCGACCATCGTCGACAGCGCGTCCACCCCTACCACCAGCACCTTGCTGAAGTCCTTGGCGCGCATGCTCGAATCAGCCACCGCCAGCGCATAGACGAATCCCGAGCACGCCGCAGCGACGTCGAACGCCGGAATCGAGTCGAGCCCCATCGCGTGCTGCAACTGGCAGGCAAACGACGGAAAGCCGTAATCCGAAGAAACCGTGCCGGCGACGATCGCCTCCACTGCGCTCGGTTTGACGCCCCCCCGCTCCAGAGCCTGGCGGCTCGCTTGCGCGGCGATTTCAACCAGCGACTCGCCGCTGCGTAGAACGTAACGCTGGCTTATTCCGGTGCGCGACCTTATCCACTCGTCCGAAGTGTCGAGCCGCTGTTCCAGGTCCTGATTCGACAGCGCGGTGACGGGAACGGCACGTCCGGTGCCGACGATTCTTGAACCCATCGTGTCTCTCGCTACCTCTCCCGGCTACGCCCGGAAAGCCAACGTGGTGTTGGTTCCGCCGAATCCGAAGGAGTTGTTCAGCGCCACCCTGATCTTCGCCGGCCGTGCGTGATTCGGCACGTAGTCCAAATCGCATTCGGGGTCGGGGTGTTCGTAGTTGATTGTCGGCGGAATCATCCCGCGACTGATTGCGAGCACGGCGTAAACCGACTCTATCGCCCCCGCCGCACCTAAGGTGTGACCCGTCATCGACTTGGTCGAGCTGACCGCGATCTTCGCGGCGCGCTCGCCAAACACTTTCTTAATCGCCTGCGTCTCCGCCACATCGCCTTGAGGGGTCGACGTGCCGTGGGCGTTGATATAGTCAATTTCGTTGGGATCAAGACCGGTATCTTCCAGGCACTTTTTCATGCATCGTGCCGCGCCCTCGCCCTCCGGCGACGGTGACGTAATATGATACGCGTCTCCGTTAGCCGCATACCCAACCACCTCGGCGATAACGTTGGCCCCCCGGGCAAGCGCCGCTTCGCGCTCCTCGAGGATCATCGCGGCAGCGCCTTCCGCGATCACAAACCCGTCGCGTTCGCGATCGAACGGCCGGCTGGCCGCTTCCGGCGCGTCGTTACGCTCCGACAGCGCCCGCATCGCGATAAATCCCCCAACCCCGAGTTGGCACAGCGCCGCCTCCGAGCCGCCAGCGATCGCCGCTTCGAGGTATCCGTCGCGAATCATGCGATAGGCTTCACCAATCGCATGACTACCCGATGCGCACGCGCTGGTGGTGGTCAGATTGATACCTCTGGCCCCGTGACGAATCGCGATATTGCCCGGCGACAAGTTGGCGATCAGCTTGGGAATGAAGAACGGCGTTACCCGCCTCAGTCCGCTTTCCAGATATATCTTGTGATACTCTTCGATCGTGCACAGGCCGCCGATGCCGATGCCGATTATCACCCCGACGTCGTCGGCGTTGCTCTCGTCTATCTTCAATCCCGATTGACTCATCGCCTGGTCGGCAACCGCCATCGAATACTGGATGAAAAGATCCATCTTCTTGATCTCTTTCTTTTCGATCCAATCCTCGGGATTGAAGTCGCGCACTTCGCCGGCGATTTGGCTCGGAAACTTCGAGCATTCGAACCGGCTAATACGCGCGATACCGGAACGGCCCTCGACAAGAGCATTCCAGTTCTTCTCAACTCCGGTCCCAAGCGGGGTTACCAAGCCCAGGCCCGTCACGACCACCCGGCGATCGACGCCTCGTCTCATCAATGCTGCCTCTTCCTAGAGCGCGATTTCAGAGAGTCATTCTTTACTAAAAATCTCGCCTGGTCGAGACCGTCCCCGCGGATCGGCGACCTCTGGCCTTGAAGCGGACACTAATGGAACAATTATCGGGTGAGTTCGAGCGCAGACCATCTCGCGCCGATGCTGAAACTCGCCGACGCGCTCGGTGAGCTGGAAATTGTGATCGGCGAGCGGGCACGCCCGGTCGTTGCCGAGGTGCGTGCGCGTTTGGTAGAGGCCTCCGTGCGCCGCGAGCAAGGCGACGTCGCGGGCGCGCTCGATATCATCCAGCGCGCGATGGAACGACTGGCTTCACTCGCCGCGCAGCTCGATCCCGAAGAAGGCATGATGATGACCATGATCGCTCAGCGCTTTACCAGTGCCCTGACCGCTGGCGACCACGGCACCGCGAAAGAAGCGGTCGACCTGATGCGCCGTCGGGCCGGCGACCCGAAGGACGACAAGAACTCCGACTTGTAGCTCGCCGCCCATATTGCTTGTTCGAGGCAGCCTGCTCGCATTAAGCGAGCGGCTTTGCTATTCCGCAGGCATCGTGACCGCAAGCACGAGATTGGAATCAAATCGCCAATAAATGTCACAAGCAGGAAGATAAATATGGCCGGTAATCCACTTCGCGAACTCGAAACTTATGGCCAGAGCTTCTGGCTCGATTACATCGAACGACGTCTGCTGGGCTCAGCGCAATTCCATAGCCTGATCGAGAACGACGGGCTCAAAGGGATGACGTCCAACCCGACCATTTTCGATAAAGCGATCTCCGGCTCCGACGACTACAAACAGCAACTCGAACAACTGGCGCGCGATGGCAAGCCGGCCGAGCGGATCTGCGACGCCCTCGCGTCTCAGGACATCCGCACCGCCGCCGACCTCCTGCGTCCGATGTACAACCAGAGCGCGGGACGCTTCGGCTACGTCAGCTACGAAGTTTCGCCGGCGCTTGCGCACGACACCGACGCCACGCTCGCGGAAGCCCGACGAATCTTCGCAACCATCGATCGTCCGAATCTGATGGTAAAAGTTCCCGGCAACCGCGAAGGCATTCCCGCCTTCGAGCAACTGACCGCCGAGGGCCGCAACATCAACGTCACCCTGATGTTCTCGATGCGCCATTATGAGGCAGTCGCCGAAGCCTTCATCCGCGGATTGGCAAAGCGCGCGGCCAAGGGGCTTTCGCTCCACGGAATCGCGTCAGTGGCGAGCGTCTTCGTCAGCCGCATCGATACTTTGGTGGATAAAACCCTCGACAAGAAACTCGCCGGTGCTTCCGACGAAAGCGGCGCCGCTTTGCGCGGAAAGGCCGGAATCGCGAACACCAAACTTATTTATCAGCGCTTTAAGGAATACTTTTACGGCGCCGATTTTAAATCGCTCTCGAGCAAGAGCGCGCGCGTCCAGCGCCCGTTGTGGGGCTCGACCGGAACCAAGAACCCCGCGTACAGCGACGTGATGTACGTCGACAACCTTATCGGTCCGGATACGGTTAACACGATGCCGCCGGCGACCATCGACGCCTTTCGCGACCATGGTAGGCCGCGTCTCAGCATTGAGGAGGACCTCGAAGACGCCCGTGAAGTCGTGCGACGCCTCTCCAGCTTGGGGATCGACCTCAACGCTGTGGGGGATCAGTTGCAGGACGAGGGGGTCGAGCTATTCGCGCAATCCTACCGGCAGCTGCTTGACGGGATCGAAGCGCGACGCACTGCGGCTTTGTCCTGAACCGCGCCCGGCGCTTAAGATCACCCAGGCTCTGGCGCGCGGCTGTGGCTTTCCGCTAACTTCGCCCGATTGGTTAATAGTCATGAGTGAACGCGAAATCATTGTATTAGACGACGCCGAAGCCCTCAGCGTGCGCGCTGCCGAAGAGATCGTTCATGTGTCCGGCGAAGCGATCTGTATGCATGCCCAGTTCACGCTGTGCCTGACCGGCGGCAACACGCCTGCCACTACCTACAGCCTGATCGGGACGCGGTTTCACCTGAGCGTCGATTGGAAAGAAGTGCATTTTTTCTGGGGCGACGAACGATGTGTGCCGCCCGACAACGAATCCAGCAACTTCGGCATGGCCAATCGCACCCTGCTGTCGAAGTTGCCGCTGGCGCCCTCGCAGATCCATCGGATGCGCGGCGAAGACGCTCCGGCCGCCGCCGCTGCCGCCTATGAAAAGGACTTGAAGGATTTTTTCTCCCTCGGCGCCGGCGAATTGCCGCGCTTCGATTTGGTCTTGCTCGGACTCGGCGACAACGCCCACATCGCCTCGCTCTTCCCGGGAAGCCCGTTGATTAACGAGCAGGATCGGATGGTGGCGGACGCGGAGGTCGACGCGCCGCAGCGCCATCGCATAACCCTTACGCCGCCGGTCCTGAACAACGCGGCGCGTGTCATGTTTATCGTCTCCGGCAAGAACAAGGCCCAGGCGGTAAAGGACGTTCTCCAGGGACCGGAAGACCCGTCCAGATTTCCCGCTCAGTTGATCGATCCCACGGAAGGCACCGTGATGTGGCTGCTCGACAAGGCCGCGGCCAGCCTGCTCTCGGGCTCGCTCAGCGGCTACGTCTAATCGACTACGTCCGCGTCTTCGAGATCGTCCACGTTCGTAATCTCGTCTTGCGGCGCGTCACCGGGACCAAACACCCGGACCCACTCCGTATCGAGATTTCCGATCGACGTGGCTGCTCCCCTGGAATCGAGCAAAACCAGGTCAAGGAATCTAAGATGTCGCGGAACCGGCTCAGCCCCAACTAGCTCGATATGCTTCAGCTCCGAAGTTTCGACGAAATGGCATCTCATGCCGCTGTAATAGACCAGCGTCGGCAGCTCCGCCCCCGCGAAGAACAGTTCACCGCCGCCTCGCAATAACGCCGCCTCGCGCGCCCGCATCGCAAGCGTATATGCGGGTACGCTCCGCTCGCGCTGTCCGTCGGCAGTCTCGATCTCCATCGCCCATCGCGCCGGCACGCCAGCCGCAATAAATGCCAGCGCGATTATCGCCAGCGCCGCCGCATAACGTCCGAACGGCTCGGATTGCCTGAACGCTGCACCTAGGACCGTTCCCGCCATCAGCGCGACGGGTATCAGGGCCGGCAGGACGTACCACGGCAGCTTGGTTTGAACCGCGCACGCCGCCCCGAAAGCGATCGCTAACCAAAGCATCCAAAGATGGACCGCCGGGTCGAGCGACAACAGAGTCCGCCGCAATCCGCTGCCAAAGGCGCGCAACGCTATCGCCGCCAGTGGCAACAGGATCGGCCACAGATACCGCACCTCCGAGTACAGCGTCACCAGGGTGAAATTTGCCGAGCGGGTGTTGTCTTCAAGATGGCTGAACGCGCGCTGCACCGTTTCATGGCCGATCAAACTCGAAAAGAACATCGGCGGATTCGATAGCGCCTGATACGTGTACCACGGTGCCGCAACAATTATCGTTCCCGTCACCACGACGAAGATTCCGCTCCAGCCGATCGCCGCGAAACCCGAAAGCAGGAGCATCGCCGCAATCGCGATCACCAGCGGTATCAGTCCCGCGGCACCCTTGCTCAGGATGGCAAGCCCGCAACTGATCGCCACTACGGCCAGCCAGCGACGGTGGTGTCGTCCCCGCGTCAGCGCATACAGCGCCAGGGTAGTGAAGAACAGCAACGGCCCGTCGGTCGCGCATTCTCGGCCGCCCCGCGCGATGAAAAAGTAAAACCCAAGAGGTATTATCGCAGCGAACGTTCCCGCCGCTCTGCCCCCGACCGCAGCCGCGCCGAAATAGAGCAGCGCAAGCGTGCCCAACCCCATCAACAAGGACGGGAGACGCGCCGCGAATTCATTCTCTCCGAAGGCCTTGAACGAGCCCGCCATCATCCAGAACAGCAGCGGCGGCTTCTTCAGGTATGGAGTGCCGTTCCAGGTAAAATCCAGGTAACGGCCGTTAGCTACCGCCTCATGCGCGACCTCGGCGTAGGTCGCTTCGTCCCAATCGATTAGGGGCGGTGCGCCGATATTAGGCGAAAACGCGAGCAGCCCCAGCACGAGCACCAGCACGAGTTCGAGCCGTGATCGGAAAAGCCCGTCAACATACGCCTTCCACCGCAAGTGTTTCATTCGCTCTGCCGTCTGCGACGCTTACCTCGATAGTTTATTTGCGCCAACGAGCAGAATCCAGCACTTCGCGGTGCTAGCCTAGTTCCCCGGCCAGTACCCACTTCGCCGCAACCTCGACAGTAACCATTGGCGGCGGCAAAATGTACCGATGACCCGTTTCCTGATGCGCCACTGGACCGCAGTTATTGTCGTCGTTCTCATTGCTTGGTGGACACTGTTCTACCTGCCTAACACGCCTGCATTCGCCGTACTTCAGCTAAAGCGTGCGATCGACGCGCGCGATGGCGCATGGGCCGCGCAGTTCATCGATTTCGAAAGCGTCGTCAAGCATGCCGGCTACGAGATGGTTGCCGATAAGAGTGCTGGCAACAATGTCCTCAACCAGTTTCTCGGCAAAGGCGCCGTCGATCTGTTCTCCAAGCCGGTGGCCGGGATGGTCGAATCATGGGCTGAACGCGAAGTCGATAACGGGGCGAAGGACGTGCAGATGCCCGGCGCTGCAGTGGCTGGCGCGGTTTTGTTGCTTCACCGCGACGGCGACACCGCCTACACTAACTTTCGCGATCGCGACGGCAAGGTTTGGGAGATTCACATGGCGCGTGCCCAAACCGGGGGATGGCAAATCGTCGAGGTCAAGAATATCCAACAGTTGTTGGACAAACTTCAGCGCCAGCAGGCCAATCCGGCCGCGCCCTGAACATTGATCGGCGAGAGCACGTTTACACTCCTCCCCTAGGCATATAAACTTCTGCTGCGCGGTGAGACCTTGGCCGGCTCGCCGCGTTTCAATATTCAAGGCCTGTTTATCTCAGGAGCAGATGCGCCGCGACGACATCCGAAATCTGGCGATTGTTGCCCACGTAGACCACGGCAAAACCACGCTGGTGGACGCCCTACTCCGCCAATCCGGAGTTTTTCGCGCTAACGAACAAGTGATGGAGCGCGTGCTCGATTCCTTCGCTCTCGAACGCGAGCGCGGCATCACGATTCTCGCCAAGAATACGTCGATAACCTGGGGCCCGGTCCGAATTAACATCGTCGATACTCCCGGCCATTCCGACTTCGGCGGCGAGGTCGAGCGCACGCTGGCGATGGTCGACGGCGTTCTGTTGCTGGTCGACGCCTGCGAAGGTCCCCTGCCCCAGACTCGCTTCGTGCTCAAGAAGGCTCTCGAAGCGGGGCTGGCCGCCATAGTCTGCGTCAACAAGATAGACCGCCACGACGCCCGGCCGCTCGAGGTCCTGGACGAGGTCTACGACCTGTTCATCGACCTCGACGCGACCGACACCCAGCTCGACTTTCCGGTCCTCTACACCAACGCGCGCGACGGCGTCGCGCTCACCAAGCCCGAGGGCGAAGGCAGCGATTTAAAGCCCCTCTTCGAAGCCATCATCCAACATCTTCCCGGACCCGAGGTCGATCCCGACGCTCCGCTCCAGTTCCAGGCCAACAACCTCGAGTACAACGATTACGTCGGCCGTTTGGCGATCGGCAGGGTGGTGGCGGGCTCGATCTCGTCGGGTTCGACCTATTCGCTTTGCCGGCTCGACGGCCGTCGCGTCGATTGCAAGATAACCCACCTTTACGGCTGGCATGGGCTTAAGCGGATCGAACTGGAGCGCGCCAGCGCGGGCGATATCGTCGCCATCGCCGGTGCCGAGGATATCGCGATCGGCGAAACCATCGCCGCGCTCGATAACCCGCGACCGCTGCCGGCTATCACCATCGACGAACCTACCGTGGCGATGACCTTCTCGGTCAACAATTCGCCTTGGGCCGGACGCGAGGGCAATTACGTCACCTCGCGCAAACTGCGCGAACGGATCGATTACGAAGCCAAGCGCAACGTAAGCATTCGCATCGAGGAAACCAGCGTCGATTCATGGCAGGTGGTTGCGCGCGGCGAATTGCAACTCGCCGTGATCGTCGAAACCATGCGGCGCGAAGGTTACGAGCTCCAGGTCTCCAAGCCTACCGTCATCACCCGCCAAAGCGACGGCGTGCTGGCCGAGCCGATGGAACTGGTGATGATCGATATCCCCGAGGAGTTTATCGGCATCGTCACCCAGTTGCTGTCGCCGCGCCGCGGCAAGATGCGCACGATGGTCACGCACGCTGCCGGCCGCGTGCGCCTCGAATACGAGGTCCCCTCGCGCGGCCTAATCGGCTTCCGCAGCCATTTCCTCACCGATACCCGCGGCACCGGAATCATGCATGCGCTTTTCAATGGCTTCGCTCCGTGGTGCGGACCGATCCAGTCGCGAATCAGCGGCGCGATGATTTCCGATCGCGAGGGAGTCGCCACCGGCTACGCGCTGTTCCATCTCCAGGAGCGCGGCAGGCTTTTCATCACCCCCGGCGATCCCGTCTACGAGGGAATGATCGTCGGCGAGTACTCGCGCGACACCAACCTGCCTGTTAACGTCTGCCGCGAGAAGAAGCTGACCAATATCCGCGCTGCCGGCCACGACGAAGCGATTCGGCTTGCACCGGCCACGGTGATGACCCTTGACCTGGCACTTGAATGGATCGACGAAGAAGAATTGGTCGAGGTAACGCCCAAATCGGTGCGCATGCGCAACCGCATCTTGAAAACCGCGCTCCGCAGCAAGCATCGAGCCGCCGCCCAAGAGAAAGAAAATCTGGCGCCACCAAGCTAGGACCGAGTAAAATCGAAAGTCCGAAGTCCGCGGCCGGCTGTCGTCGCGCTTTCCCGTCTGCCGGACTTCGCCGAACCCTGCAATGAGATACCTTCGCTACCTCCTATTTGGGTTCGGTGCGGCCCTCCTGCTGCTCGGCCTTGCCGCTACTGTCACCGCGGTCTACTTTCGCGAGAGTCTCGCCCGCCTGGTGATGCAGCAGGTCGAGGCGCGGACCGGATTTCAGGTTCTCTCTACCTATGTCCAGGTCGAGTTTCTTCCGCGTCTGACCGTACAATTCCACCACGCCGAAGTCCTCGACCACGGACGCTCGCTCGGACGCTCGGAAGACCTTCAACTCTCGTTCAGCTACACGTTCCTGGTCCGGAGGACCGGATTGCCCCTTTATAGTATTGTACTCGACCGCCCCGAGTTTCATCTGCCGAGTTCTGCTGAGAATTCTTTCCCGCCGCGTCTCGACGATGCAGCCACTGAACTCCTCCAGCAGTCTCTTGCAACTCTTTCCCACATTACTAGTCATCTCGACGTCATCGCCGCTACCGTGCTCCGGGCAGACAACCAGCCCCTGCTGAAGGACACGAACGTGACCGCTTACAAGAGGCTCCTGAGCGGCGCGCGATGGCGGATTAATTTCAACTCAACTTGGGTCGGAACGCCGCTCAAGGATACGCATTTCAGCGGCACAGTGAACCTCAACGCGAATGAGGTCGAGCCAACCACTCCGATTGCTCAAGGCGAACTGTGGTTCTGGGGCATATCACTCGATGGCCTACCACTGCTCCGGGGTCTTGAGACCCGCGGCCAACTTCAAGGAGACCTTTCGCTGGCTTTACGCGACGATGCGACTGCGGTCGGCAACGTCGCGATCAAAATTACGGCCGCCGGTTTAGCCGGTCAAAGCCTGGTCGCCGCAACCCCGCCTGGCGAGCTGAATTTCGACGCTACGCTGGATTATTCACCCGAACGGCTGGAGCTGCAGAAAATCGAGCTATGGCAAGGCCGGCAGATCCTGCTTGCCGGCGACGGCCATATCAAACACCCATATGATCCTAATCCTACCCTCGCGCTCACCCTCGGCGGGATTACGCTCAAAGCATCACAGTTACAAGAAGCCATTTCGTGGCTGCGCCAGCCGCCGGGATGGCTGCCGAAGTATGCTGCCCAGCTTCGATCGGGCGAGATCCGCGTCAATCAAGTCGCGATGGATTCGACCTTCGACGATTTGAAGGCGGCGTCGCCGCAACTGGCGAAGCGCCTCAACGTCGATGCGACCCTCGAAGGGGTAAGCTTCTCCCTGCCGTCCGACCTCCAACTTCCGCCGGTCGAGCGCCTCGAAGCAACGTTGCTGATGCGCCAGAATGTGTTGACGATCGGCCAAGCCAGCGCCGTCATGGGAAAGTCTCATTTGACGCGCCTCGATGCCCGTATCGATTTTTCCCGCAGCTCGGTTAACCCGTCTTACGCTACGGATATTGACGGCGATATCGACTTGGGTTCGCTCTATTCACGATCAACCAAGTTGACTGAAATGATTCCTGCCTCTATCCGAGGCCAGCTTCGCAGAATCGACGGTACCGCAGGCTTCGACCTACAGGCTCAAGGCAAGATTTCCGCGTCGCGATGGGAACCTCCGCCGGAGTACAAGCTGACGATAGAACCGCATCACATTGAAGTTGGTCTAAAGATCGGTGGTCCCGATTTCGCGCTGGTCGGCGGCACCGCACAACTGACTCCGGGCAAAATCGTACTTGACCGTGTCACCGCGACGCCCCCTGCTGGCAAGGTGATCGCCAACGGCTCACTTAGCCTTACCAAGCCAACGCTCAAGCTCGCCGAGGTGAGACTGCGAATCGAACAACTTCCGGCCGAGCAATGGCTTCCGCTCGTGATCAACCCAGGCGATCTCGCTGCTCAAGGCCGCCTCACCGGCAATCTGACGCTAGCAAACGACACAGTCCAGACCGGAGGCTATCGTGTCGACGGCTCTCTGCGCCTGGAACCGGGGAAGATCCAATTCGGATTTCTGCGCTCGCCGATTACAACCCAGCGTGCGACCCTGAAACTCGCTAACGGTGGAGCTGAATTACTACTGCTTGGCTCGACTTTGGAAGGCTTTCGTCTCGACCTAACCTTGGGCGTAGCGGATTTGCGCAACCCAAGGATGCGTATTGACGCATGGGCCGAGAATCTCGACCTCGAAGCGATGACCTTTATCCGAATGCCTTGGACCGCCAAGAGCCCATCGATTTTTTTTGGAAAATCTCACGCCTTTGGACATGTTGTAGCGTTGCGCTCCAAGCTGTTGCGCTTGCCGATCGACAACCTTAAGTTCGATTTTACGCGTGACGGCGGCGCTTGGCATGTTTTCAACTGCACCGCCAAGATCTTCAACGGCGCCATCGCGATGGAATTGATCGGCCGCGATCCCGACGACTGGGTCGAAATCAAGTCGCGCCTGACTGACGCCGACCTCGGCCCGCTGGTGAACTTGGCCGGCGATTCCGGGCCGCCGCCGATAACTGGCAAACTGGACGCCGACGCTGACCTTTGGGCGGATACCGACGGCGATTTCTTCGAAACCCTTGCTGGCACGCTGCGACTATCGGCGAAAAATGGCGTGCTGAGACGGTTCACGCTTCTGTCACGAGTGCTCAGTTTGATCGATCTCACTCAGTGGCTGACCGCGCGGATTCCTGATCCTCGCGTTGCCGGTCTTCCTTTCGACTCGTTGAACGCATCTCTTGCCGGCAGCAAAGGATTGTTCTACACGAATGACCTCCTGCTCAACGGCCCGGCCATGACGGTATCGGCCGTCGGCGAGGTCAACGTCGCCAAGGGCACACTCGACATGCAATTGGGGATTCGCCCCTTCCGCACGGTGGAAAAAGTGGTAACGGCAATTCCTATTCTGGGTCGCGGTTTCGTCGACAAGGATAACAGCATCCTCGCAGCTTATTTTCACGTCCGCGGTCGGACGCGCGACCCATCGGTGACGCCGGCGCCGGTTACCTCGGTCAAGGAAATCATCCTGAGAACCCTTGGGCTGCCTATCAACATCATTCGGCCCAACACCATAAAATAGACGGCCGTGCTGGGAGTTTTCAGAAAATCAAGCGACGCGGCGGGACCAATAGAGGTCACCCTGTATACTCGCGCCGTTTGCGGACTTTGCCGCGAGATGGAACACATTCTCGACCAGGAGTTACCGCGCTTCAACGCCAGGCTCACCCGCATCGAAATCGACGGCAGCCCTGACCTCGAAGCTCAATTCGGCCAGGAAGTTCCAGTGCTGTTCGTGAATCAACGCAAGGCGTTCAAGTACCGATGTACGGCGCGCGATTTGCGCCGCCGCCTGCTCCACGAGGTGCGCCGATGACAAAGGATCGCAAGCCTGAAGCTAGATTGATACTGGTAACCGCTCCGAACCAGAGCGAGGCAGGTGCTATCGCGCGCGCGTTGGTCGGTGACCGCCTGGCGGCGTGTGTGAACGTTGTTGGTCCGATACGCTCGATCTATCGATGGCGTGGCGCTGTCGAGGACGAGGCTGAGTATCTGCTTATAATCAAAACCCGCGCCAGCCTGTACTCTCGTGTGGAGCGGCGAGTCAAGGCGCTGCACTCCTACGAGGTGCCCGAGGTGATCATGCTTCCGATCGGGGCCGGCTCTCTGCCCTATCTCAACTGGCTATTCGATGCGACCGAGGCCTCGCCTAGAAAAACAGCCGAACCCGCCAGCACCACCCGCCGCTCGCGTTAGTTTCGGCCGAATCAGCCCAGGCTATACAAAAAAAATATGCAACAGAATGGCATCCGGCGCGAGGCGATGCCCTCACGTTCCCGAGGCCGCGACAACTCTTTCCTAGGCTGGGACTCTATGTCAGCTTGCAAAGTTGGCGATCAATGAAGACCTCTGCGATGGAGACCGAAAGCACCACAACGATTTTTCGAGCCGCAGTGGCGGCCATGGCACCGTACGTTCCTGGCGAGCAGCCGAAGCCTGGCCAGCGGCTGATAAAGCTCAACACCAACGAGAATCCATACCCGCCCTCGCCGCGGGTTCGTCGCGCGATAGCACGCGCCACCTCTGGCGCTAATCTACGACTCTATCCTTCGCCTCGCGCCGAGGAGTTCGTCGCCAGCGCGGCGCGACTCTATCGGGTTCCGGCGCGAAAGATCCTGGCCGGCAACGGTTCTGACGAACTGCTCGCGATGCTGTTCCGAGCCACGCTCGGACGCGGTGACAAGGTCGCTTACCCGGCGCCCACTTACTCGCTGTACGACACTCTTGCCACGATCCAGGAGGCACGTGTCATCAGTCCGCCTTTTCCGGACGACTTCACCCTTCCGTCTGAGCGGCTGGTTCGCGCTGCCGCGAAGCTTACGATCGTCTGCAATCCCAACTCCCCCTCCGGCACTCTAACGCCGATCGAAACGCTCGACGCTCTGGCCCGGCGTCTCGACCCCCGCCTGTTGGTGGTGGATGAAGCCTACGTCGACTTCGCCGACGACAACGCGCTCAGGCTGGTCGAGCGGCGCCCCAACGTCGTCGTGTTGCGTTCGCTGTCCAAGTCCTTCTCGCTGGCCGGGATGCGCCTGGGCCTGTGCTTCGCCAGCCCGCCCGTAATAGAGACGCTGGCAAAGGTCAAAGACTCCTACAATCTAAGCCGCGTTGCCTTAGCAGCCGGCGCGGCAGCGCTCGACGACGTTGCCTGGATGCGCCGCAATGTGGAACGCGTGCGCCTCGTGCGCGCGACGACCGAGCGCACCCTGCTGACTCTTGGCTTCGACGTGCTTCCGTCGTCCGCGAACTTCGTGCTGGCGCGGCTTCCCGGCCGCGACCTGGGCGCCTTGACCGCCGGGCTGCGGCAGCGCGGAATTCTAGTGCGCCACTTCGCCACCCCCGCGCTTCGCGACGCGCTTCGGATCTCGATCGGCACGCTTGCAGAGATGAAAGCCCTGTTCAAGGCGCTCGAACCTCTGCTTGCTTCGCCGACCCGCAGCTCGAACGGTAAATCTTCCTAGGACCCCGAGACTTGACCAACCAGCTACGAGCGAACTCTTGGAACTCTTCCGCCGTGGCTTCTGCGGCGGTCCCTATGGCCCATCAACCGGAGCCCTGATGAGCCGGTTACGCCAACTGTTCGGCAGATTTCGTACTACGCCTGAGACACGCGAAACCCCTCGCGAACCGGAGTCTCGCACCCGATGGGTCATTGCAGGACTCGGCAATCCCGGCGATCGTTATCGCCGTTCGCGCCACAACATCGGATTCATGGTGCTCGACTACCTGGCGGCCAAACATGCGATTGCAAAACCTGCAAATAAGTTCAAGGCGCTCTATTGCGAGGCCAGCCTCGCCGGCGCCTCCGTAATCCTGGTTCAGCCTCAAACATTCTATAATCTGAGCGGCGAAAGCGTCTCGTCGATTACTCAATATTTTCGCATTCCGCCCGAGCGTCTGATCGTCGTCCACGACGACATCGATCTCGCCTTTGGCCGCCTGCGCATCAAGCGCGGCGGTGGCGACGCCGGCAATCGTGGAGTCCGTTCGATCGCCCAGACGCTTGGCACTCCGGAATTCATCCGCGTCCGCGTTGGGGTCGGTCGTCCCGATGATAGCATTCAGGCTGCCGAACACGTCTTGGCACAGATGGGGAAGGATGAACTACAGATCATCGAACAGGCGGTCGAACGCGCCGCGCCCGCGATCGAAGCCGTGATTGGCGAGGGATTGGAGCACGCTATGAATCGTTACAATCAACGCCCGTAGCGGCCCGCGCGCGGCGATCTACAGCAAGTTAACAAAATATGTCTATTAGTTGACAGAGCTTTTCAAATCCGTGTAAAGAAAAGCGTATGTGCGTTCGTCGGGATAGGCGCGGCCTAGACCTCCGTTCTGACCGCCGTGCCCTTCCCGCCTATTTCGCGACTCTCGCGGCATCATCCGGGCTACCGCCCCCTCGGGAGTTCGAACTTCAATAACTCAACCGTCGCTCTAAGGGGGGCTATGGTCGAAGACAAATCACCACGCCACAAATCTGTCGGCGCAGCCTTGCGCTTTTACTTCCGCGCCGGAGAAGTACTGTCCAGCAAGGCTTCCAACCGTCTACACCTCGAAGGCCGCATCCCCGCTACCGGGCATAGTCCACGCCAGGACCTGATGCTCGATTACCTGACAATCGCCGCGTGCCTGAAGGACCTCAATGAGCTGCAGCTATGGTTGCTGCGCGAACTTTATCGGCCCACCCGGATTGGCAAGCCGATACCCAGCGTAACCCAGGCCTGTGACGCGGGCCGCCGGATCTTTCCGCGGGTGCGATGGACCGTCCAGGGAGTCGGCCGATTGCACCGCCATACGCTGCGCATTATCGAGGATCGATTAGTGGACAAGGGATTGATCCTTTCCGCGCCACCGAGCGTTTTTGTTTCCAGAAATAGCGGCTCGGCGACACACTCGCCGGGCATCCATCAAGGAGTAGTTCATGAATTCCGCTTCGAAAGAGCTTCAACGCGACCCTCAATCCATCTGGGGCCTGGCGCGCCAGAACATGCGCATCGCGGCCCCGCGCGCTTCGCGCCCCGCCGCCGCCGCGAGGTCGTATTCAGCGATTCGCGCTCCCGGAGTTGAACGCTGTCTTACGGTAAAACAAGTTGCCGGATTGCTCGGTTACAGCACCAAACAGCTCCGCCGCCTTTGCCAACAAGGAAAGATTCGCACTGTTCAAGCGTCGCGCCGTGCTCAGCACCGTATACCGGTCAGTGCGCTGCGCGAATTCTTCAAAAAGAATCAATCCTACTGGACGGATTGTTCAGATCGGGAATTTGAGCGCCACTTGCTCGCGGAATGTCAGGACATCGCACGTGTCGACCCCGCCGACGCCGAAAACCCATAGGCGGGCTCCAATTATGCGATCGATTTTGAATTTATTTCGCCTGGTTACGAAGGACCACAAAGGGTCATCGAGGGCCACTACGGGCAACGATGTCCAATTGATTTACGCACCCTACTTTCTGTATAAAACAGGCACGATCGAAAAGTTGCGGGCGGCAACCACAAAGTGCCTCCGAGCCAACGCCCGCGCAGTTTGGAAATGCTCGCAACCTCGGGCGGCGATCGCGACACCCAACAGCACCACCTCTGATTGCTATCAGGAGTTCACCCGATGGCTTCCGGCTCATTCTATAACGACTCGTCGAGCGAGGCCGCCGATGCGGCCTCGCGTTTGTAGCTTGTCGAAGATCAGGTGCGCGGAGAGCTTGAGGCACGCGACCTCCTGTACCGGCTGGTTCCCTACAAATATCTGAACGCATCAGGCCTGCGCGTCGCAACCGTCGAAGCCGATATCCGCCGCGAACTGGGGAGGTCGCGGGCCAGTTAAACTTTCTTTGTCGCGCACGCCATCGCCGCAAGAGCTCTCGGTTCTTCGGCCGTGACGTTTGCCGCGGTTTGCGCCGAGTGGTCAGTTCCGGACGCCGCCTAAAACGGCGCCTGTCGCTGATGCGCCAGGTGTCTTCGGGGAGAATGCATCAAATGACGAAGGACGGATGGAACATCAACCGACCCGGAGCAAATCCGCTCGCGCAACAACGAAACGATCGTCCAACACAAGAACACGGCGCACCGGCAAGAGTAATACTCGTGAGCTTCGCGCGGCGCTCGCTCGCGGCCCCAACTACCCGCGCCTGTATGACAAGCAACGCGAATTCGTAGACGATCCGGCCCGCTACACGCTCTGCGAGGCCGGCACCAAAAGCGGAAAAACTCTGGCCTGCGCGACCTGGCTGGTCGCGCGCGCTTGGAGCGAGCCCGAAACCATCTGGTGGTGGGTAGCTCCATCGTATGGCCAGGCGATGATCGCTTTCGAGCTGATAACTCATGGCGATCGGATGAACGCCGACGCCAATTCGCGCCGCGGCGGCCCGCTCAAACGCCTGCTCGAACCGCCCCACCATTGCAAAGTACGGCGCGGCGGAACCTGTCCCGAACTGGCGTTGTTCAACGGAACGCTGATTCAGTTCCGCACCGCTGCCGAACCGAACCTGCTTTATGGCTCGGGCGTTTCCGGCGCTGTGGTCGATGAGGCTTCGCGCCTGAGCGAGCAGGCCTTTGTCGCTGTGCGCTCGACGCTTACGATGACGCGCGGCCCACTTAAAATCATCGGCAACCCGCGCGGCACTCGCAACTGGTTTTATAAGCTCTGTCAACGGGCCAAGGCCGACGGCGGTGAGTACAGCTATCATCATCTGTGCTCCGCCGATAACCCGTACATCCCTCCCGAAGAGATCGAAGACGCCCGCCGGGTTTTGCCCGAGCGGATGTTCCGCGAGCTCTATTTGGGAGAAGCCCAGGAGGGCGAAGGTCAGGTCTTCACTCATATCGAGCGCGCCTGCTGCGTACGCGGCGTGCAAGGGCCCCAAGAAGGCCACCAATACGTCATCGGATGGGATCCGGCGCGCAAGCTCGACTATTCGGCGGTCTCGATATTCGATCGTGACCAGCTACCTTACCGCGAGGTGCTGCTCGAGCGGCTTAGTAACGTAAGTTTTGACGCACAGCTCGACCGCGTCAAAATGCTCAGCGATCGCTATTTCGACGCACCGGTGATTTTCGACGGCACTTCGATGGGTGGCGACTTCGTCGGCGAAGACGCGCGCAAAAAAGGCATCCCCGCAGTCCCGTTCATCTTCAGTAGCAGTAGCAAGAACGAGATCGTCAGCCGGATGGTCGCCGCACTTGAAAGGGAAGTCGTCGCTTTCCAGTGCGTGGGTCACGAAGCCGAGGTCGCCCGTGGCGAATTGGAACTCTTCGAAGGCCGCTCGTTGGGCACCAGCGGATTACTCGCTTATAGCGCTCCCGAAGGAGCCCACGACGACACCGTGATGGCACGATGCCTGGCGCTGCACGCGATCGAGCGCCCGCACCTAATAGCCCAGGCGGGAATCTTCGAGTACCTCAAAGAGGCCGCCAAGGAACAGTCTCGGGATAAACCTGAGTAGCGTTTTCGTTCGCCGCGAAGACGAGCGCATTTCTCCGACAACTTTAACGGCCTCGCTTTCGACGAGTCCGCAATCACCCGTGCAATGGGAGCATGCAAAATGCATCAGGGCGAGCTCAAACTCTATCGAGCGGTCTTGCTTCAGGCCGCACAGGATATCGCCGACAGCGATCAAACTCGTGACGGCAAGCGCTCCGGCAATGACTCCGTGATGGCCGTCCAGAGCCACTATGCCGCCCTTCAGTGGGTCGCTGACGATGCCGACTATCCATATCTCCTTCCGCAACTGCTGCCAGGTGTTGGGACTGAATTTTCGCCGCGCACGCCAGCACCTGATCCGCCTCGCCAGATTCGAGGTAACGGGACGCAGGGAATTCATCAGCGCCACCCTGCAAGGATGGGCTGCTTGATGAGCACGCTTGGAAAAATCGGCGGCGCCTTAAATTCGTTGTTGGGACGAGCCGCGAGCACGCGATCGCTGAAGGCAGAGGCCAATCGCATCCAGAACGCCAGCAGTGAGATGCAGCCGCTTGGGCCCGGCAATCCGATCGAACCGCGCGAGCCCTTCGGCTCCCAGCCCCGCCGCTGGATCTATACGCCCGGAATTAACATCGCGGCGGCGCCCAGGGTCTTGCCCGGCCTTGCCACCTTTCAGCAGTTGCGCAACTTCGCTGCCAGCTACGACATCCTCAGGATTTGCATCGAAACCCGCAAGCAGCAACTGCGCGGACTCAAATGGGACGTCGTCGTGCGCGAACCAAGCCGCACCCGCGGCTCTGACTTCAGCGCCGATATCGAGCGCGCCCTCGCCTTCCTCTCCCATCCTGACGGCAGGATGTCCTTCAGCAGTTGGCTGAATGTAGTGCTCGAAGACGCTCTGGTGATCGACGCGCCCACGATCTACAAGCGCCGCGATCGCGCCGGCCGTCTGCTCGCGCTCGAAGTGGTCGACGGCTCCACCATCAAGCCGCTAATCGACGACTACGGCCGTCCGCCCGCTCCGCCGGCACCGTGCTATCAGCAGTTTGCTTACGGCTTTCCCTGGTGCGATTTCACCGCCACGGAAATCCTCTACCGCCCTTACAACCCGCGCAGCTTCGTCAACTACGGCTACTCGCCGGTCGAACAGTTGATCGTCAGCGTCACCATCGCGATGGCGCGCCAGATAACCGCTCTCAATCACTACAAAGAAGGCAATGCCCCCGCCGGCTTCGGCGAGGTGCCGAAGGAATGGACCACTGGGATGATCCGCGAGTTCGAGGAGATCTTTAACGGCCTCCTCGCCGGCGATTTCGCCGCCCGCTCGCGAATCAAGATGGTGCCGGCGGGCTTCAACTTCAAGCCGTGGATTGATTCCAGCACCACCTTCAATACCACCTACGACGAATATCTCGCGCGCACCGTATGTGCGGCCTTCGGCGTGCCTCCTACGCAGTTCATTCGCAGTTACAACCGCGCCACGGCCGAGGCCGTCGACGACGCCAGTTCTGTCGCCGGATTCGACCCGCTCAAGGAGTTCGTCGAGCGCTTGATGGACGAAATAGTCATCGCGCCCGACGGGCTCAACATGCCCCATCTGCGCTTCACCTTTACCACCAACAAGATCGATGACGAACAGCTCGATCTGCAAAAGAACATCGAGTACCTCAAGGCTGGCGTGCTCTCCATCGATGACGTCCTGGTAAAGCTCGGGATGGAACCGATTGGCGTCGGCCGCTTCATCACCGTCCCTGGCCAAGGGGCGATACCTCTGAGCCAGATCTTCCCCAGCGAGCACCGCCTCGAACAGCAGGCCGATCCGGCTCTTGCGCAGGTCGCGCTGAACGACACCGAACGCGCCGATTTGGGCAAGTGGACGCGCAAAGCGCGGCGCGCTCTTTCCAAGCGGATTGCCGACCCAACAGCGGCTCACGATGAATCCGACTTCAGCTTCGAGTCGGCCGTGATCGCGCCGATACGCCGCAACCGGATCGAAGCCGCGCTCAAGCGCATCTCCGATCCGGAGGACGTAAGCGCGCTGTTCGCTTCCGAGATGACGCGTCCTCCGTCGGACGCTGCCGCCTCGCGCGACGCAATCATCGAAGCGTCAACCGCCGCGCTCTCGCGTGGTCTCGATAGCGTTCGCCGCGCAATCGCCGAGATGGTGGTTGTCCGCTCCGGCATCTCCAAATCAGGCTTCGGCGGCCCGCGCCGCCTTTCATGGCTCCACGATCGCGCCCCCCATTCTCGCGACCTCTCCCATCCGACGCGCGAATATTTCGACGACGACGACTTCACGCCGCTCTACGAGCTGGCCGAAACTCTCGCCGACGCGCTCGCGACGCGCTCCTCCTCGAGCGCCGGGTTCCCCAGCGGATCTGTGCCTGCAGACTCGCCATCGCAATCCATGCGGCCCGGCGCTCGCCCTCCTCTCTTCCTGAGCGCGAGCAAAGCGATCTCTTCGGCCGGATTGTCGCCTGATTGCGGCACGAACGATGACCCGTACGATGCGACTGCCAGTGAAATCATCGGCCGCGCCACCCGCATGGCCCGTGCGCGACTTAACCGCCTGATCGATGTCGCCCACGAGCGCGATTTCACGATAACCGAGCTGCGCGACGACGCCGCACGCGCCAGCGACTTCTCGATCGGCGCCGCGGCGTCGCTCGCTATCGGAGCGACTGAATTAGTCCACGGCGGATGACAACTGTGGCGCCGCTCCGATCGACCCGAATCGCGGCTATCACAATGACATGTGGCAAGCAGTCGACTACTCACTGATATTTGGTACTCCGATCGGCTTTGTCACAGGATACTATTGGTGTACGAACGACTGACTACTCCCGTCCTGTGCATCTGCCGACGCACCCACAGGAAGCGATGGCAATCGAAGATGATTGCTGGCTCTGGCAGGGAAAGTCGGGCAACCGATCGATATGGGACTGCCTCGAAGCTTTCCAAATGTACTAAGCGAAAGGAGAATCTATGAAGACACTTCTAGCGGCGGTGACGGTGATGGCGCTGACTGGCTGCTCCAGCTTGTGGACCCAGATTAATCCGCCCCCGAGCGAAACCCAAATGTCAGCCGATTGCACGGCTAACGCCAATGCGATCGCCTGCCCGATGCTAGTGTCACGTTTCGGAAATAAGTTTAGCGTTTTGGATGCTGCGTCTGATCTTTCTCGCGCTCTTGGTCCAGGTGAAAGGCCGCGCGTTTTGGTTCCAGTTTTCCAGGAACCGAGTAAT
>JBEKLA010000033.1:0-24228 GCA_050010455.1 Binataceae bacterium (SeqCode) | reverse complement strand
GGTGAAAGCGGGACTGGCAAGGAACTGCTCGCGCGCGCCCTGCATTTCGAGAGCCAGCGCCGCGACGGGCCGCTGGTTCCCGTCAACTGCGCCGCGCTCCCTGAGCATCTGATCGAAAGCGAACTCTTCGGCCATGTCAAGGGCGCCTTCACCGACGCCCACCAAAACAAGACCGGACTGTTTGTGGCGGCTTCCGGCGGTACGCTCTTCCTGGACGAGATCGGAGAGCTGCCGCTGCCGCTGCAACCTAAACTGCTGCGCGTTATCGAGGATAAGAAGGTGCGGCCGGTAGGTGCGCGCGTCGAAGTGCCGGTCGACGTGCGCCTGGTATCGGCCACCAACGCTGAACTGGAAAAGGCGATCGCGGCCGGGACGTTTCGCTCCGATCTGTACTATAGGCTCGCCACCGTCTCTTTGACCGTGCCGCCGCTGCGCGCTCGTCCAGACGATATTCCGTTGCTGGTCAGACATTTTCTGGTCCGGACCAGCGCCGGGGTTGGAAAGCCGGTGCCGGAACTCGCCCCGGAAGCGATGTCGCGCATGACGACGTATCAATGGCCGGGCAACGTGCGCGAGTTGCACGCCGCTATCCAGCGCGGAGTCATTCTCTGTCGCAACAACCGCCTCACTCTCGACGACTTGCCGCCCACGATGCTCGGTGCCGACGCCCAACTGGTCAAGATCCTTGACGCCGCCGTCGAGCGCCGCTTGACCCTCGATCAGCTTGATCGCGAATACGTCAGGGCCATGCTGGAATCGGTAGGCGGAAACAAAACTCAAGCCGCATCGATTCTCCAGATCGATCGCAAGACTCTCTACCGCAAGCTCGAAGAGCCCGAGCCGGCCGAGCCCGATTCACCCGATTAAGGAAGCGGCCGATGGTCGGTTGAAGAGCGGCCTATCAATGGTCGCTGATTTTACCGATCACGTCGATATTACGGGCCAAAATCGAGCTGAAACTAAGCAAGTTGTCGCTGGAGATTTCGGCTTAATTCGTCGAGAGAGACCTTTACGAGAACACGAAAGGTTGGCGCAACTTTTTCAGAGAAAGTGCGGAGAAATGGATTCCTCCGGATACCCGCATCTGTTCGAGCTGCTCGGTTGTAATAGGCTTTGTAATTGTCGAGCTTTTGTTCAAGGTCGCCTTGGTTCCAAAATAGGGTCTGATCCATGTACTCGCGCCGTACCGTCCAACCAGTCGCTCAACGAAAGCATGGGAACGAGGCGTACCAGGGAATGGCTTTAATCTCATCAACTTCAAGTATACGAAGGTTCGCAAGCCACCGCTGAAAGCGAAGCAGTGGGTCGTTATCGGAAGAAAGGTATTTGGGCGGTGTCTGCTTCGCGATCGCGCGATTGAACATCCGGCAGACCACTGGGCCATCGAGATCAGCCGGTGCGACGCCAAAGCCGATTATGCGGCGGGTGAAAACGTCCATCACGACCAGGATCCAGTAGCTTTTGAGCAGAATCGATTCGCAACGAAAGAGGTCGGCGCTCCACAGGCTGTCCTTGGCGTACCCGATGACGGTGAGCCACGAAGGACCATCACCGCATGCTACGGGTCGGTAGTGCCGGATGAGTATGCGCCGGACGACATCCTTATTGATCTCGATGCCGAATGCACTCGAGACTTGCTCGGCAATCTTCCGACAGCCGAAACGAGGGTTTCGCCGTTTCATCTCGACAACCGCGCCAATGAGTTCCTTTGACGGACCTTTGGGTCCAAGACGACGGTGCTTTCTCGAGCTCTAGAGCATGTGATACTTGCGCTTCACCAAGGCTTGGTGAAAGCGCCGAAGCGTGGAAGTTTTCAATATCACAGCCATCTTGCTCAGGCGCTTGGATGACACGAAGAGCGCACACACTCCCAGCACCAGCCGATCCCATGAGGTCAGATTCGGAGCACGGCGCCGGACTTTGACGATAAGTGAAAGATTCTCAAGACCGCGCTACAGAAGTGTGTTTTCTGCCAGAATCAAGAATTCGCCACAGGCAGGCCATCACCAGAATTTTTGCTGATCACAATAGAGCGGCTTGAGTGGGATCACGATGAACAAGTCGTCGAGGGATGCAACGCCGGCAAGATGAGTGCGCAGGAAAGTCTTCCAACCTTGGGACGGTGGCCGGCGGCGCCGGACCACATATCTGGCGACGGTTGATTCAGCTACTTCGATTCCAAGCAGCAACAATTCGCCGTGGACCCGCCGTGCACCTCGCACCGGGTTCTCGCGGTTTATTCGCCGGATCGGCGCTCGAATCTCGCAATCCGTCCGTGGACGGCCGCCGACCTAGCGGGACTTCCAGTGAATTCACGGGTCAAGATCCCTATTTGACGACAGTCTGGGACAGTCTGGGCACCGCGTCAGCGACGCCCACCACAACGCCTTTTGCTCCCTTCGTGACGCGCTGCTCGAACTCCTGCACATGCTGCTCATGTACCAGGTAGCAAACACCATCGATCGGTGCCTTATCGAGTACGCGGCAGGAACCTCCTTCGACAACGACGAACTTGAATTGTTCCGTGGCGACATGAATCAGGCTGCCGCAGACTGGACATTTGCTCATCTCAAGACCTTCCGGTAGCTCACACCCTGGCCGCTCTTCGTAGTATACCGGTGCCCACCGTCACGAGCCCTGTCGGAGCATACAGCGAGCGGCGGCCAATCGGCCAATCATCATTCCGTATACCAAAAGAGGGATACATACCCGTTCAGGCCGTGTAGCGTTGGCTATTACTCTTTGCCGTGGTCCTCTTGCTGGTGGCGCCCATCGTTGTTTGCCTCGTGATTCTTCTGTTCGGGTTGCTGTCGCGACGCCTGCTGCTGACGATCCGCCTGGTTCTGCTGATTACGCGAAGCTTGCTGCTGCTTCTGCTGGACCTGTTGTTCGCGTGACGCCTGCTGCTGACGATTCGCCGGGTTCCCTTGGCTTGGCGCCCTCTGATCGCGAGCCTGCTGGTTAACCGGGCTCTGCTGACTCGAGGCCTGCCGCTGGCGATTCTGCGGATTGCCCTCGTTTTCGGTCCGCATCACGGCCCGGTGGTATTGCGGCTCGGAATGATTCGCCCAGTTTGGGTGTTGGCTAATCCAGTTAGGATGGTTAGCGGAAACCCAGTTCGGGTTCTGGTTGTACCACCATTCGCCGTAATGCCAGTTGTGCTGGTCATCGTAGGCACCGTCCTGGTCGCGCCAATCCGGTTGCCACGAAATCCACTGCGGATGATTGGCGTAGAAAAAGTCGGGATCGTTCTGATGCCACCAGTAGGCATCATGCCAGTTGTTGTTGTAGTCGTAATCGCCATCCTCGGTGAGCCATAGCGGATCGATCACGGCCCATTGCGGATGGTTCGCATAAAACCACTCGATGTAGTGCTGATGCCACCATCTGGCGCCGTGCCAGTTGTGATTATTATCGTACGCGCCCCATCCGGCTTCTCCGGGTCCTCCGTAGTAGCCTTGACCGGAATAACCGTGATCATATTGCGCAAACGCCGGCGCCGCGATCGCGAGCACCAGAATCGCGCCAGACAAGCTAAGCGCTTTTCCTACTCTGTTTCGCATCTCTTTTATCATAGCTCGTAATGCCGTGGGACTCGTGCGTCCCGTACGGACCTCCTCAAGCCTTATGCTATGACGATTTACGTTGGTCGAGCGAAACGTGGTCGAAGGCGAGTGGAAAGGCCACTATTGGGCTGGATCAGAGCGGGACTCGAATCTATATCGATCCTACCTAGCTGACAACATATATGGTCATTTGGAACGTCGCAATGATCAATTTTAGTGATATGAACGCGCGGTGCTCAAAGGAACGAATTAACTTAATACAGCCCACGCCAAACACCATTTCCGCGCCGGGCACATGGTGCACAAGTTGGACTTCGCCCCAGACGATCTGAGCCTAGCAGGCTGTTGATAAACGCCCGACTTTCATTGCGATATAGTTCGTCTGAGTGGCTAATCGGATCGGTGGAGGAGGGGGCGGATGCGGGGTGAAGAGCGGCGGCAGCGGACGATGCTGATGATCATGGAGCCTGGCGATCGGGTGCCGAAGGAGCATCCGCTGCGGCGGGTCAAGGAACTCGCCGACGCGGCGCTGGCGCAACTTTCGGCGGTGTTCGACGAGATGTACAGCGCGATCGGGCGACCGTCGATCCCGCCCGAGCGGCTGCTGAAGTCCTCGCTGCTGATGGCGCTCTACACCGTGCGCAGCGAACGGATGTTCTGCGAGCACCTCGATTACAACCTGTTGTTCCGCTGGTTCCTCGATATGGATGTGGCCGAGCCGAGCTTCGACCATTCGACCTTCTCGCGCAACCGGGCGCGGCTGCTGGAGCACGACGTGGCGCGCGAGTTTTTCACCCGCGTGGTGGCGCAGGCCCGCAGCTTGCAGTTGCTTTCGGACGAACACTTCACCGTGGATGGCACGCTGGTCGAGGCTTGGGCCTCGCTCAAGAGCTTCAAGCGCAAGGACCAGGGATCGCAGCCAGCGCCCGATGATCCAGGCAACCCGAGCGTCAACTTCCACGGCGAACGCCGCAGCAACGCAACTCATCAATCGACCACCGACCCCGAAGCGAAGCTGGCCAGGAAGGGGCCGGGCAAGGAAGCGAGGTTGTGTTACTCGGCCAACGCGCCGATGGAGAACCGCCACGGTCTCCTGATCGACTTCGCGGTCGAACCGGCTGACGGATACGCCGAGCGCAACAGCGCCCGCGCGATGCTGGAGACCGCGTTGCCGGGCAGCCGGCGGATTACGCTGGGTGCCGACAAGGGCTACGATACTCGCGAGTTCGTCGCGTCCTGCCGCGCGCTCAAGGTCACTCCACACATCGCGCGCAATGAGGGTCGCGCCGGCGGTTCCGCGCTCGACCGCCGCACCGCGCGTCATGTCGGCTACGCGGTGAGCCAAAGGATACGCAAGCGGGTCGAAGAGATCTTCGGCTGGATGAAGACCGTCGGCGGCCTGTGCCGTACTCGCTATCGCGGCCTCGACCGCACACAATTGCATGCCTATCTGGTGGCTGCCGTCTACAACCTGATTCGAATCGCCAGACTGAGCCCGGCCCCCGCATGAAGCACCACTCCACCACACCGCCGCGCTCGCCTCGGCGAGCGAAAACCGCCGAGCCCAGCGACTGAGTCGCCCACTATCTCCACCATGGCGATCAAACTGACTAATCAACCCCCTTCCTCGATAGCCTGCTAGGCGCGGTGACCTTCTTTGAGCAATCTGCGATTAGTTCTTTGGAGAACAAACAGACTCGAAACGCGTGCGACGGCGTGGCGTGGATGGTGTCCGTGCTTTTGACAATCCAGTCTGGCTGCCGCTCCGCACAACCTTGTATCTCGAAATTTGAGCCTTTAGTTGATCGAGAAGATCGGCGCAGTAGACCGCCACAACCTAGGTCGCGAGAGGCCGTGGATTAGCACGGATCGCCGCGCCGAGCGACGGCTGGAACGAGGCCCTCGAAGAGCGGCACGTGAAGTACGCGATCCGCCTTCCCGCTAACGACAATCTGCAGCGGAACATTACGGAGTTGTTGACGCGGCCAGTGGGAAGGCCTAGCTACAAACCGCACTTCCGATTTCCATGATCACAAACACGTAGAGCAGGCGGAAGTTGGCGGTAACCGTCACGAAGAAGTCGCAGGCGAGAATGCTCTCAGCATGGTTGCGGACAAAGGTCGACCACCGTTCATCGAACTGAATTTTTGCGGAGCACAACCCCACATGTTCAGCTTAGTGAAACACCAAGTAGTCGCCCGATGACGGCTGTCACCGCCATCGCGAAGCCACCCCCGATAGTCACGCGCAACGCCGCCCGGCCGCGCGGCGCACCACCGAGATGGCCGCCAAATGCACCAAGGGCAGCGAGGCTGACTAAGGACGACACTGAGATCGCAGGGATGCGCTGAGAGGCTGGGGCGACCAGAAGGGCTGTTATTGGGACCGCCGCGAAAGATGCGAAACTAGCGGCCGAAATCAACGCCGCTTGCAGCGGCCGCGCGAGGGATGCCCTATCGATCCCTAGCTCGTCCCGCAGGTGTGAGCCCAGCCGGTCGCGCGCGCTCAACTGCTGAGCGACCTTCATCGCCAGCTCTTTTTCAAGCCCTCGCTTAACGTAGATCATCGCGAGCTCGTTCAGCTCAGCTCGCGGTTCGGCGGCGAGCTCTCGCTGTTCGAGTTCGATGTCGGCCCGCTCCGAGTCTCGCTGCGAACTGACCGAGACGTACTCACCGACGGCCATAGACATCGCGCCAGCTACGAGCCCTGCGACACCGGCGATCAAGATGGCCTGTTTCGACGCGGAGGAGGCCGCGACGCCAATCATGAGGCTCGCGGTCGATACAATAGCGTCGTCTGAACCAAGCACCGCGGCGCGCAGCCACCCGGAACGTCCACTCCGGTGCGTCTCTCGTTGTCGTCTCGGCCCATGATTCACTCCCGAACCTCGCACGCTCATCTCTCGGGTGTCAACGATTTTGAAAAGCGAACCTTTGCGCTAACAAATATTCTGTCCCTTCATGGTGGCCGAGATCAGCGCCGAAATAAGCTGCTTCCCCGGCGCCGCGCGACTCTCAAGCTGAACCAGCATGTGTCCCGGCAATCATGAGAACGCTGGCAAACGCCGCAGCGGCAGGATGCGCGAGAGAACGACGTCCTTGATGTAATCGGTTGAATAGCGGATGAACTGCGCGTGCTGCTCGGGCGCCAGCGCTCGCCAGCAAAAGCCGAACGCGCCGTCATCATAGCTCGCCCCCGGCGAGAGCACAGCGATCGATTGATTTGTGATTCATCGATGCTTTAACTTCGAGAGGTTGTTGATTCGGCGCGACGCTGCTCGATCGGAAGGACATGTCACTTATCGACACGATTTTCGGACGCCCGCTTGCCTCCTCCGAAGCCAGGGCGCAACGGCTCAGCACGGCGGCAGGCATTCCGACCTTCGGGCTCGACGCGCTGAGTTCCGCCGCCTATGGACCCGAGGCGGCGCTGACCGTGCTGCTGCCGCTCGGAGCGGCTGGATTGGCCTACATCCTTCCGATCACCGCCGCGATCGTCATCCTGCTCGGCATTGTGTACTTGAGCTACCGGCAGACGATCGCGGCGTACCCGGGCGGAGGAGGTTCGTACACGGTTGCGCGCGCGAACCTGAGTCCGCTGGCCGGCCTGCTCGCAGGCGCCGCGCTGATGACTGACTACGTGTTGAACGTCGCGGTCGGAATTTCGGCGGGTGTCGGCGCGATCATTTCTGCCGTGCCCACGCTCCAGCCATATACGCTCACCATGTGTCTCGCGATTCTGGCCCTGCTCACCGTGGTGAATCTGCGTGGCATTGGCGAGGCGGGCGTGCTGTTCATGTTGCCGACCTGCCTGTTCGTGCTGAGTCTGTTCACCCTCGTGGCGTGGGGAACATATGCCGCGATCTCCTCGGGTGGACATCCGCATGCGCTGGTGCCACCACCGCACGCGCCTGGCGCCAGCGTGGCAGTGGGATGGTGGATCCTGCTGCGCGCATTCGCGAGCGGCTGCACCGCGATGACCGGCGTCGAGGCGGTCAGCAACGGCGTTCAGGCATTCCAGGAGCCGAGGGTCCCGGCGGCGCGCCGCACCCTCACCGCGATCATCGGGATCCTGGTGGTGCTGCTCCTTGGCATCGCCTATCTCGCGCGCGCCTATGGCATTGGCGCGACCGAACCAGGGACGCCGCAATATCAAAGCATCCTCTCGCAGTTGACCGGTGCGGTGGCCGGCCACGGAATCATCTACTGGATCAGCATGATCTCGATTGTGCTGGTGCTCTGCCTCTCAGCGAATACTTCGTTCGCCGACTTCCCTCGCTTGTGCCGCGCGATCGCCAACACCGACTATCTGCCTCGCTCGTTGGCCAACTGCGGCCGCCGGCTGGTCTACACGGAGGGCATCTGGCTACTCGCGGTGCTTGCGGCGATTTTGCTGATCGCGTTCGGCGGCGTAACCGACCGGTTGATTCCGCTGTTCGCGGTGGGAGCGTTTCTCGCCTTCACGCTGTCGCAGGCGGGGATGGTCGCGCATTGGTGGAAGAGCCGGGAGCCCGGCGCGCTGAGCGGCGTGGCGATCAATGGACTCGGCGCCAGTGCGACCGCCGCCACGGTCGTGATCGTGGCGATGGTCAAGTTCATGGCCGGCGCGTGGATGGTAATGCTGCTGGTGCCGTCGCTGATCGCTCTGATGCTGGCGGTGCGTCGTCACTATCGAAGAATCGATCGCCAACTTTCGGCCGCGGGCGGGCTTAAGCTGTACGGTCTCCAGGAACCGATTGTGATAGTGCCCATCGTCGAGTGGAATTCGCTGGCGGAGAACGCGCTGCGGTTGGCGCTGACGATATCGCACGAGGTCGAGGTGCTGCATGTCGAAAGCGAGGACGGCGACGTGTCGCTCGAGCGGCAATGGTCAGCGCGCGTCGAACAGCCCGCGCGTCAGGCGAAGCAGGCGGTGCCACGGCTGACGGTCCTCAAATCGCCGTACCGGTTCGTGGTGCAACCAATCATCGATCATGTGCTGGAAGTCGAGCGGCAGAACGAGGGTCGCACCGTTGCGGTGCTCGTGCCCGAGCTGGTCGAACCGCACTGGTACAACTACTTCCTTCACAACCAGCGCGGCGCCGTGCTTTCGGCTCGTCTAGTGCAGGGAGCCCATCGGATCGTGATCGTCACGGTACCGTGGTATCTCAGCGAATGAAAAATCAAATCCTAGCAGAAAACCTACTTGCTAATGCGCATGTTTAATTCCCTGCCGTTTTGTCCGCACCGACGCTTAGTTCGAGGCCACGTTCGTTAAAGAGGACCGGTTTCAGTGACGTACGGATTCTCACCAACGATCGATCCTTTTCCTATTTAGGTGCGGCAGCGGTCGCTGTGTTCACTGGTTGCCAGGTCGCATCCGGATTGTATGCCACCATCTCGCTGGCTATCTGGTCGGTATTGGGGCCCAGGTCCTTTTGATAGATCTGACCGTCCTGATTGACGATGAAGGTCATCACTCCAGAGTCGCGATAGCTAACAGGATAGGCAATCAGCGCGAATCCTCCGGTCATCTTGCCGTCGACGATATAGTTTCGGGCGCCGCCCGGCGCATTGGCTCCTTGACTGGTTAGCATCCGGTAAATGTAGCCGTGGAAGGGATGAGGTTGGCCGTTGGCGTGATGCTGATAGCCTTCGATAGCAGCTTCTGCGACCAGGGGACCGAGGGGACTTTCCGGCTGCTCGCCCGCCTTGACCTCCCAGAATAAGCCGTCCTGCGTTCCGGCGGTGCTGCGAAACTTCTGAGCGTATTGATGCTCGGACGCGCCGTCGTGCAGCGCGGCGTAATAGTCGCGCTGGGCATCGACGATTGCGGCGCAGACCTTGATCACGTTCAGCTCATTGGAGCCGATCCGCCGATATAAAATTTCCTGTTTGCCGTAATCCGTGTCGAAGTACCACTGAGTTCCATTTTGTCGAAGCGGTATTGGAGTCGGCCAATTCTCGGGGCCTATGTAAAGGAAGGTTCGTCCGTCGCCAGCGGCGATAAACTGATGCGACGCACGATACTTGGTGGCAAAGGCATCCTGATTGCTTTGGTCGGCGACTCGATCGCCGGAGGAAATCAGATCCTGGCCGGACGGGCCCAGAATCGCCAGCATCGCCGCCTCATCGTGATTCTGTACGGCTGCGGCGAAAGCGTCGGTCGCCTCCGTAGCCGAATTGAAGGTCTTCTGGCCGGGCTCTTGCGCTAAGGCTGCCTGGGAACAGCCAAGCCCAAGTACGAAGCTGACCCACAAGACCCGCAGAGCTAGCCAACCGGTCGTGCTTCTTCGATTACCGTCTGTTAGTTGACGCATTGCTTTTTCCCGCCCTCGGCGATTAGTGGCCATGACCGCCGCCTCCACCATGTCCACCGCCGCCGCCTCCGCTCGGTGGGCCTCCACCATGTCCACCGCCGCCGCCTCCGCTCGGTGGGCCTCCACCATGTCCACCGCCTTCGCCGCCGCCGTGTCCACCGCCTTCGCCGCCGCCGTGTCCACCGCCCGGTGGGCCTCCGCCATAGCTGGTCCGGCCGCGGGTGCTCGCGGCCCAAGCCTCGTGAGACGGAGCATAGCCGCCGAATATACCTCTGCTCGGACCAGGCTGCGGATACCTGCCGTAGCCCCGGTAGACGTCGTTCGAGTAGTAGACCGGACTACCCCCTCCCCACCAACCGGGACCTCCCCCTCCCCCCCAACCGGGACCTCCTCCCTCCCAACCAGGGCCGAAACAACCCGTCAGCAGAGTTGCCAAGAGCAGCGCTCCAAAGATTCTCACTTTCCCACTGCCGATAGATCCCATTTCCATTTTTACCAGGACTTCCGTTTTACTCTCTGATTGAGACTCGCTTTGCAGCTCAAACAGCCTCCCTCGGCAAGGTTTTTGCGCGATTTCGGTCCACGATGCTTCCAGCAGCGCCGGGAGGCGGCGGCTTCGCGTCTGATGGACCCTGGAACGAAGATGATTCACAGATATTGAGGAGTTGGAACCTGACTTTCGCAGTCGGTCGCTTTCACCGAACGCCGGTTGACCTTAGATCACCCGCGCGCGCGACGCGGAAGGATGCAAGCTGTTCGCTTTCTGTTCTTGGCCAAGAAGCTCTTGGCGTCTGTGTCTCGCGCACGAGCCAGGCGCGTAGTTCAAACCATGCCGCCAGAGCTGCCCACTGCTGTCCGGTGTCGGAGCTAGATGGATAAAAGCGTTGAACCAAAGTTAAGTGCGCCGTCACTACGATCGACAGCAAAAAGGTGATTACTCTCCCGAGGTAGCGTTTAGTCGTAGCCATCGTATGCACCTGCGTGGCTTTGTCCCGACAGATGTTGTGACTGACAAAAGGCGGGGAGCCTTTCCGCGCGCGGGAATGAGAAGAGCGTTTCCCGACGACATTTAGCTCACAACGCGGTCACTCGATCCCGACAGTTTCAGTCTGGGCCGGCTCGCAGCTAGGGTCAAGGCAATTGTACTGGCAGGTTGAACATTATGTTCTTCAGAGAACACTCGTAAACTGAAGTGACATTTCGATTTTGTCCCGTTCGCCGCTAAGCGATCCTAAGGCGACTAAATACCGGGAATTTCGCCACATCCGCGACGAATGCGAAGGCAACTGCCGCGGCCAGAGTGCCAGCCACAAGGATGACGGGCAAAGCCGTCATTGCGATTCCGCAGACGGCCAACGTCGAGGCAATCAGGACATCCGCTACGGACGACAGAACCAGCCAGCGGCTTGGCGCGGACCACAAGCGTCGGCGTGCACGGATGGCATAGAGCGACGCCTCATTGCCGAACACAACGGTGAGAAAGGCGATAGTTTGCAGCGCCTCGATGCCAAGCCCCAGCCGGAATTTGCCGATGGCCAAAACCGCAGTGCAAAAGATCAACTCGCAGACTCCCATAAAGATCCCCACCATCGTCACGTTGCCGATGCGCCAAGCATTGGCCAGCGGCGAGGGACTCACGTTGTCGGTCGTCAACGACATGCCCAGGAAGTCGCCAGTGAGCATGATAAGGACCATCAGCATCGGTGTCAGGATCGCGTGCCCAGTCATGACCAGACCAACCGCCAGGAACAGCACCTGTACGATCTTTTTGGTCACCGAGCTCAGCGTATAGGTCAGGATGCGCTGAAAGGTCATGCGGCCTTCCTTAACCGAGGCCACGATGCCGCCGAGTCCGGGCTCGGTCAGCACTATACCGGCAGCCGACTTGGCAACGTCGGTTGCCGTCGATACCGCGATTCCCATCTGTGCCTGCCGCAATGCGGGCGCGTCATTGGCGCCGTCGCCGCACATCGCAACATTGTGGCCACCCTTCTGGAACGCCTTCACGAGTTTGTACTTGTCCTCCGGCAGGACGCCGGCAAAGACCGCGAATTGCTCAGGCGCCACAGCGTCGCCAATCGGCCCGGCCGGACATACGGCTCCATCGAGGCCCACCGCACGAGCCACGATTGCGGCCGTCGCGGGGGCGTCGCCGGTCACCATCACGGTACGCACGCCCAACGTGCGCATCTCCGTGACCAACACCGCCGAGTCATCTCGCGGCGGATCGCTCAACGCGATCAGTCCCGCAATTCGCATCGCTGCGGCGGTACCAGTCGCGACGGCGAGCAGCCGAAAGCCCTTCGCTTCCAGATCGTCGGCCGCCGCTGACAACTCCGGCAATGGTGGCGCAAGGCCGCTCACCGCGGCGTACGCGCCCTTCACGACCCGCATGGTGCCGGCGCCGTTGGGATCGACGGCAGTCGCCTCAGATGTCTTCTTTGCGGGATCGAAGGGGATGAACTTAATCAGTTTCGGCAGCTTGGCGCCCTTAGTCGAGGCCGCGGAGCGAATCGCTGCATCTACTGGATCCTGCCCGCCATCCGCACTCGCTACCGCCGCAAGTGCCAGCAAGCCGGCCTCGTCGAAACCCGGCGCGGGATGGACCGCGGTCACCGTCAATGCGTTGAGCGTCAGCGTGCCGGTCTTATCTGCGCATAAGACATCGATGGTTGCCGCTTCGTCCACAGCCGACAGGCGCGTCGGAAGAACGCCCAGGCGTGCCAGCGCGCGTGCGCCCAGAGCAGCTGCAACAGTGAAGGTGGCGGGCAGCGCGACCGGGATCGAGGCAAGAATCGCCGTCAACACCAGCGGTATGATTTCAGCAAGCGGCATCGCGAGCCGGTAGGCGTACGCCACCAGCAGGACAATGACGACGCTGTTGAACATGGCGAGATTGCGCACGACGCGAAGAACCGCCTTCTGCTCCGAACTCGTGACATGAGCGGTGCGGACCAGCTCCGCAGTGCGTCCAAACTTTGTGCGCACCCCGGTCGCCGTGACCTCCGCAACCGCCTCGCCGCGCCGCACGAGAGCGCCGGCATACGTCTGCAAGCCCGGACCAGCTTCTATTGGTATGGATTCGCCGGTGAGCATCGATTGGTCGAGCAAAACTGACCCCTCGACCAGGCGCACGTCGGCAGCCACCACGGCACCCAGAGATAGCTTCACGATATCGCCTGGCACCAACCCGACTGCGGGCACAATCGTCCAAACACCGCCGCGCCGGACCGACGCGTTCAGCGCCAGCCGCGACTTCAGTGCGGCGAGAGTTGCCTGGGCGCGCGATTCCTGGAAAAACCCGAGCGCGGCGTTGAACACCAGGAGGCCCATGATGATCGCCGCCTCGACGTACTTGCCTAGCGCCACCTCAAGCACGATCGCAGCCTCGAGCATCCATGGAACTGGCGTCCAGAATTTGCTCAACGCCGAACGCAACGGATGCGCTGACGTGTCGGGCATCGCGTTGGGGCCGAACTTCTTAAGCCGTATGGCGGCCTCGTCACTCGTAAGGCCGTTCGGTGAGCCATCCGTGGCGTTGCCGGCTGACTTATCAGACGAACCGATTGCGGCTGGTGGCGCGGCCCCAGGTTTGGACTCGGCTGGTAAAGGAGGATTCGAAGATGGAGCGGACATGAATTACCATCCCCTACCTTTTCCTGCCAACACACTCACTTTCATGATTCCGATTGAACCTCTTCGAGTCCGTAGTGGCCGCCAGGGGGCGCTTCGCCAACCCGGCTTATGTCACCCAATAGGACGCGCACCGGATGGGTGCCACCGTCATCGGACAAGGGGATCAGCACCGGATCTCCTTGCAGCAACTTGCCGTCGAGCTCGACGCGAGTAACACCGCGACTAACTCCATGAGGATTCTCGACCGCGATTTCGTACCGCGTGGAGCGGTATCGGAAAACGATTTCGAAGTGTCGCCAAGCCTTCGGGATGCTGGGATCAATGAGCAGGTTTGCGCCGCGCAGACGAAATCCGAGTATCCACTCGAGACCCGCCCGATACATCCATCCTGCCGAGCCGGTATACCAAGTCCAGCCACCGCGCCCGACATGTGCCGGCTCGGCATATACGTCGCCGCAGACAACGTAGGGTTCAACCTTGTAGCGGTGAATGGCGGCACGTGTGCTGGCGTGATTGATGGGGTTCAAAAGGGAAAACAGCTCGCCGGCCTTGTCTCCCTCACCGAGCATCGCGAAGGCGATCACCGACCAGATGGCGCCGTGCGTATATTGGCCGCCGTTCTCGCGGATGCCGGGCGGGTAGCCTTTGATGTAGCCTGGGTCGGGCGCTGCTTGATCGAACGGCGGCGTTAAGAGCAAGAGCAGTCCGTCATCGCGACGGACAAGCTGCTCGTCCAGCGCCGCCATGGCGGTTGCTGCGCGAGCTTTGTTCGCGGCGCCGGATATCACTGCCCACGACTGCGCGATCGAATCGATCCTACATTCGCTGCTTGAGGCGGAACCCAGCGGTGTCCCGTCATCGAAGAAGGCGCGCAGGTACCAGCCGCCATCCCAGCCTTCTCGCTCCAGCGATCTCGCCAGCGCGCTTGCGTGCTGCCGCCAGGCGGCGGCCCGCTTCTGCTCGCCCCGACTTTCCGCCAACTTGGCGAAAGATGAAAGCGTGGCGTGAAGGAACCAGCCGAGCCAGATGCTCTCGCCCTTGCCGCCGGCGCCGACCAGATTAAGGCCGTCGTTCCAGTCTCCCGTGCCGATGAAAGGCAGGCCGTGGCCACCGACGGCAAGGCTTTGGTCAAGGGCCCGCGCGCAGTGTTCGAATAAGGTGCCCTGCTTCTCGGAAACCGTCGGCTGAAAGAACGACTCCAGCTGCTCCGCGCGCAGAACAGGCCCCTCGATAAAGGGAACCATTTCGTCGAGAACCCCGCCATCGCCGGTGATCTCGACGTGGTGCGCGGTGGCGTACGCCAGCCAGATCCGGTCGTCGGAGATACGCGTGCGGACCCCCTGACCCGACGGCGGATGCCACCAATGCTGAACGTCACCCTCGACAAACTGTCTCGCCGCCGCGCGCAGCAGATGCTCTCGCGTCACCTCCGGCTTCGACGCGCTGAGCGCCATGACATCCTGGAGCTGATCGCGAAAGCCGTAAGCGCCGCTAACCTGGTAGCACGCCGCTCGCGCCCACACCCTGCAAGATAGTGTCTGGTAGAGGAGCCAGCGGTTTAGCAGAATGTCCATCGCACGATCCGGCGTCCGCACCTGAACTGTGCCGAGGACGTCATCCCAAAGCCGGGTCACCGCGCGCAATACCGAGTCGAGATCAGCGGTTCGGTAGCGCGTGATCAACGCCACCGCTTCCGCCTTCGTCGATGCTTCACCAAGAAAGAAGACGATCTCGGTCGCTTCGTTTGGCGCGAGCTCGATCCGGGTCTGGAGAGCGCCGCACGGGTCGAGACCGGCGCCGACGCGACTGGAGAGCTGCGTTCCCCGCTCCAGCGCGACCGGATGATCGAGCGTGCCGTTGCGCCCGAGAAATTCCGTTCGGTCACCGGTCCAGGCTACTTGGCGTCCGGCGAGGTCGGCGAAGGCGACGCGACTACCATACTCGGCGCTCCAGTGGTTCCTTGCCAGCATCGCTCCGGTTTCCGGATCGATCCCTGTCGCGACGAACGGGGCGGAGGAGGGGCGGGACGTGCCCAACACCCATTCCACGTATGCGGTGATCGAAAGTCTCCGGGATCGCCGCGAATGATTACGGATCTTCAGCCGGGAGATCTTGATCGCGTCTTCGAGCGGCACGTATTGCAGAAGCTCGAGCTCGATTCCGTGCGAAGTGTGCTCGAAACGGCTGTAGCCTTGACCATGCCGGGCGACGTAGGGCGAGGTCTCTTCGCGAATAGGCAGAGCCGTGGGACCCCAGAGTTCTCCACTGTCTTCGTCGCGAAGGTAGAACACTTCGCCTGGCCTATCGCTGACGGGGTCGTTGGACCATGGGCTGATCTGATTCTGTTGGCTATTGATTGACCAAGTGTAACCGCTGCCCTCGACGGATACCTGGAAGCCGAAGGAGGGATTGGCGATGACGTTGACCCACGGTGCCGGCGTCCACTGCCCTTCGCCGAGGATGGTTACATATTCCCCGCCGTCGGCTACGAAGCCGCCCAGGCCGTTGAAAAATTCCAGCTTCGGCGCAGGCGAAGCGGGCTCCGGCATTGCGATCGTAGGCCGGCGTCTTGGCGGCGGCGCGACGGCTGCGGCGGATTCTTCGAGACGTTTGACCTGTTGGAAGAGGCTGCCGCGGCGGTTCCAGATCACTGCTCGAGCGGCGCTCTGGAGCAGGCTGCGCGTCTGGGACGAAACTAGTTCGTTGCGAAGGATGAACACCGCTCCGCGCCCACTTTCTTTCCCGGATGGCCGTTGCGATTGGCTGGCCCGAACCATCGTTTCCAGAGCGATCTGCAGATCCTGAGCGTAGGAAGGGGGATTTTCGTTCAAGATCACCAAGTCGACCGCCAACTGCTTCATCCGCCAGTATTCGTGGGCGCGGAGTAACTGGCGCACCGTATCCAAACCGTCGACGTCAGCGATTCGAACCAAAACGATCGGCAGGTCGCCGGAGATCCCGTGCGCCCACAGCGCCGCCGGCCCACTCTCGCTTCGTTCAAGCACCGCGGATGAAGGCCGCAGCGCCGGGTTGGAGTAGAGCACATAACCCGCCAGACGTTGGAACAGGTTGGCTTCGTCGGAGTCAACGCCGAGATGGTAAAGCTGCACTTGCGCCTGGGTCCACGCGAGGGTGATGGCGCGCTCGAAGGCCGCTGGGTCGTGGTGTTTGTCGGCCAGGTCGAGCGCTTCGCTGCGCGAGGACGCGACCAGAGTCCAGAACGCGATCCGCGCCGTGGCCCCTGGCGCAAGCCTGATGCGGCGGCGAAGACTGAAGATCGGATCGAGTACGGCGCCGGCAGTGTTGGAGAGCGGTCGGCCGTCCACCACCGAGACCGGCGTACGGATTCCGCGTCCGCGTCCCAGGAAACGCGCCCGATCAGTCTCGAATTGTGGGCTGCCCACGACCTCGCCTTCCACGACCGCGACGTGCGCCGCCCAGAGCGGAAAGTCTGCGGGCGACCGCAGCCGCCGTGTAGCCAGAATAGCGCCGATGCCGGCGACGAACTCCGTTTGTACGAACAGATTGGAGAAGGCCGGGTGGGCGGCGTCAGCCGCGTCGGGTGCCAACACTACCTCCGCATATGAGGTCAGCTCGATCTCCCGCACACCGGTTCCGAGATTGGAGATCGACACTCGACGAACCTCAGCGTCGTCCTCCGGCGACACGGCCATCTCCATCTTTGTCTCTATCAGCCGGTCGCGTCTAACGATCTCAGCTCGATCCTCAAAGAATGTCGCCTCGTAGCTATCCGGCTCGACTCCGGTTGGTTGGTACCCTGCCGACCACACGTCGCCGCCGCGCGTGTCGCGTAGGAAGACGTAAGTGCCCCAGGAATCGCAGGTAGCGTCCTCCCGCCACCGCGTGACCGTAAAATCACGCCAACGGCTGTATCCTGAGCCCGCAGCGGTGATCATGACCGCATACCTGCCGTTGGAGAGCAGGTGAGTACGGGGAGCCGGCTGATGAGGAGATTGGAACCGGCGCGCCATCGGCGGAACGAGGTCGCGGACCTGGGCCGCTGCCCCCACCTCGTCAGCTCCAGGATTGGCAACCAACACATCCCGCGGAACTCGTTCCTGCAGCAAAAGCTGGGTCGCCTGGATAATCGGCTCGGCGTGAAAGCGGGCACGCATAGCGCCGTCTTGGACAGCGTCGCAGATCGCTATCAAGGTCATCCCTTGATGGTGCGCCATATAGGAACGGACGATCGCCACCTTGTCGCCCTCAGGGAGCCGCGCCGGGGTATAGTCCAGAGCTTCGTACCAGCCATACCTGCCGCGGCCACCCGCCGCGGCAAGCCGTGAGAAGTTTCGCGCCGCGGCTTGCGGGTCGACCATAGCCGCCAGCGCCGTCGCGTATGGAGCGATAACAGCGTCCTGGCTGAGCCCGCGCTTGAGCCCCAGGCCCGGTACGCCGAAAGCTGAATATTGATAGGTAAGCTCCAGATCTCGCGCATTGTACGCGCATTCCGATACGCCCCATGGCAGCCCAAGTTCGGCGCCGTATTCAATCTGCCGCTGGACGACGAATCGGTTGCTTTGCTCAAGCAGGCTTCCTGCCGGCGCGCGCATCACAAGGCTTGGCATCAGGTACTCGAACATCGATCCGGACCATGAGACCAACGCCGAACCGCGGCCTACCGGAGTTTCGGTACGCCCGAGCCGAAACCAGTGCCGGGCCGGCACGTCGCCTTTGGCGATCGCAACGAAGCTCGCTAGACGCGCCTCGGAGGCGAGCAGGTCATAACAGTTGGGGTCGAGGCTGCCCTCCGTAACCCGATACCCAATCGCGAGGAGTTGGCGCGCCAGGTTGAACAGAAAACTGAACTCCATCGCGTCGAACATTTTCTTGGTCAGTTCGCCGAGCGCATCGAGACGTCCCCGGAACGACCGCGCAGCGCTTGCGGAGCGCTTGAGAGCGTCGACCAAAACATCCACTCGAATCTTGAACAAGTCGCCCGCGGCGCCGGTTTGCGCGGCAAGCTCCGCCTGGCGATGCGTCAGAATGAGCATGGCGGCCTCGCAACGATCGGGCAGATCGGCCAAGGTCGGAACCGAGTCAAAGATGAGCGCAAGCGTCTGCTCCGGAGAAATGTCCATAGCCACATTCCCCGCAGCGGCGAGCGCGGCCTCGGCAGCGACCAGCTTCGCCCAAGGCATCAGCTGCTCAAAATCGCGCTGATGGCTCTGAAGGGAAGCATTCACCGCCTCCGCACAGGCCAGCACTTCAGCGCTGGCATCGTCGCCGCGTTCCGCACTCAACGTTCGCGCAATGTCAGCGAGCGTGTCGGCACGCAGCGCCAGCTCCGCCAATCGCTCTATGAGACTTGCCGGGGTCGCCGGAGCCCGCCCGAACGATTTTTCCGCACCGCGTCCGCTTTCGGCATCAGAGCCTGGGCCTCCAGCGGATCTGAACGAAGCGGACACCGCAGTGGAAAGAGCATCTAGGGCGTCCTCAAGATGCTTTCGAGTCACGGTTAGGGTCCGTCGATCATCCGAGAGTCCGCGCACGGCCTCGCGTGTGATTTCCAGCGCGTCATCGATCCCAGCGAAGCATTCCTCCCCTGTCACGGGCGCGCCGACTATTTCCCGGCAGGCGTTTCCAAGAACGATCAGGTGACCGGCGAGATTGCCGCTGTCAACCGAAGAGACGTATTTCGGCTCCAGCGGACGAAGGTCATGCGTGTCGTACCAGTTGTAGAAATGCCCGCGGAAACGCTCGAGCCGGTTCATGGTCCCAAGCGTGGCCTCCATCCGTTCCGCGGCTTCAATCTTACCCACCCAGCCCGAGTCACAGGCGGCGATCACCGACAGCAGGTACAGTCCGATGTTGGTGGGGGAAGTGCGATGGGCTAACACTGGATGCGGATCTTCCTGGAAGTTGTCCGGGGGAAGCATGTGATCGTTCGCTGTGACGAAGGTTTCGAAGAAGCGCCAAGTCCTCCGTGCGATGAGCTGCAGCCCCCGTGCGTCCGTGTCCGATAGCGGATTGGAACCGGCCATGGCAGGCGAAAAACTCGCCCATCGTGCGACGGCCGGGGAGACCATCCACAGGATCACGAATGGAGCCGCGATCGGCCATGCTCTTTGCCCGATACATGCGACCACGACAACGGCAACCCCACCGAGCGCAATACTGCCAGCCATCCACCGATAGTATCCGCGTAGATCGAGCTCGGTGCTGAGCTTCGCTTGAGCGGCGGTTACCCACTCGAGTAACCGCCGGTGCCTCACGAATAGACGAAAGACGGTTCGCACTATTGCGTCGGTCATCAACCACGCCTGATGCGCCAGGAGTGTGACCAACAGTGCGACCTGTGACACAGAAAGGACGAAATCCGTGCCGACCGCGTGCCAGTGTCTTCGCTGCGAAAGCCCGAGCCTTCGCGGCAACATTCCGATAAAGGCCGGCAAAAGGGCGGGAATCGCAAACGTCGCGACTACGAACCCGCTCCAGACCGCGGCGGCAGCCAAAGGCAGGGTCCATCCCCCCAGCAACGCGACGAACGCGGCCGGCGCCGACAGCGTCCGTCGCAGGTTGTCCATCATCTTCCAGCGGCCGATCAAGGGAATCGCGATTCGGCGCGGATCGCCACTGGAATCCCGCCCGCGGCCAAAAATCCAGGGTAGCAACTGCCAATCACCGCGCGCCCACCGATGCTGGCGAGCCGCGGCGGCGTCGTAGCGTGATGGAAACTCTTCGACAACCTCGATATCGGAGGCCAATCCGGCCCGCGCGAAGATTCCCTCCAGAAGATCATGACTGAGAATGGCGCTCTCGGGGAGCCGGCCGTAGAGAGCGGCCTCGAAGGCGTCCACGTCATAAATTCCCTTGCCACTGTAGGAGCCTTCGCCGAAGAGATCCTGGTAGACGTCTGAGACCGCGAAGGCGTAGGGGTCAAGTCCGCTCGGACTGGTGAAGATGCGCTGGAAAAGCGACCCCTCACGGCCGCTCGGCAACGACGGGGTAACTCGCGGCTGCAGGACCGCGTAGCCCTCGACCACCCGGCCGCTGTCCGGATCCAGCCGCGGACGGTTGAGCGGATGCGCCATCTTCCCAATCAGGCGTCTGGCGGTTTCTCGCGGTAGGCGGGTATCGGCGTCGAGAGTGATCACATAGCGGACGCCGGGAGGTACGATGGGTGAGCGACCGTCAATCGCCACAAATGTGGTGTCGGTCGCGCCGCGAAGCAAGCGATTCAGCTCGTGCAGCTTTCCGCGCTTGCGTTCCCATCCGATCCACTTTCCCTGCCCCTCGTTCCAGATCCGTCGGCGATGGAGCAGCAAGAAACGAGCGCCTTCCGGTGCCGATCCGTGGCGTTGATTCAGGCGCGCGATTCCCTCAGCGGCCGCGCCGAGCAGCTCGTCATCATCTGACGCATTCTGGGTGGTGCAGTCGGTCCAGTCCGAGAGTAGCGCGAAGCGGAGATCGCCGTCCTGGCTTGATAGGTAGTGCACCTCTAACCGCTCGATCTGCTCTTCGAGTTCAGCTCGGGTCGTCAAGAGCGTCGGCACAACGACTATCGTGCGCAGGCTCGCAGGCACTCCGTCGCCAAGCTCCATAGCCGGCAGAGTTCTGGCTCCGAAGGCATTTGTAACGCCGCGGTTGACTAGCGCCACCGCGGCATCCGATGCCGGTGCCACGCCGAGAAGGGCCAGCATGAGGAGAGTCCATCCGCTGACGCCGAACTCCGCCACGCCCAACAGCGGCAGGACCAGAATGAGCACGCCGATGATCGCGATAGCGCCTACATAGCCCAGGATTCCCACCGCCGCGTTGGCCCGAACCAGCCATTCGCTCATCGGAACACGGAATCCGATCTCCTCCTCGATCACGCGCCGCCCCTTCGAGATGAGGTAGTAGCCGGTCTCGCGCTGGGAACGTGCGGTTTCGGTGCCGCCGTCCCGCGGCTCGGATGCCGCGTGCTTTGCGGCTGCAAGCGCGTGACGGGCGACTTCGAGTTCCGATTGGCCCGAGCCTCGCGCCAGCTCTTCTATCGCATGCCGGTAGCGATCCCGCGTGGGGAAATCCATTTCGGCGAAGTCGCTGTCGGCGCGCAGCGCTGCATCGACGAGGCTCACGCTCTCGAAGAACTCCGCCCAATCGACTGCGGATATCAAGCGCATGCTCGTGATCACGTTACGCACTGTCACGTTCATCGCGCCTTGTGCCTGATGCTCCGTTCGGACGACCTCGTCGGCGGTCGTTCCCATCGAAGCTAGACGTTCGTCTAACCAGGTGAGCACCGGTGTCACCTTCGGATCTTGATCGCGCAGGCGCTGGACCAACTGAACCGCAAAGGCCCTCGGCACCGGCTTCTTATTGAAGCGCCGCAGAACCACGCCCGGTTCTTCGGTCTCACGGCTACCGATTCCCAACAGCTGGTCGGCCAGGGCGTTCGCCGCCTGGCGGGCAGCCCGCTCGCTGACGATTCGCTCCGCCGCGCGCCGCAAATTCTCCACCAGCACGACTCGCAGCGTTATCGCGACCGCCCAGAGCTCGCCGATCGTCAGAGGCTGCACGCGCTGATAGGCCCGCACGAACCGGCATAACATCTCCGGCTCGAAGCGGCTGTCGGTATGCGCGACGAACGCCCAAGCCACTCCGAAAACGCGCGGGTAGCCCTTAAGTGGCCCTTGCGCGAGTTTGGGCAGTCCGCGGTAAAAGCCGCGCGGAAGATCCTCGCGGATCTCACGAATCTGTTCCTGCGCGACATAGAAGTTATCGATCAGCCACTCGGCCGCTGGGGTAATCGCGCGCTTCTCCCGGATTGCCTTGGCTGTGGCGCCATTCGCTTCGAGCAGCACGCGGCCGTTATCTTGCAGCCGTTTCGCCAGGCGTCGGCCAGTGCCACGTTTGGTCGTAATACGCTGAGCCTCCGCGAGGCTCTCCGCATGTTGCTCGAGGCGTTCGATGCCGAACAGTTCCGCGCGAATCGGTTCATCTGTTTCCGCAGGGAAATCTGCCGGTGCACCCTTGAGCGCGCGCAGGATAAAATTCTTCACAATTGCCTTTAAACTCGGCGGACCCACCGTGATCTAGCCGGAGAACTGTTCGTCAAGCCTTTCCATTGGTATTGGGCTCATCGCGACTGTTGCAGCCGGAATGACGGCTTCCCTAAGCGCGAACTACGGGGGCGGCGGCAAGAACGCGACGTTCGAAGCAACACCCTCAGGTCAACCAAAAGAGCGGCGCCGGATCCGGCCGCCGCTCAAACGAGGCAGTCACCGCACTGGTGGCTGTGATTAGTCGGCCGCGGTTTTTACCTGGCTGCTCCCCTGCTACTTATCCGATCTCGGTAGGTTAGCAACAAAGTTGCCCGGATTGCGCTTCATCTCGGTAAGTAAATTAGGATTGTCCTCGAACAGCCTCTCCAGTTCTGGATGCTTCCGCAGGATAGCCGGCATCGTCGCCCAACGTCGGCTTATCGCCGACTTGCTGTGCAATCTTTGCATGCTGCTGCGCGAATCTACTCCATCGCTTCAGTAAGCCTATGTCTAGGTCGCTATCGTTGGCCCCTTCGAACACCGTAGTGGTGTTTCCGTTCACCACGATGCCGTTGACTCGCGAATTTCCGTCGTCAACCTGTGCAAACGTGAGACTTGCGATCATGGTGGCGATGGCCACTGTCGTCAGCAGACTAGGTATGTGTTTCATTCCCTGGCCTTCGCATTGGTTTCTGGTTGATATCATCTTCTGCGATGACCGATCCGAACTCTTTGAACCGCTCTTGTTCGATATCGTAGCTGCGAGGCCGGACCTTCGCCTCGCGCTCTTGATCCTGTTGGCAGTCGCAGCAATGCTGTGTGTAGGGCATTGCCTTAAGCCGTGGTTCGGTGATTTCGAGCCCGCAAGTCTCGCACACGCCGTAGTTCGCCTCGTCCATTCGCCTAAGCGCGCAATCTATTTCGCCGATCCGACTCTTCCCGCGCCGAGACAACAAAATGCTCATTTCACTCTCGTACTCTGCGGAGGCAAGGTCGGCGCTATCCGTAGGGTCGCCACTACTAACTGAAAGCTCAGCCCGGACATCGGATGCAAGTTCATGAATCAACGCGGCCCTCACGCTCTTCAGGTGTTCACGGGCCTTGACAATGAATTCCCGCCGGCTCTTGGATGTCATTGGTTTGGTCATCGTAGTTTGCTTTCCCCGCCTTTGCTTGGTGATCGCTTCACACGTCTCCGGGTGCTAGATAATGCACCATCACACCGTAGATCCTGGCCCGATTGAGGAGGCTGGGGTTATGCGCCTTCGGTCGCGTGCAGTGCCAGCTCCGTGGGGTGTGTCGTCTGTATGATGTCCTTGGCCTTGGCCACTTCGGCTGCCGTGCCGTGGGCTAGGAGAATGAACTTGTCAGCCTTCAACGCTGACTCGTATTTCAGGACGCTGTCTTTAGGGATACCGATGCTGAATAATCCCGCGCCGATTGCGCTCAACCCGCCCGTCACCACCGCGCCCTCGAGAGCGCCCACGATCCACGCAACCAGAGGACCAGCTACTAACACCGGCCCGATTCCCGGAATAGCAAAGAAGGCAGCTCCGAATAAAAGTCCCCAAAAGCCACCCCAAATGGCTCCGAGCTTGCCCCAGTACTTCATGCGATCGCCGGTATTATAGTACCCTACGACGTGCTCGTCAGTGTGATAGTCTTTTCCCACGATTGACAGCTTTTTCATGTCAAACCCGGACTTCTGCAGGTTCTTTACGGCCTCTTCTGCTTGAGA
>JBEKLA010000032.1:0-24461 GCA_050010455.1 Binataceae bacterium (SeqCode) | reverse complement strand
CGACGGCGCGGCAAATCTCCGCTCTCGCGCGCCATCTGGCTCGCGAAGGAACCACGGGATTTCTGCCAACCGCGATTACCGCGCCGATCGATCGAATCGTCCGCGTCCACGATACGATCGCCGAGGCTATCGCGGCCGAAGCCGATAATCCCGAGCCGGCGGCGGCGATCGCGGCGATCCTGGGCATGCATCTGGAGGGTCCGTTCATCTCGCCCGCGCGGCTCGGCATCCATCCGGGATTCAATCTCGAACCGCGCGGCGAAGCGCTCGAACAGATTCTGGCGCTCGAGCGTCTGCGGTTGATAACACTCGCTCCCGAACTCGACGGCGCGATTGCCGCGATCCAGCAGATGGCGGCGCGCGGCGTTGCGGTTTCGATCGGGCATAGCGACGCGACGATCGATCAGGCGCGGGCGGGAGTTGCTGCCGGCGCGCGCATGTTCACGCATGTGTTCAACGCGATGCGCCCGATACATCATCGCGAACCGGGCGTGGCGGCGGCGGCGATGACACCGTGCGACGCTTTGGCCGCTGTGATTCCCGACGGCGTGCACGTCCATCCCGAGATGCTGCGTATCGTCTATCGCACGCGCGGCGCCGAAGGGATGCTGATCACGACCGACAAGGTGGCGTCGGCGAGTATCGGCCCGGAGTTCATATCGACGTTCGCGGGCGAGCCGATTCGGATATCGGCGGGCGCGGCGCGATTCGAACCGGAGCGCGCGCGGATCTGTTGTTGCTGGGCCGCGATCTTAAATTGAAGGCGGTTTTCGTTGCCGGCCGCGAGTTGCGATGATCGCATCGCGGGGCCGAGGCGAGCTAATCTTGACGGAGCCGCTCGCGCCCGAGACCGCAGCGGAGCTGAAATCGAGGAGTGAATCCGGATGCCGCTGAACAAAGCCTGCGTCGGCAAGAGCTATCCATCACAGACGATGGAAGTTGGCCGCGACGCGATCGAGAAATACGCGCGCGCCTGCAACGATAACAATCCCGCGTTCTTCGATCCCGCGCGGCGCGGCGGAATCGTTGCGCCGCCGCTTTTCGGCGTGGTGGTGACGTGGTCTGCACTCCTCCAGGCGGTGGCGGACAGCGAGCTTCAGGCGGATTTGCTGCGCCTGCTTCACGGCGAGCAGGATATGGAGTTTTTCAATCCGATCCGGCCCGGCGATAAGATTACGTCGCAAGCGCGGATCGTGTCGATCGAGACCAAGCCCACCGGCGAAACGCTCACGATCGAACTCGACGCGTCCGATCAGAATCGCGAGTCCAAGGTCAAAGTAATTTTCAGCGCCTTCATCCGTTCCGGCGGCAGTCGCAGGGGCGGCGATGAACAGGACAAGGCGAAGGCCGAGCGCGGCGAGGCGGTGGTCACGGTCAGCCAGCGAATCGACGAGGATCAGACGTTTCGTTACGCCGCCGCCTCGGGCGACCTTAATCCGATTCACGTCGACGAGGCCGTGGCCAGGATGGCGGGGCTGCGCGGCATAATCGTGCACGGCCTGTGCACGATGGCGTTCACGTCCAAGGTCATGATCGATGAGCTGTGCGGCGGCGATCCGACGCGTTTGAAGCGTTTGCGGGTGCGGTTCGCACTCCCGGTTTTCCCCGGCCAGACCATCACTACCAAAGTCTGGCCGGAAGGCGAACGCGACGGCCGCCGCCTGTACACATACGAGACCTACAATCCGGAAGGCCGCGCGGTGATTCGCGGTGGAATCGCCGAAGTCGCGGTTTGAATCCGGCTGCGAACGCTCGGCGTCCAAACGTGGAGTATCGCGTCCCACGTGCAGCACGCGACCACATTCTTTGAGCCGATATCGTGACTGACAGATTGACCATCGGGCTCTCGCTCTCGCTCACCGGCCAGTACGCCGCGATGGGGCGTCAGGCCGAGGCTGCGATCAGGCTGTTCGTGGCCGATCAGAACGCGGCGGGAGGCGTCGCGATCGGCGGGCGGCGATTCGAGCTCGGGCTCGAATGCGACGACGACCAGAGCAATCCGGCGCGATGCGCCGAGATCTATCGTTCACTGTGCTTCGAAAACCGCGCCGGGCTGATCTTCGGACCGTATTCGAGCTCGCTGGCGCGCGTGGCGGCGCCGATCGCCGAGCGGGCCGGCATCGTGATGGTGAATCATGGCGGCGCCGACGACGATCTCTACCGGCAAAAGTACCGCTTGATTGTGGGAATCCTGAGTCCCGCCAGCGATTACCTGCTCGGCTTCGCGCGGCTGCTGAGCACGCTCAAGATGTGGCGCAAGCGGCTGGCGCTGATTGCTTTCCCCTCGCAATTCGCGACCGCCGTAATCGACGGCGTTGAACAGGCGTGCAAGGAGCGCGCGATTTATCGCCGCGGCGTGCGCATACGGATTCGGGAAAACCTGGGCCGCGAGCCCGACGACGCCCGCGCGACGCTGATCGCGCGTCTGGCGCAGGCACGTATCAACGCGCTGGCCAGCGCGGGCAGCTTCGACGATGACGTCGCGCTGGTGCGCGCGGTAATCGCCGCCAACCTCAATATACCGGTGCTGGCGTGCGTCGCGGCGGGGGTCGAGAATTTCCGCAAGTCGCTCGGCGAACACGCCGACGGCATCATCGGGCCCAGCCAATGGGAGCCCGATCTGCGAACCGTGCCTGAGCTTGGGCTGGCGCCGCGAGAATTCTTGCGCCGGATGCATAGCGCGGAGCCGGACGCGGGTTGCGATTATCCGGCTGCGCAAATCTACGCCGCGGGTCTGCTGACTGTCGCGGCGCTCGGTGCCGCTGGGGCGCTTGATCAGGAGCGAATCCGCACGGCATTTGGCGACTTGCGAACCAGTACATTTTACGGCGAGTTCGCGCTCGACCGCGTTACCGGCCGCCAGATCGGTCATAAGGTGCTGCTCGTGCAATGGCATCAGGGCGAGAAGATGATTATCCATCCCGACTCGCATGCCGATGTCGGCGCGCTCGAATTGCCGTCGGGATGGCGCCTGATTCTCGCCTCATTTCGCGGCTTGCGGATGACGCGGGGGCGGAAGGATGAGGACGACGATCAAACTTAGGCGGGCGTCGCGGCGGCGCCTGCGTTGCGCGACATACCAGGAAAAAGCTATCGTTTTTCTGGAGTATTATCGAAGGCTGCCAAAAGTATAAGGCCAAGCCAGTGTTCAGCGGCATAATCGAAGACCTCGGTACGGTAAAAAGCCTGAAACCCTCGGAAAAGGGGGGGCTGATAACTATCCGCACCGCGATGCCCGTGGCGCGGATGAAGATCGGTGATTCAATCGCGGTCAACGGCGCCTGCCTCACAGTGATCGAAAAGTCGCGCGGCAAGGCGGGCGGCACAATCGCGATGGAGGTTTCGGCCGAGAGCTTGCGCAAGACCGCTCTCGGCAAGCTCAATCCCGGCGACCGGGTTAACCTCGAGCGCAGCCTGACGCTGGGCACGTTGCTCAACGGCCATCTGGTTTCCGGCCACGTCGGCGGGGTGGGAAAGATCGTCTCGATCAAGCCCGAGGGCGACTCGCGGCTTTTCGTATTCGAGGCGCCGGCGAGCGAGGCGCGCTACCTGGTCGAGAAGGGGTCGGTCGCGGTGGACGGGATCAGCCTTACGGTGTTTTCTATCCGCGGGCGGCGGTTTAGTTGCGCGATTATCCCGCACACGTTGAAGGTGACGACCCTGGGGGTCAAAGGCGTCGGCTCAGCGGTCAATATCGAAAGTGACATGCTCGGCAAGTACGTCGAGAAATTTTTGGGCGAACGGTTCGGCCAGAACGTCGCGGGTTTGCAATGAGTTCCTTCACCGGCGCTTCGCTCCGTGCCAATCGCTCTGCAGGTAGGTCAGTCATGAGTTTGATGCAGATACCGCGCAGGATTGAATACGCCTTGCGCGCAATGATTCATCTCGCGGATCGTCCCAACGGAATCGCCAGTGGTATCGATATCGCCCAGCGCGAACAGATTCCCAAGTACTTTCTGGAAAAGGTGATCCGCGACCTGATGCGTCGCGGACTGGTGCGTTCGCGCAGGGGACCGGGGGGCGGCTATCAATTGGCGCGTCCCGCCTCGAGCATATCTTTTAAAGATATCATCGAGGCGGTCGAGGGTCCGATCGTCCTCAACGTATGCCTGGAGAACACCTCTGTTTGCAGCCTTCGGCCAACCTGCCGGATGTACCAGGTATGGGAGCATGGCCAGAGCGCCTTGCTTGGGGTGTTTTCCGAAACCAATTTGCAGGAGATCGTTGCGTCAGCGCCGGCCCCGAACCCGCTTCGTCGATTGGTCGAAACCGACAGCACCGCCGCCCATCCCAAGGCATAGGATCTTGACCGCCGCGACGCCCTCGGAGTCAAAGATCGAGAACCCGTTTACCGCTATCGATCGGCTGGCGGCCGGATCGGGCGCGATCCAGCCTTGATCGCCGTGGCCGCAAGCGAAGAGGCTTTGCCATCGGAGGAGAGCGTCGACGCGGCGGCTCGCTCCGCGGCGCCGTCGTTCAGCGAAAAGAGCTTCTATCTCGAGGAATTCTACGGCAAGAGCCTGCTGCTCGCGGTGATTCCGCGCGCGGGCGAGCGCATCTCCGATTTCAACTCGCTGTTGCGCGCGCTCAGGGAGCTCAAGCGCAATCAGACCCGATGTATCGTGATCGTCTCCGAGAACGCGATGCCGCGGCTGCTGCGCCGGATGGGCAGGATGGCGCCGTCGAATCCGCCGCCGATGTTCGATCCCGCGCGCGGCGTGCGATCGCGCCCCTATCCTCCAGATTCCGCCGTGGCGCAGATCTGGCAGCGGCTAAGTATTCGCCCGTTCGTCGTTGCCTCGGTTCGCACCGCCACCGCACAAGACTTTACGGTTTTCGCGCAGGAACTCGCCAGCCGGCTTCGGGTCTTCAAGCTCGTCCTGCTCGATCGGCAGGGAGGCCTGACCGCCAAGGATGGTAAGCGGCTGTCGTTCGTCGAATTCAGCCGCGTCAGCCGCGTCAACCGCGTCGCGCGGCGCGAGCGCTCGCGGGCGCGGCGCGCGATGCTGCGGGCGGTCAAGCGCGCGCTCGACGACGGAGTCGGCTCCGTCAACCTGGTGGAGCCGCTCGAGGTCTACGAAGAGCTGTTCAGTTATATAGGTTGTGGCACGCTTTTCACGCAGGCGCAGTACGGATCGGCGCGGCCAATCTCGATCGACGATTTCGAGGAAGTCGAGGCGTTGATCGTGCGCGGCCAGAATGAAGGGTTGTTGCTGCCGCGCAAGCACGAAGATATCGCCGCGATCCTGCCGTCGTGCTTCGGTTATCGAATCGGCGACGAGCATCTGGCCGGAATCTGCTCGCTGCTCACCGAACCCTATCGGCGCGAGCGCGCCGGCGAGTTGACCGCCCTATACACCTTGACGCGATTTCAGGGCGAGGGCGTGGCTGCGGAATTGACCAGGGAGCTGCTGAAAGAGGCCGCGGCACGAAAACTTCGCTACGTATTCGCCTGCACAAGCGAGGAGCGTGCGGCGAGGTTCTTCGGCAGGCTGCACTTCCGCCGCGTCAGCCGTAACGATGTGCCGCCGGCCAAATGGCAGCATTACGATCGGGAACGAATCGCGCGGCTCTCCATTTTTCGTATCGATCTCAGCTAGGATAACGCGCCTCGTGACGCGAATTCCTATCAAGGCCCGTGGCTATGTGGCCGTCGCCGGCCTCGCGATCCTCGCGCTGGTGCTGACGCTCCATCGCTTGGGCGCTGCCGACGTATGCGGCGTGAACGAGGCTATCGAAGGGCTGTTCGTGCAGCAGATGGTCGAGCATGACGCCATCCTGTTTCCGGTGGCGAACGGCGCCGATCCGATGTACAAGCCGCCGCTGTTTCACTGGACCGCAACCGGCCTCGCGCGATTGTTCGGAATCCATACCGTAACCGCTTTCGGCTTGCGGCTGCCGTCCGCCCTGTACGCCAGCGCGGGCGTCGCGCTGACGGCGGGATTCGCGCTTGGTTGGCTCGGATTGCCTGGCGCCGTGATGGCGGGACTGGTCCTGCTCAGCTCTTACCAATACATCAGCGAGGGTCGGATCGGGCGCGTCGATATGGCGCTCACATTCTTCGAGGCCTTGGCCCTGTTCAGCTTCCTGTGGTGGTTGCGAAGAAGAGAGCCGGGGAATGCCGTCACGCCGGATGCGCCCGCACGCGATATCCGGACGGAATCGAGCTACGTTTTCGCCGCGGCGCTCGGCCTGGCCGTGCTAGCCAAGGGACCCGTCGGCGCGATGCTCCCGATGCTCGCGATCGCGGTTTTTATCGTCGCGGAAAAGCGATGGCGAGACGCCTGGCGGCTGTTTTCGCCCGGCTCGGCGCTAGTGGCGATCGCGCTCGCGTCGAGTTGGTATCTAGCCTGCCTGTTCGGACGGCGTTATGGCTTCCTCAATCGCCAAATTGGCAGCGAAAACTTCGGACGATTCTTTGGCTCGCTGGGTGCGATGGCGCCGACCTACTATCTGAAACCGATCCTGCTGAACTCGGTTCCCGCGAGCCTGATCGTTCCGTTCGCGGTGGTCGCGGCGCTACGGAGCAAAAAGATTCGCGCCGATAGCGCCGAGGGCGAGGCCGCCGACCGGGATACCCGCGCTATCGTCAAGCTGTTTGCGATCTTCTGGATCGTCACTGTGGGCTTCTTTTCGATCGCGGCGTACAAGCGGCGGGCTTATTTGTTGCCGCTATGGCCACCCGCGGCGGTGCTGATCGCATGGTGGTTCGAGCGGCTCGCGGCCTATCGATGGGGCCGAATCGCACGCGACGCGGCGTTCGTGGTTTTCGGCGGGATGATCATCTTCAACCTGGTTTTCATCCCGCGCAAAGAGGTGCGCGCTTGCGCGGGCGATCCGGTGCACGAAATCGCCGCGCAAATCAGCCGCGCCGTCGCCCGCGACGAACCGCTGTTCATTTACGGTCTGGGCGACGCTCCGCCACCGCTGCTGTTCTATCTCGACCGGCGCGTGCCGGTGCTTCAGGGCAAGCTCGACGACGCGCCGCCCGGATACGTGATCGTGCCTGGCGATTTCTGGGCGAACCATCGCAACGAAGCGCCGGAACTCGAGCCGGTGTTAATCGCGGGATCGGGATCGCACGCGATGATCCTGTTGCGCCGCGGCAAGCTCTACGGCGCGCACAGAAGACCTGGCTGCTGCGGCTGATTCAATACAGATGCGCGGAACGGCCGGCGCCCTGCCCGGTTATCATCGCGGCGAGCGCGGTCAGATCCTGATCGTCGTAGTAGTCGATTTCGATTCGGCCCGGAGCGCTGCCGCGCCGTGAGACGATACGAACCTTGCGCTTGAGCGCGCGCTGAAGCGTATCGATCAGGGCTTGCAGATTGGCGTCGCGGGCGGCCGCCGCGGCATTCCGCGCGGTTTTCCGCGTGGCCTTGCGCGCCACACCCGCGATTTGTTCCGCGCCTCGGGCCGAGATGCCGGAAGCCACGATTTTGCGGGCGGTCGCGATCTGCGCTTCCGCTCCCGCTATCGCCAGCAGCGGGCGTGCCTGACCCGCCGTCAACTCGCCGGTCTCGATCATCTCGATCACCGGCGCGGGCAGATCGAGCAGGCGGACGATGTTGCTGACGTAGGGGCGGCTCTTGCCGATTCGCGCCGCGATCTGCTCGTGGCTGAGCGAAAACTCGCGGTTTAACTGGACGAACGCGCGCGCTTCTTCGATCGCGTTCAGCTCCTCGCGCGCCAGGTTTTCAACCAGCGAGATTTCGAGCGCGGCGCGCTCGTCGACCTCACGCACCACCACGGGCACCTCGGTCAAGCCCGCGCTCCTGGCGGCACGCAGCCGCCGCTCGCCCGCTATCAGCTCGTACATCGGGTGCGCCGCGTCGCCGTTGGCAATCGGTCGCACCACCAGCGGCTCAATCACGCCCTGGCTCTGGATCGCGCGCGCCAATTCCTCCAGCCGCTCCGGATCGAAGTGCTTGCGCGGCTGATAGGGCGAAGGCGCGATCCGATCCACCGCGACCGTCAGGAGGCCCGTCGCTCCGGGGCCGGTTGCGGCTCCGTTCCGATCCTCGTCGCTCGTGCTTTCGATCAATGCTCCCAGGCCACGGCCCAATGGTTTGCGGATCATGTTCACTCCTCCTCAGCCTCCACCCGTAATCCCCTGGCTTGCGCGCGCGGCTTGGTTTCGCCGCCGCGGCCGAGCAATTCGGCCGCAAGCTCGCGATAACTCTGTGCGCCGCTGGATTTTGGTTCGTATTCGAGCACCGACAGCCCATGGCTCGGGCTTTCGGACAAACGGACGTTGCGCGGGATAACGCTCTTGAAAATCTTGTCCGGGGAATGTTCGCGCACCTCGCGCGCGATTTCGTGACTCAGGCGATTGCGCTGGTCGAACATCGTCAGCACCAGCCCCTCGATCTCCAGCGCCGCGTTGAGCACGCCCTTCACGCGCCTGATGGTTGCGAGAAGCGAGCTCAAACCTTCCAGCGCGTAATACTCGCACTGCATCGGGACCAGCACGGAATCCGCCGCTACCAAGGCGTTGAGCGTGAGCAATCCAAGCGAGGGCGGCGTGTCAATTAGAACATAGTTATAATTCGACGCGACGTTACCCAGCGCGGCTTTGAGGCGCCGCTCGCGCCCTTCTATCGAGGCCAGCTCGATTTCGGCGCCGACCAGATCGGCGCCCGACGGCGCGAGGAACAGGAAATGGCGCGCCGGCCGGATCACTTCGATCAGCGGAATGGTGCCGATCAGAGCCTCGTAGATAGTTCGGCCGGCGGCCGACCGGGTCGTAGCTACTGTTTGGCTGGAATTCAGCCCGGAAGTAGCATTGCCCTGAGGGTCGAGATCGATAAGCAGGATGCGATGCTTGGTATCGGCGAGCGCGACCGCGAGATTAATCGCGGTGGTAGTTTTTCCTACGCCGCCTTTCTGATTTGCGATCGCGATTACCCGCCCCACAAGCCCAACACCACCATTCCCGCGGCATTCCGCGGGTATTTCACTGTTTCACGTGAAACGATCGCGTGTGTGACTCTGAATTTATACTACTTCGCGGCGGACGAAATCAAAGCGGGGCGCGGAATCGCCGCAACGCGTATCAACATCTATATAAACAGCGCCGCTACAGCTTGCGCCACAATACCAGGATGCGGCTGACGGACGTTTCGCCCCGGCGCAGAGCATAGGAAACGCGCGTCTCGGCGCCGAGTCCGAACGCGGCTGCGGCGGGCAGATCCAATCGCTGGTCCGGATTCGCGTAAAGGATCGCGATACCGGCGTTGCGCAGCGCGGCGACGGCGATCGCGTAGAAATCGGCGGGCGGGCCAAGCGCGCGACCGATCGCGATATCGAAATCACCGTTGAGATCGGCGGGCGCCAGATGCTTCTGCTCGATAGCGACGTTCGCCAGCTCCATCGCGGCGCTCGCGAGACGAAGGAAGCTCACCCGTTTGCGCCGTGACTCGACCAGCGTGAAATGCGCCGCCGACGACGCGCTCGCCAGGACCAGGCCGGGGAAGCCGGCGCCGCTGCCGACGTCGAGAACTCGCGCGGCGCGGCCAAAGGCGGCTCGCAGCGGATAGGCGGCGGGTTCGGATTCGAGCGCGACCGGCGTCAGGCTGTCGATTATGTGGAAGGCGACCTCGGCGGGGTCGCCGGGACGCGCGGTCAGATTAGTCCTCGCGCCCCAAATCGCAAGATTCTCGGCGAACCTCGTCATTCGATCGAGGAAGGCCGGCGCGATAGCGGAGGCGTCGAGCGTCCGTATCGCCGCTTCGACAATCGAACGAGCCTCGGCCGCGACGGCGCGAGGATCGGGGCGCGGATGGGATGGCTTCAATCGAGTGCTGATCCAAGCGGACGTTTCACGTGAAACATCTTCTAACCCGCGCGAGCGACGCGGTCGCGATTACCGCGGATATGTACCGCCAGCAGGGAGATAGCCGCCGGCGTCACACCCGGCATCCGCGCCGCCTGCCCCAACGAGCGCGGCTGAACCTTCACCAGGCGCTCGCGCACCTCGGTCGATAATCCGGGCACGGCGGCATAGTCGAGCCACGCCGGGATTACGGTTTCCTCCAGCCGCTTGAACCGCTCGACCGCGTCCGCCTGGCGCTTGACGTAACCGTCGTACTTGACCTCGATTTCGAGCTCGGCGGCCTGATCGACCGTTAGCGCGGGCTCAAGCCCGGCCAGATCCAGCACCGCCCGATAGGATATCTCCGGCCGCTTCAGCAGTTCGATCGCGCGCACGGATTGAGCGATCGCGCTGGACCCGGCCTCACTCAACCGCCGATTCACTTCGTCAGAAAAAGGGACCACAGCCGCCGCGATCCGTTCGCGCTCGGCCGCCACCCGCTCGCTCTTGGCGCGGACGCTCGCGATCGCCTCGGCGCCGAGCAGACCGAGCCGCTCTCCGATCGGCGCGAGCCTGCGGTCGGCGTTGTCCTCGCGCAGCAACAGGCGGTATTCCGCGCGCGACGTGAACATCCGATAGGGCTCGCCGCCGATTCCGCGCGTCACCAGGTCGTCGATCAGCACGCCGATATAGGCCTCGTCGCGGCGCAGGACGATCGGCGCTTCGCCGCGCGTCTTGAGGACCGCGTTGATTCCCGCGATCAATCCTTGCGCCGCCGCCTCTTCGTACCCGGTCGTGCCGTTGAGCTGGCCGGCGAAGAACAGCCCTTCGACGAGCTTGGTCTCCAGCGACGGCATCAGCTGGGTCGGGTCGGAAAAATCGTACTCGATAGCGTAGCCGGGCCGCATGATCTCGGCCTGCTCGAGCCCTTTGATCGAACGCACCATCGCGACCTGGATATCGAGCGGCAGGCTGGTCGAGAGGCCGTTCGGATAGACCTCGACCGTGTCGCGCCCTTCGGGTTCGAGGAATATCTGATGGCGTTCCTTGTCGGGAAAGCGCATCACCTTATCTTCGACCGAGGGGCAATAGCGCGGCCCGCGGCTCTGAATCACGCCCGAGTACATCGGCGAGCGGTCGAGCCCGCCGCGGATAACCTCGTGGGTGCGCTCGTTCGTGAACGTCAGATGGCAGGGAATCTGGCTCTGCGCGATACGGCCGGTGCGGAACGAGAACGGCGGCGGCGGATCGTCGCCGGGCTGCGCCTCGAGATGCGAGTAATCGATGGTGCGGGCGTCGAGGCGCGGGCAGGTTCCGGTCTTCAGCCTGCCGACTCTGAAGCCGAGCTGGCGCAGATGGTCGCTCAGCCCCATCGCGGCGAAATCGCCGGCGCGGCCCGCGGGATAATTCCTAAGCCCGACGTGGACCAGTCCCTTGAGGAAGGTTCCGGTCGTCAGGACGACGCAGGGCGCGTCGAATTCCTCGCCGATTTGCGATTCGACGCCGCGCACGCGCCCGCCGTCGAGTATCAGCCGCTCGACGCTGGCCTGGCGAATCGTAAGCCTCGGCACGCGCTCCATCACGCGCTTCATGCGCGCTCGATAGGCCGCCTTGTCCGCCTGCACGCGGCGCGCGCGGACCGCGGGTCCTTTGCTGGTGTTGAGGAAGCGGAACTGGATTCCGGTCTCGTCGATCGCGAGCGCCATCTCGCCGCCCAGCGCGTCGATCTCGCGCACCAGATGGCCCTTGCCGATTCCGCCGATCGCGGGATTACACGACATCTGGCCGATATGGTCGAGATTCAGCGTCAGCATCAGCGTCCTGGCTCCCATCCGGGCCGACGCCAGCGCCGCCTCGATACCGGCGTGTCCGGCGCCTACCACGATTACGTCGTAGCTTGTCATCGTCGATGAGATATTTTCAGCACGCGGCGGTCGCGGTCAATTCATCCGCCGTTTTCGCTGCCGCCTGAATATATTACGTAATGTAATGTTTCTCTACTATATGTTACTTTTACTTGCCGATACAAAATTCGGCGAACACCGCGTCGAGCACGTCCTCCGAGCTGACTTCGCCGGTGATCGCGCCCAGCGCGTCGGCCGCAAGCGCGACGTCGACCGCGACGATCTCCGGCGGCATCGCGGCCCGGACGCTGGCTATCGCCGCGTCGAGTGCCGTGCGGGCGCTGGCCAGCGCGCGGCGATGGCGCTCGCGGGAGACCGCAACGGCATCGCCGCGATGGTCTCCCGCGAGCACCTCCAGAATGCGCGCAAGCTCGTCGCGCAAAGCCGCGACGCCGTCTGCGCGAATCGCCGAGAACACGAGCGCCGGCATCGTGAGCCCGTGCTCGCGCAAAAGCTCCAGCGAGATTTTGGCGGGCAGGTCGCTCTTGTTAAGTATCGCCACGCCCGCGCGCGATCCGCACGCCGCCAGCACGCGCAGGTCTTCGTCCTCGATCGGGCGCGACGAATCGAACACCGCGATCAGCAAATCCGCCTCGCCCGCATGATGAAGCGCGCGCTCGACCCCGATCCGCTCGACCGGGTCGGCGCCGTCGCGGATACCGGCGGTATCCTGAAGCACCAGCGGATAGGCGCCAAGCTGGATCGAATCCTCGATCACGTCGCGCGTGGTGCCGGGATACGGCGTCACGATCGCGCGTTCGATTCCGAGCAGCAGGTTCAAGATGGTCGACTTGCCGGCGTTGGGCTTGCCGATAATCGCGGCGCGCGCCCCCTCGCGCATCAGGCGCCCGCGCGCGAAGCTGTCGCGCAGGATTTGCACGTCGGCGGCGAGGCGCTCGAGTTGGGAGCCAATCCGGTCGCGGCCGGGCAGCTTCAAGTCCTCGTCGCTGAAGTCGATTTCGACCTCGAGGTGGGCCTTGATACCAATCACCTCGCGGCGCAGGCCGCATACGCGGTGCTTCAGCGCGCCGCCGAGCTGATTAATCGCCTGCTGGAGCGCGCCTTCGCCCTGCGCGGACACCAGGTCGGCCACCGCCTCGGCCTCGGTCAGATCGATACGGCCGTTCAGGAAGGCGCGCCGGCTGAATTCGCCACGCTCGGCCATCCGCGCGCCCTCCGCGATAGCGAGGCCGACCACGCGCCGCACCAGGAAGGCGCCGCCATGGCACTGGAGCTCGGCGACGTCCTCTCCGGTGAGGCTCGCGGGTCCGGGCATGACTACGGCCATCGCGCGGTCGATCGAGGCGCCGGATACCGGATCGCGGATTTCGCCGAGATAAAGACGGCGCGGCCGCATCGCGGGCGCGCGCGCTGGACGCCACAGCCGATGCAGGATTTCGATCGCGCGGGGTCCGGAGAGGCGCACGATCGCGACCGCGCCCTGACCGGGCGGCGTCGCGGGCGCGACGATCGTATCCTGCTCGTACATCGTTTGAAGAGCCTATCATTGGCGGCCGAATCGGCTAAGACGGCGCAAATCAGCGTCGGCAGGCTTCGCGAGGGCTTTTATCGATTTGCCGCGCGCGACTGACGGGCCGTCCGGGAGCCTGGCGCTTGGCGTGACTGACCATATCTGGACCATCGCGGAACTGCTCACAGAGGCGCTAGGAACGCCCGAGACGCCCAAGCCGGGACCACAGACCCCGCCAACGACTATCAGGCCGGGATACAGGCCATTTAGGCCGATTGTGATTCGAGGCGGAAAGGTGAGCCCGAAGCGCGACCGTTAAAGCAAGGCGTTTTAACTGGGTAGTCTGCTAGAAATGCCGCGCAAAGCGCGGCCTTCCGGCAGTAGCTTTCCCCCGCATCGAGGAATGTCTGATAATCGCTGTAGATTGGACACATCGCACCCGGCTGTTGGAAGTAGGACAGCTTGGTACTGTAGCGTATATTGTACCGTGCCTCCCCTCGGCGTGCTCACCATGTCCAAATGGTCGTTTATCGACTTGACCATCTCTTTGCTAAAAGGAGTTGTTATTGAGATTGCTCCTTCTTGGATAGAAAATGGTTGACTGATCGCCATCCTTCGGTCTTCTAATCGATCTATGGTTGCATCGATTATTTCGCAAGTTAACGCTACATGAAAGTCCTTCTGATAACTCATCAAAAGCGAGCCGTTGATTGTCGCTGAACAGGTTTGATTAGAAGGGTTGCCGCCAATGGTCGAATATTCTAAAAACAAGCCTGTTGGGCTGGAAGATAAATATTGGCGATTATAGAGATCAAATCCTACTGCGGCCCACATCGCGATCGTTAAGGCGGCCATTGCGGCCATCGGCCAATAGCGTTTGTAGATAGAAATCTCAGCAATAGGCTCTGGCTCCGACAGATCCCCTCTTCGTTTTCGCTTTCGATTCTCCAATTGAAGCTGCGCTCGCATGATCTTGTTTTGCTCTTCGAAAATTCCGTTCTGGCGGTAAATCAGGTAGGCGTTAACGAGAAACGCGACGATGCCACCTGCGATTTCTAAACCTTGAAGCACTGACCAACCCCCGTAGGGCGAGATTTTCCCTCGGGTCAGAATAATGCGCTTGACGGCTACCCGCTAGGTGCCGTGAATTAGTCACGGCCTGACCCCCGATTGGCTGGTTTTGCCCCGAATGGCCGGTTCCGGCCAGTACCCAGCGGGCGGGGCGCTTGTCCATTAGGCGTCATTATGGTTGGATGGGAGGTTCGGTATGATGCGTGCGCAATGAGATAGGGATTAAAAACGAGCCCGTGATTGGGCTGAATTCGACTGCTAAATAATTTGGCTGAGAATAATGAAAAGGACGTACCAACCCAGCAATCGCCGACGCAAACGGACTCACGGCTTCCTCGCCCGCATGGCCACGCCCGCCGGGCGCAAGGTGCTCAAGCGCCGGCGCACCAAGGGTCGAGCTCGCCTGACGGTCTCGATTCCGCCCAAGCAGCCCGGCTAAGCCGAGGGCGGCGCTTCGGTCTATCCACCGCTAACCGGCTGCGACGGCATGCGGAGTTCGTCTTCGTTCAGCGTCACGGCTTGCGGTTTCAGACCCCTCATTTTGTGCTGCACGTCGCGAAACTTTCCGGTTGCGAGGGCCCGAAGTTGGGAATGACGGTTTCGCGCCGAATCGGCAAGGCCGTCGTGCGCAACCGGCTGCGGCGGCGGATTCGCGAATGCTTCCGCCTGGCGCTCAGAGAATCGACGCCGTCGAACTGCGGGCTCGTGGTGACGGCGCGCTCAGGGGCCGGCGAGCTTGCCGCGGCCTCTATAAATGCGGAACTCGGGACTGCTAGTTTAAGGCTCGCGCAGAGGCTCCAAGAGAGTGTGAGCGATGAGGCGGGGCGAAGAAATTAACCACTGTGTGCGATTTGTCGCGCGCGTGCCGGCGATAATCCTTCTCGCCGGATATCGTATCGTGCTTTCTCCGCTATTGATGGCGCTGTTTGGCCGCGCATGCCGGTTCGAACCGAGTTGCTCGCGTTACGCGTCCACAGCCATCTTCGAGCATGGCGTGTTGCGCGGCGGATTACTGGCCGCGCGCCGCCTCATGCGATGCCATCCGCTGGGTGGTCACGGCTACGATCCGGTTCCCGCCACTTCGGTCAGGCGGTCTGCCTTCGATTAAGGAAAAGTTTGGATTCACGAATTCTAATCGCGATCATCCTGTCTCTCGCGACCATCTTCGCCTACCAGGAGCTGGTCCTGAAGCGGCTCTATCCGCCGGCCAACGAGCACGCCGTTCCGCCTCAGGTCCATCCGGGAGGAACAGCGGCTGCTCCGTCGCCATCGCCCAAGGGATTGCCGGCCGCTCCCGTATCCGGCGTCAAGCCACTCGAAGCCGCGCCGGAGGCGGCGCCGGCCCGCTCGATCGAAGTCGATACCGACCTTTACAAAGCGACCTTCACGTCGCGCGGCGCCCGTCTGAAGAGTATTCGGCTTAAGAATTTTCGCGAGACCTCCGCTCCCAGCAGCCCGCCGCTTGAGATGATCAAGACGGCGGAAGGCGCCGAGCTGCCGCTGGGATTGCTGGTGAGTCACGGCGGATCGACTATCGACGACCGCAATGTCGATTATCAGAGCGACGCGCCGGCCGTAATCCAGGTGCGCGCGGGCGAGCGTCCGGTCGTGACCTTCACCGCCAAGACTCCCGAGGGATTGACGCTGGTCAAGAGCTTCACCTTCAAGGCGGATGACTACGCTTTTGATCTGGCCGCGGAAGTCACCGATCCGGGCGCGACCAGCGACAGGATCGGCTTCGAGATGGGCCAGCCGCTGACGCGGCACAACCGTTACGATACCCCCAAGATCCAGGCGGACGTCAACGACAAGGCCGTCGCTGAAAGCGAGGATCAACTTAAAAAAGGCGTGGCGCCGATGGCGGGCGCGCTCACCTATGCGGGTTTCGGCGATCGCTATTTTCTTTCCGTGATGATTCCGGAGAAGGCCGCCGACAACACGCTGATAATGAATTACGACGGCGCCGAGGGGCATATCGAGGTGCTGTATCCGGCGCAACATGGCAATACGCTGCGCGCCGCGAGCAAGCTCTATTTCGGACCGAAGGAACTCGACGTGCTCGAAGCGGTCAATCCGAAACTGAGCGGGGCGATCGAACTTGGATGGACGCGGATTCTCGCGCTTGCGCTGCTGCGGACGCTCAAGGTATTCCATCGGATTGCGCCCAACTACGGGGTCGATATCGTTCTGCTTACCGTGGCGATCCGCCTGCTGCTGCTGCCGATGTCGATCAAGAGCCAGCGCTCGATGATGCGGTTGCAGCGGTTGCAGCCACAGGTCGAGCGTCTCCGTGAGAAATTCAAGGACGATCGCGACCGGCTGAATCGCGAGATGGTCGACCTCTACAAGCGCAACCACGTCAATCCGATGGGCGGATGCGCGCCGATGGCCCTGCAATTGCCGATTTTTATCGGCCTCTACTATGCGCTAAGTAACGCGGTGGAACTCCGCCATGCGCCGTTCGTCGGCTGGATTCGCGACCTCTCGGCGCCCGATTGCCTGAGAGTCCCCGGCGTGCCGCCGCTGCCGTTCACCGATTGCGGGGGTATCCCGGTGCTGGTGATCCTGATGGGGCTGAGCACGTTTTTGCAGCAGTGGATGTCGCCGCAATCGGCCGATCCCAACCAGCAGCGCATGATGCTGATGATGCCGATCATTTTCACGGTCATGCTGGTGAATTTTCCTGCCGGCCTGTCATTGTATTATTTATCATCCAACGTGGTGGGCGTGATCCAGCAATACGTTCTTAATCGCGAATTCAAACAGCTCAACCCAGTTAACGCATGACTCCCAACAACACTTGGATTGAAGTCACCGCCCCTACCGTCGAAGACGCAACCAGCGAGGGGCTGGAAAAACTCGGAGCGACCGAAGCCGACGTCGTGATCGAGGTCTTGAACCTGCCGCGCTCGGGCCTGCTCGGACTCGGCGCGCGTCCGGCAAAGGTGAGGATTCGCCGCAAAGAGGCCGAACCGGTCCCAAGCGAAGTGCGCGCCGCGCCTCGCGCCGAACCCGCCGCGGCTTCGGCCCCTGCCGAGGATGAGGACGACGCGGGTAATCGCCAGGGCGGAGCCGGCGGCGACAGCGGCGAGGCAGGTCTCGGGCGCGAGCGCGAGCGCGCTTCGCTCGAAGAGCAGGGCCGCGAAGCGCTCGCGATGCTAAATCAGATCCTCGAGATGATGGGCGAAAAGACCGAGGTGCGGATAGCCGTCAGCGACGACGAGGGGATCGAGATCGAGGTCAAGGGCGACGGCTCGGGACTTCTTATCGGCCGTCACGGCCAGACGCTGGACGCGCTCGAATATCTGATCAATCGGTTGCTGGCGCGCCGCTACAAGGACTCGGCGCCGATTCTGATCGATACCGAATCGTATCGCGCGCGCCGCCGCCAGCAACTCGAGCGCATGGCGCTGTCGATGGGCGAGCAGGCCAAGCGCGAAAACAAGCGCGTGACGCTTGAGCCGATGCCGCCGCGCGACCGGCGGATCATCCATCTGGCGCTCAAAGACGACCCCCTGGTCACAACCCGTTCCGCCGGCAGCGGCTTCATGCGCGCGCTGGAGATAGTCCCGGCCGAAAGTAAACGCGAGCCGCGCTCGCGCGAGCGTCAACAGGAGCGCGAACCGCTTGGCCAGCAAGGCGGCTTCAAACGCGGTCAGAAGAAGATCGTTTAAAGAGTCCCGTGCGGCCGATGCCGCGGCCGCACCCGAGCTGTCGCCGGGCCGCCCGGGAACACTGGCTCTGCTGGCCCTGATCTCGGCGCTACAGATTTGGGGTATCGCGCATTATTTTCCGCCCGCTAACTGGCTTGCGCCGGAGCCGTTCTACACCAACAGTTATCCGTTGCATTACGCGCGCGGGCTGCGCCAGGCGGAAAGTATCCGCCGCCACGCCCGGTTCTGGAGCTACAGTCCCGCGCTGATGGCGGGATATCCGGCCGGCACCTACACCGAACCGATGGGTGCGGCGGTCGGTCCGTGGTTGGTGATCACGGGTTGGATTAACCCCGCGATCGCGTACAAATTCCTGGTGCTGGGTTTGCTCGCGGCGGCGCCGTTTGCGATCGCGCTCGCCGCGTGGTGGATGGAGCTCGGCACCAACGTATCTTTGATCGCGGCCCTGATTGGAGCGCTCGGCATCTTTACCGCGCCCGGAATCGCGATGATCCGGGCCGGCATGTTCCTGTTCCTCGCGGCCTGTTACGTATGCCTCGCGCTGTGCGCGTTCATGTATCGATGTGCTGAGCGCGGAGGCGCGGCGCGGTTCGTCGCGCTCGCGATAGTTGGCGGCGTCCTCACCTATTTGCACTCGCTGACGCCGATGCTGATTGCGGGACCGGCGCTGGGTATCTTGCTCGCCACGGTTGGCAAGCCGAGCCGGATGGCCGCGCTCGCCGCTTCGTTCGCGGGAATTTTTCTGATCGCGCTCGGATGGTTTGGGCCGGTGTTGATGACGCTTCATCAGGGCGCGCATTTCTCCAACTGGTGGCATACGCCGACGTCATTTGTTGCCGCCGCAACCGAGCTGCTTTCGGCGCGGATCAATTTTCCGCCGCTGATCTTTCTGGGACTGATGCTGTACGGCGTCGCGACGGTTCGGCTCGCGCGATGGTTCAAGGCGTCACTGTGCGCCAGCGCGCTGATTTTCTTTGCGCTGGGCTATTTCGGATCGATGATTCCGAAAGCCGACGTGATCGAGCCCGCGCGATTCGAACCGGCCTTCTACTATTACGCCGCGCCGTTCGTGGCCGCGGGAGCTTACGCGCTGTGGCGCAGATTCGGTTCGCTCCCGCGATGGCTCGGTTATGCCGCGCGATCGGTCGCGCTGGCCGGGATTCTTCTATACGGCTGGATTCCCTTTTACCTGGTCGATTTGGATCTCAGTACTCATGGTCCGCTGCTCGAGAAACTGCCCGACCAGGCCAGGGAGATCGCGCGCTGGATCGCGGCGAGCGATCCCGACAGCAGGCTTATCCTTGAGAACGGATGGACGATGAAGGGCCAGCAATTGATCCTGCCGTACTTCCGCGCCGATCTGAGCTTGATGTGGGCGGAGGAAAACGGGCGCGATCTGGTCGGCGGATCGCCGAGCGAGGGCTTTTCGATCTACCGTTTCGCCGATCTGGGTAATGGAACCGCTTTCGGCAAATCGTTGAACGAATGGCCGGCGGCGGATTTCAGCAAGCAACTGGAGATCTACAACGTCGGCACCGCGATCATCTGGTCGTCGCAGGCCAAACAATTTTTCGCGAGCCTTCGCGATGCGCACCTGCTCGAGGAGAGCGAACCGTTTGCACTTTACGGCGTAAGCGGCACGCGAACTTATTTGCTCGAAGGCCGTGCCGCGTCGGTTCGCGCGCATGAAGATTGTATCCAACTGAAAGATGCGCAACCGGGACAGTTGGTATTGAAATACCACTACTTCCAAACTTTGCGTGCGATACCGTCGATTCCGTTGCGCGCGATTGCGATCGGTAACGGCGATCCGGCGCCCTTTATCGGAATAGTCAACGACGCGCCGCGCGATATCACGATCTACAACGCCGGCTTTCTCGGCCTCGACCACGCCGCCTGCGCGCAATGATCAAACTTTCATCGCCGGTTAACCGGCGTGCGACGGCGCAAATCCTGCCGCGCTAATTGACCCATCCCCATTTGGCCTTGTTGGCCGCGATGTCATCGGGTGCCGGCTTTTCCTTGGTCTCGAACTGCTTGACTTTGAAATCGTCAGCAGATTTCACGGTCGCGTAATTTAGCGGGATATCGTCCTTGAAGGTTTCGGGGACGGCTTGTTCCTCGAAGATCGCTTGCCAAGGGCATTCCGGTTCACAGGCGCCGCAGTCAATACATTCATCTGGGTTGATATAGAGCTGGTTAGGAAATGTCTGCGCGTCTTGGCCCACATATTCGTAATTCAATCTACCGGACACACGCTAACGCAACCTGTATCGCGACAATCACGGCACAAACGAGTTATTGTCCACGGCATAGCTGTTCTCTCTGTGAAAACTTTCCTCTTAAGCGTATATCCGCAAGGGCCATGAGTGAAAGAAGATCCTTATCCCGTGACCGAAGACAGCAGGGCAGGGGCAAGGGCAAGTAAAAACGCGAGATAGAATCTCCACACAGGTGAGGAGGAGGAAATCGCGCCGGGCTTTTCGGCAGTCTCTCGAATAAATCTCAATGGTTCGCGCGTTGAGTCTTGCGCCCGGGCGATACTTTTATCCTGTGTGCGAAACCGGCAGCAGGTTGCGGTTTTCCAAACCGTGCCTCGCCACGACTGCTTGCGGAGGGTCGCGATGTTGCAGAATCAGACTTCACCACGTCGGGAAGCACGACGTAACCGGGTTCGATGCTGGCGCGAGCGGACTGACGGCGGCGATCTGGGTATCGAGCATGCCCTGATCAAGGTAGCCATCTACCGCTTCGGAATGTTCAGAGAGAAGTTCGGCCGCGATCCCGGACCGAACGAACCGCTGTTCTTCGATCCATCCAGTGATCACCCCGTCGAGGCTGCGGACGTCGAGCTTCGTCGCCAGGTGGTGGAGACGGCGCGGTCTGCCGGTGTTGACCCGGATATGGTACTTAGATTTCTTAAGCTCAAGGAGCGAAATCTATCTTGAAGAAGGTTCGAAGAAAAAATCCGAAGATGAAAGAAAGTCCAGCTTCAGGCACCAAAGCCACGCGTACCGAAACCGACAGCATGGGGCCGATTGAGGTCCCGAACGATCACTATTGGGGTGCCCAGACCGCGCGCTCATTAATCCACTTCGCGATCGGCCGCGACACGATGCCGCCGGAGGTTATCCGCGCGATCGGAATACTCAAGAAGGCGGCCGCCGAAGTAAATCGCGAGCTCGGCAAGATGCCCGCGGACAAGGCCGAGCTTATCGTGCGCGCGGCCGACGAGGTTATCGCGGGCAAGCTCGACGGCGAGTTTCCGCTGCGCATCTGGCAGACCGGCAGCGGCACGCAGACCAACATGAACGCCAACGAGGTGATCTCGAACCGCGCCATCGAACTGGCCGGCGGGGTACTCGGCAGCAAGACGCCGATCCATCCCAACGATCACGTCAACATGTCGCAGTCGTCGAACGACACCTTCCCGACCGCGATGCATATCGCGGCGGCCGAGGCGATCAATCGCCGGCTGATGCCGATGGTGCGCAAGCTGCGCGACGCGCTTGCGCAACGCGCCGCCTCGTTCAAAGGCATCGTCAAGATCGGGCGCACCCATCTGATGGACGCCGTTCCGCTCACGCTGGGACAGGAGTTTTCCGGATACGTCGCGCAGCTCGACGCCGATCTGGAACGCCTGAAGCTGGTGCTGCCGGGTCTCTACGAACTCGCGATCGGCGGTACCGCGGTCGGTACCGGGCTTAACGCGCCGGCGGGATTCGCCGAAGGCGTGGCGGCGCGAATCGCGGCGCTGACCGATCTGCCGTTCGTCTCCGCGCCGAACAAGTTCGCCGCGCTGGCCGGGCACGACGCGATCGTGATGGCCAGCGGCGCGCTCAAGACGCTGGCGTGCTCGCTGATGAAGATCGCCAATGACGTGCGATGGCTGGGCTCGGGCCCGCGCTGCGGGCTGGGTGAGCTGGTGCTGCCCGAGAACGAGCCGGGGTCGTCGATCATGCCGGGCAAGGTGAATCCCACGCAGTCGGAAGCGATGACGATGGTGTGCGCGCAGGTTATCGGCAACGACACGGCGATCGGCGTCGCGGGCTCGCAGGGCAACTTCGAGCTCAACGTCTTCAAGCCGGTGCTGATCCATAACCTGCTGCATTCGGTCGAATTGCTCTCCGACACCTGCCGCTCGTTCACGGATCACTGCGTCGTTGGTATCCAGCCGGATCTCGAGCGGATCAAGCATTTCGTGAACGACTCGCTGATGCTGGTGACGGCGCTCAATCCGCGGATCGGCTACGACAAGGCGGCCAAGGTCGCCAAGAAGGCGCACGCCGAGCGCAAGACGCTGCGCGAGGCCTGCGTCGAACTCGGTTTCCTTACCGGCGACGAGTTCGATCAGATCGTGCGGCCGGAAAAGATGGTCGGCACGGAAGGTTGAAGATTTTTTTCTTCGGAGCGGCGTCTCGACGGCGCCGCTCCGCAACGCTTGCGCATCAAGCGCGAGTAAATCGAAGCGGCGACGCAGCGCTTACCATCGGAAGACGCCGAAGTTCATGTCGCGCGGGATCGGCGCGTTGAGCGCTATCTGGCCTCGGGTCTGCCGCAGGAGTTAAGCGTTCAGGGACGGCTGCGTTGCTCCAGATCGGGCGGGCGATGACGAGGCTTCGGACGCGTGCGAGGCGTCGGGCGCACAATCAGATGCGATGCGGAGTCAATGCAGACCGCGCGCATCGTGCGCGGCTCCTCCGGCGTCAAGGGGCAGACTTGAAAATCTCCGAACACGTGTACTTCCGGGCCGATTACCTTGGCAACATTCGGCGGTAGCGGGGGACCGGGCTCGGGCGGCTCAGGATGATCACAAATATCGGGTCCAAAGCAAACATCGAGAAGCCGCTTCGTGCCGATCGGCCATAGATACAGCCTCATATCCGCGTAGACGCTCAATCGTCCGTGGACCTGGTAGCAGGCGGCCACCACTCGTTTATCAGTCGCGCAAGAGCTGTCGGCGGCGCGCGCCGCTGTGTTCAGACCGCATAGGAGAGCCAGCGCAAAAGCCATCGAACGCATACTCATCAGCCCTGTCTTTCAAGCTGTCGCCAGCACGGAGCATGTCCGACACAACAAGCCTCTGACTTCAGCCTCTTGGCGTTAGCACAAGCTGGCTTAAATTAAACTTGATGTATCGGTGACTTTCGAGGTCTCGGTCCGTCGCCACTATGACCTTAACCGTAACGTCGAATCGCGGCTGGTGCTGTCGCTTCTCCACTGTCATGAAGTCGCGAAAGTAGCTGAGCTGGGACGCGCGGTAAAATCTCGCCACGCCAACGATAATGTGCGCGTCCACTGTGGCCCGTTGGCCTGAACCGTTATCAACCTTGACGGTCCAGAGGTACGGTATGTTCAACGATACGATGCCGCCGCCCACTGCCGTGCAGACGAATCCGAACACGCTCTCTTGATTACCCAGGGTAAAGGTGGGCAGCGAAACTGTGAAACGCTCCCCCGGCTCATCCTGTGCACGCGGGCTCGGCACGACCGCGAAGAAAGCGATAGCGATTGCAAGCAGAGCTGCCGTTTTTGGGCCACCTGTCACGCCAATCCGAGGGGCAGCGCTTACCATCGGAAGACGCCGAAGTTCATGTCGCGCGGGATCGGCGCGTTGAGCGACGTCGCGATGCCGAGCGCCAGCGTCGCGCGGGTCTCGAGCGGATCGAGCACGCCGTCATCCCATAGATGGGCGGTCGAGTAGTAGCAGCTCGATTCGAGTTCGTAGCTAGCCAGCACCGGGCGCATGAATTCGGCCTGCTCCGCCTCGCTCATCTTGATTTTCTGGCGGGCGAGCTGCTCCATCTTGACCTGCAACAACGTGTTCGCCGCCTGCTCTCCGCCCATCACCGAAATCCGCGCATTCGGCCACATGAACAACAATCGCGGCGAGTACGCGCGCCCGCACATTCCGTAATTGCCGGCCCCGTTCGACGCGCCGACGATCACGGTGAACTTCGGCACCTGGGCGTCCGCGACCGCACGCACCATCTTGGCGCCGTCCTTGGTGATGCCGCCCTGCTCGTAGCGTTTGCCGACCATGAAGCCGGTGATGTTCTGCAGGAAGATCAGCGGGATGCGCCGCTGGCAGCATAGCTGGATGAAATGCGTGCCCTTGAGTGCCGACTCGCTGAAGATGACGCCGTTGTTGGCGAGGATGCCGACCGGATAGCCGTACAGGCGCGCGAATCCGGTCACAAGCGTCGTTCCGTAGCGAGGCTTGAACTCGTGCATCCGGCTGCCGTCGACTATGCGCGCGATGAGCTCGCGCACGTCGTAAGTCTTGCGCACGTCGAACGGAACGATGCCGTAGATCTCGTTCGGATCGTAGTGCGGTTCTTCGGGCTCGTCCTGATCGAGCTTCTCGAGGGTGCGCGGTCCCAGATTCTCGAAGATCGTGCGCGCGAGCTGGAGCGCGTGAGTATCGTCGTCGGCCAGATGGTCGCTGACTCCCGACAGGCGCGTATGGACGTCGCCGCCGCCAAGCTCCTCGGCAGTGACTTCCTCGCCTGTCGCGGCGCGCACCA
>JBEKLA010000031.1:0-32746 GCA_050010455.1 Binataceae bacterium (SeqCode) | reverse complement strand
TGGCCCGATCGGGCCAGGCTTCTTATCGCCTCCCGGATAGCAAATTCGAATCGCCGCGATCAACTCGAAAATCGCGCGTCACGACTCTTGCGAAAAAAGCGCAAGAGTCGCGCCGCGCGGGCGTTGGCGTTTCGAGCCTCGCGATGGCAAAATCGCTGCGCCTTCGGAGAAAAGCCATGTCTCCATCGATTTTGCCTGCGGATTACACCGACGCCGAAAAAGAGCTGGTCGAAAAGGTAAAGAAGGGGGAGCTTTGGTCTCGCACGACCAAGAAGGACGGATTCGACGATCCTGCGAACGGCACCACTTGGGGCCCCGAGCGCACGATTCGGGCCGAGGTTATCTATGCTCTTGCCGTCGGCGATAACCCGGAGGTCCATGCCAAAGGCGTTCGAATCTTCGGCGCAAAGATCGACGGCCCGCTGGATTTCGAGGGCGCGAAGATCCCACACCCGCTCGTTCTAGCTCACTGCTTTATCGCCGATCCGATAACCCTGATGGATGCCGACGCGCTTTCGGTCGGCCTCTACGGAAGCCGCGTTGCTGGAATCAGAGCTGACGGTCTCCATACCCGTGGTAGCGTCTTCCTCCGCAATGGCTTTCACGCCACGGGTGAGGTGCGGCTTCTGAGCGCCAAGATCGGGGGAAGTCTCTACTGCACGGGCGGCACCTTCGAGAATGCGTTATATGCGGACGGCGCCACGGTCGCTGGCGGCGTGTTCCTGAGTGAGGGGTTTCGGGCCACCGGCGAGGTGCGGCTTCTGGGCGTCAAGATCGGCGGACAGCTCGATTGCTCGGGCGGCAGTTTCGAGAATGCCAACGGCTTCGCGCTAAACATGGATCGCGCAACCGTGGCTGCAACGTTCTTCTTGCGCGAATTGGCCTCCTCGCTAGTCGGACCAGTGAATCTCGGTTACGCCCAAGTCGGCGAACTCATCGACGACGAAGAAAGCTGGCCCAACTCCGGAAAGCTCTACCTCGACGGGTTCGTTTACGGCCGCTTCGCAGGAAACGCGCGCTGTCGGGCCCGCGATCGTCTCCGTTGGCTCGGCCTTCAGCCGGACTTCCGGCCGCAGCCCTACGAACAATTGATCAAAGTCCTCAAGGAAATGGGGCACGAGAAGGAAGCGCGCGAGCTCGCGATCGCGAAGCAGCAGGAATTGCGAAAACGCGAAGGCCTCGGCCGCTTGAGCCAGGCGAAGAACTGGCTCTTGGACAAGACAATCAAATACGGTTACGAGTCCTGGCGCGCGTTCGTGCTGCTCTTTATCGTATGGCTCATTGGAACGGGGATGTTCTGCATGGCCGAGTGGACGCGCGTGATGGTGCCGTCGGAGAAGGACGCCTACCATTCGTACAAGGACGACTCGAAGTCGTTGCCGGAAGGGTATCCCAAGTTCCACGCGCCGCTTTACGCATTAGATCTCTTCGTGCCCGGCATCGATCTGCACCAGAAGTCGAAATGGTATCTGCGCGAGAAACACTCAGCCGTTCACTGGTATTGGATCTTTGAGTTCGGGTCAGTTGTTTACGTCGTCGTCTGCTGGATTCTGACGCTGCTCGGAGTCGGCGCCGTTAGCGGACTGGTCCGGCCTCACTGATGCGGTGCCCTCACCCTCGCCCTCTCCCGCCGTGATGCGGGAGAGGGGATAAGAGTCGGGATTCCTCGCCTCCGCCAAGCCTGCGCTCGGAATGACAAGAAGAGGCCTTCGGTCGTCATCCTGAGCCGGCGGTGAGCCGAAGCCCTGAGGCTGCCGAAGGGAACGCGAGCCGTGTCGAAGGATCTCGCGCGGTCCTCCGCGCGTCTGGCCGGGCCGGGCGGGCGCGGTTTCCTGAAATTCCCTCGCCCGCTCTTTCGCGGGAGAGGGCGGCGCGGCGCGACTCTTGCGCTTTTGTCGCAAGAGTCGTGACGCGCGGGTGAGGGTGCTGACGCCGACGCGGGGCGCTACCGAGTAATCGCGCCGGTGGATTCGGCGACGATCTCGATAATATCGCGCACGCGCATGCTCTCTTCGAGGGAGCGCCCTTTGACCGCGTCCTCGACCATCGTCATGCAGAACGGGCATCCTACGCCGATGGTATCGGGCGACGCCTGATTGATCATCTCGAAGCGGCGCTCGTTGATGCGCTCGCCCTTGCGCTCCTCTTCCTTCCAGAACCCTCCGCCGCCGGCGCCGCAGCAGAACGTGCGATTCTTGCTCTCCGCGATGTCGGTGAGCTTGGAGCCCGGCAGCGCCGCGATGGCGGAGCGCGCGCCTTCCCACATCCGGTTGTGGCGCGCCATGTAACAGGGGTCGTGATAGGTGACGCGCTGTGCGATTTCGACGTCGGGCTTGAGCCGGCCGGCCGCGATCAGCTCGGCGATAAACTCGGCCGAGTGGATTACCTGATAGTTGCCGCCGAAGTCCGGATACTCGTTCTTGAGATTGTGGAAGCAGTGCGGGCACTGGGTGACGATCCGCCGCGGCTTGTAGCGATTCAGCGTCTCGACGTTCTGCGCCACCATCGTGGCGTACAGATATTCGTTGCCCAGCCGGCGCGCGGTGTCGCCGGTGCAGGTTTCCTCGACGCCCAGGATCGCGAAGCGCACCCCGGCCTGCTTCATCAGGGCGGCGAAGGCGCGGCTCACTTTTTGAGCGCGCTCGTCGTACGAGCCGGCGCATCCGACCCAGTACAGAACGTCGATCGAGCTCGGGTCTTCGATCTCGCCCATGACGGGAATGTCGAGGCCCTTGGCCCAATCGGCGCGCTTTTCCTGGCCGAGTCCCCACGGATTGCCCTGCACTTCCATGCCCTTGAAGGCGCCGGTCACTTCCTGCGGGAAGCGGCTTTCCATCAGGACCAGATTGCGGCGCATATCGACGATGCGCTGGATGTGCTCGATTCCGACCGGGCATCCCTCTTCGCACCATCCGCAAGTGGTGCATCCCCAGATGGCGGGCTCGGTCGCGACTTCGGCAATCATGTCGGGGCCGGAGTAGTTGACCTCGGCCGCTTTGCCGTTGCCGTTGGTGGCCGCGCGAGCGGCGAGCAGCGCGGGCGCCTTATCGAGCAGATGCTCGCGCTGGCTGATCACGAGGAACTTGGGATTCAGCGTCTTGTCGGTGCTGGCGGTCGGGCAATTGATCGTGCATCGCCCGCATTCGAGACAGGCGGCCATGTCGAGCAACTGCTTCCAGGTGTATTGCTCGATCTGCGAAACGCCGAAGGTCTCGGCGGTCTCGAAATCCTTGATCGGTTCGAGGCGTCCGCGCGGCTTGAGGTTGCGGAAATAGAGATTGATCGGCGCGATCAGGATGTGGCGGATCTTCGAGAACGGTATCGCGAACAGCATCGCGTACACGAACAGCACGTGGATCGCCCACAGGAATCGATGGAAAAGCACGCCCGCGCCGAGCGCGCCCTCGATCGCGGCCATGATACGGCCGGCGTACGCCCATTCGGCGAACACCGGCGGGTTGGCGTTGATGCGCGCGCCTTCGAGCATCAGGCCGGTTATCGCGACCAACGTCAGCATCAGCAGCGGGAACCAGTAACCGAGCTGATTTTCGAGATTATCGAGCAGCTTGTCGGCCGGCGGCGAGGCCAGCACGCCGGGCTGGCGCAGGAAGCGGCGCGCCGCGGACGCCAATAGGCCGCCGATCAGCATCAGGAAGCAGGTGTCCATCGCGGCTTTGAAGATCAGGTAGAAATCGCCGTAGTAGAAGTAGAGCGGAACGCCGAGCATCGCGGCGAAGTCGCGGACGTCGCTGTTGATCGCCACGATCGTGGTGCCGATCAGCAGGCCGACGAACGCGACATAGAAGCTGTAATGCATCCAGCCCGACGATTCGCGGACGACGTAGCCCTGTCCGATAGCGTCGCGCAGCGAGAGCATCGCGCGGCGCATCGGCTGGTCGGAACGATCGATCGCGGTGCCGAGCGAAATCCGCCGATACCAGTACATCCCGGCGTAGACGAAGGCGGCTATCAACAGCACCAGCAGCGCGTACATGATAACGACGAACGCTGTCGGCACGTTCCACAGAATCTGGCGAGTTATCTGTTCATTCATTTCAGCGTCTCCGCCGCGCGCGCCTGGGCGAACCTTCCGCAGGCATCGCGGAGCACGCCACATTTAGATCAATCGGGCATCACTCGGCAAACCCGTGCTACGGGGCATACCGTCCGGCGACGATGGCCTAGTTCTGTCGATGGCCGAAAATTTTGGTTGATCGACAAGCGCGCGCTTGAATATACAGAAGGTATGCTAATGCTCCTTTCCGGAGAACCCTGATGGACCTTTCCTTCGTCAGACTGACCAAGGCCGGTGAGCCCGGCCCAGGCAATCGCCGCATCTATTGCGACGACGACGGAGTCTTCATCGGACCGGATTGCGCCCTGATCCGGGCCGAGACTGATTCAGCCGGACGCAAGAGCTACAAGCCTCGGCCGCGCTCGGAGATCGCCCGTCTCCTCGAGGCCGCACACGTAACCCATTTCGGTCTCGATGCTCTCATGAGCCGGCTCGACGCCATAGCCAAAGCGCTCGATGACGGGAATGCGGCGCTGGCGCGGATCGGAGCGCTCCAGCTTGGATTGCCCGAGCTGGCGGACGGCGCGGCGGTAAACCGGATGGCGGCGGCCGACCGGCTGCTCAAGTACAACTACAATCCCGACGAGCCGCGCGACTCGCACGGCCGCTGGACCACGGCCGGCGAGCCCCAGCATGAGAGCGTAATCATTAACGGGATTCGAGGCACCACGGCCAACGGAGTGACCACCTTTACCGGCGGCAAGGCCAGTACGTACAATCTACCGGGCTACATGACTTCAAGCGGCGAGCTTTTCGATCCACACTCGTTCACGGCGGCAATGAGGAAGCCGATAGCACTAGGGACATTGGCCGAAGTTAGCTACCAACGCCCCGGCGAGAACATAACCAGAAGCGCAGTAGTCAGGATCAATGACAGGGGACCGTACGTTGGCGGCAGAATCATTGATTTGACGCCCGCAGTCATGAGATTTCTCTCCGGCAATGAGTCCGACCTTATACCAGTCACCGTGAGACTTCCCGTTTCGCCAGAATGAACTATGCGTCGGGTTCGGAGAGGACGCAGTTTGAAAGCGGCATTTTTGCTTGTGCTCGCTGCCGCCTTCTTCGCGGTCGTGCCGAGCCCGCGTGCACAGGATGAGCCGGGGGAGCGTTACACAGTTTCGCTGCCCACCTTTACCCTGGGTAATCAAGAGAGCGTGTTCGGATTTGTCTGTACGGTAGCCGGTGGCGGCGTCGTATCGTTGAACATACCGTACCTCTGGAGCATCAAGGTTGATAACGGTTCAGGCCAACGGGCCACAGTGGACGCGCACATTATCGTTGGCGTGGCGAGATTTTACCGCGCGTCCCAGCTCAGCTACTTTCGTGACTTCATGACAGTGGAGAAGCGACAGCACCAGCCACCATTCGACGTTACGGTGAAGGTTATCGTGGCCAGGGACCGAGACCTGGAAAGTCATCGATACATCAAATTTAATTTAAGCCAGCTTGTGCTAACGCCAAGACGCTGAAGTCAGAGGCTTGTTGTGTCGAACTGCTACGTGCTGCCGACAGCTTGAAAGGCAGGGCGGATGAGCGTGCGTTCAGCGCTTTTTGCGCTTGCTATCCTATGCGGCCTTAACACCGCGGCGAGCGCCGCCGACAGCTCTTGCGCGACTGATAAACGGGTGGTGGCCGCCTGCTACGAGGTGCATGGCCGGTTGCGCATCTACGCAAATATGAGGCTCTACCTATGGCCGGTTGGTACGAAACGGCTTCTCGGTGTTTGCTATGCACCCGACGTTTGCCCTCCATTTCACACGCTGCGGCCCGGTCCCCCGATGCCACCGAATGTCGCCAAGCTAGTCGATCCGGACCACGATGTGTTCGGAGATTTTCGGGTGTGCCCCTTCACGCCGGAAGAGCCGCGCACGATGCGCACGGTCTGCATTGACTCCGCATCGCATCTGATTGTGCGCCCGACGCCTCGTACGCGTCCGACGCCTCGCCGTCACCCGACCGATTCGGCGTCAGACCAGCATCCCTGACCTTGCCTGCCCCAGCGGCGTGGGCGCAGCCGCCGCGACGCGACGCCTGGTAGCTGTTTGTGAGCGACCGCCCAGAGAGCGGCGGCGCCGCTCAGGAATGTTTGAGCTTCTTGACCTCTTGCGCCAGTTCGGGCACCGCCTTGAACAGATCGGCGACCAGGCCGTAATCGGCGACGGTGAAGATTGGCGCCTCTTCGTCCTTGTTGATCGCGACGATCACCTTCGAATCCTTCATGCCGGCCAGATGCTGGATCGCGCCCGAGATACCGACCGCGACATAGAGTTCCGGCGCGACCACTTTTCCGGTCTGGCCGACCTGGAGATCGTTGGGGACGAAACCGGCGTCGACCGCGGCGCGGCTCGCGCCCATCGCGGCGCCCAGCTCGTCGACCAGCGGCTCGAGCACAGTCTTGAAGTTGTCACCGGATTTAAGCCCGCGGCCGCCCGAGACCACGATCCGCGCTTCGGTCAGTTGCGGACGATCGCTCTTGGTCTCGGCGAACGATACGAATTCCATCTTGAGCGACGCCGCGTCGAGCTGGGCGGCGACCTTCTCGACGGGCGCGGCGGCGCCGGCCGGCTTGGCCGAGTCGAAGGCGGTCGCGCGCAGCGTCACCACCTTGATCGGGCCGGTAAGCTCGACCGTCGCCAGCGCGTTGCCGGCGTACATCGGCCGGATGAACGTGCCGTCGTCGCCGAACGTGACCACTTCCGAAGCCATCGCGACGCCCAGGCGCGCCGCCAACCGCGGCATCAGGTCCTTGCCCATCGCGGTTGCGGTCGCGAGCACGGTTTCGGCACCGGTGCTCTTGACGATTTGGGCCAGCGCCTGCGCGTGTGCGTCCGCGAGGTAGTTCTTGAGCCCCGCGCCCTCGACTGCGATCACCTTGGCGACGCCATAGGTGGCGATATCGGCGGCGAGCTTGTCGACTCCTTCGCCGACGACCACGGCGATACATTTGCCGCCGCGTTTGGAGGCGAGTTGCAACCCGGCGCAGATCGCGACCAGGGTCGACTTGGGGAAATGCTGATGCTGATATTCGGCGAAAACTAAAACGTCACCCATTTCGATTCTCTCCCGATAATTCGCGAGCGGCCCAGGCGGATTCGGTTAACGGCCGCCCGGGCCTGAAAGTCAGATAATTTTGGCCTCGTCGTGAAGGAGCTTCACCAGATCCTGAACCGACTCGACCTTGCGTCCGCCTTGACGCTTCGGCGGCGCTTTCAAAACCTTGATCGCCAACCGCGGAGTCAGGTCGAGGCCCAGGCTATCGGCCGCGATCTCTTTCAGCTCCTTCTTGCGCGCCTTCATGATTCCCGGCAGCGAGGCGTAGCGAGGCTCGTTGAGGCGCAGGTCGGCGCTGACGACCGCAGGCAGCGGGAATGCGATAGTTTCGAGGCCGCCGTCGACTTCGCGGGTCACGGTGCACTTGGTGGCGGCGAGTTCAACTTTCGAAGCGAACGTCGCTTGCGGCCATCCCAAGGTTTCGGCCAGCATCTGGCCGACCTGATTGGAATCGTCGTCGATCGCCTGCTTGCCCAGTATCACCAGGTCGGGTTTCTCGTCGGACGCGATTTTCGCCAGCACCCGCGCGATAGCCAGGGTGTCGAGCGGCTTATCGGCGACCACCAGGATGGCGCGGTCGGCGCCCATCGCGAGCCCGGTACGCAACTGTTCCTGCCAGGTCTTCTGGCCGACCGCGACCAGCACCACTTCGCCGGAGCCCTGCTTCTCCTTGATTCGCAGCGCCTCCTCGATGGCGATCTCGTCGAAGGGGTTTATCACCCACTTAACATTGTCAGTGGCGATACCCGAGCCGTCGGGAAGAATGCGGATCGTGGTTTCGGGATCGGGGACGCGCTTGGTTGGAACCAAAATCTTCACACCGTTCACTCCTCGAAAAGTTTGCCTAATCGCGAGTCGTCAGGAATCGACATCCAGTCTCAAACGCGCACGGCGGAAAAAACACGGAACGACGGCGCGCGGGCTCGCGGTGGGAAAGTAACAATCGCCGCTTGGTTTAGTCAACCCAAGCTGATGCTTGCCCGAGCGAATTAGAAGCCATCCGAATGCTGGGACGGCCCGCGATCGCTCGCCAACGATGTCGCGATCAGAGACGCCCGCGCGAGCGAGGCTATTCGTTATAGCCTAGTCGCGTGCAAAGCTCCCGGCCCGCTTCCAGAATCAGAGGCGCGATCTCGCCGCTGATGCGTTCGCTGGAAAGGCGATAGGCCGGTCCGGCCACCGCCAGCGATCCGACCACCAAGCGAGTGTAGTCGCGGATCGGGACGGCTATCGAGGAAACATCTTCGAAGAATTCGCCGCTATCGACGGCATAGCCGGTGCTGGCGACGGTGCCGAGTTGTTCGAGCAGCAGGGCGCGATCGACGATAGTGCGGTCGGTGTAACGCGCCAATTGTTCGGGCATCGCCAATTTCAGTTGCTCGTCGGTCTCGAAGGCGAGATAAGTTTTGCCCACCGCGGTGCAGTGCAATGGCAGCGGCTCGCCGATCGGCGGCCTGATCCTGACCGCGCGATCCTCGGGTTCGGCGACTTCGAGCGGAACCACGCCCTCCTTGCGGGCGATAGCGACGAAGGCACTCTCGCGGCACTTGCGCGCAACTTCGGCGAGGATCGGGCGCGCCTGTTTGACCAGGCCCATATGATTTATGTAGCTGCGGCCGAGATGAAGGCATCGTATGCCGAGGCGATAATTCTCGGTGGCCCGGTTTTGTTCGATATAGCCGCGGGCTTGCAGGGTCGCGAGGATGCGAAAGACATTGTTCTTGTGCAGCTTGAGACGTTTCGAGAGCTCGGTGACGCCAAGTTCGTCGACGTCGGAGAATTGTTCGAGCACATCGAGCGAGTGGGCGACGGATTGAATAACGTAATTTGTTTTATCGCGCCTTAACATAATGGCGAGATCTCCTTAAGCGATGAACAGCGAACAATGCCAATCGACACCGGCGCCGAGAATTTTGGGAAAACCGTTTTATTCTAAGGCGTCGGATACCGCAAAGTCAATGTCAGCGCCAATCGATAACAATGGTTGTGTCTCGACAGGCTGTTTCTTCTTTCGGGCGAGGCCGGTTTCTGGAAAGATCGCACTGTCCAGGCGAAATTTGCGCTAGTCGTAAGCACTCTGTAATCAATCTGTAACGAGGCACAATGCTGGGAAATCGCGCCACCGCCGAGGCAACGTCGGCCTACGCACGCCGCTTCGCTGAATTACCGTCGCATTTTCGGCCGATGCTTGGATTGACCGGGTCGTCGATTGGAATCGGGACTTATCTGGGGGAAAGCGACGAGCAGACCGACCAGAATTACGAAGAGGCGATTCAAGCCGCGCTCCAAGGCGGTATCAACGCGATCGACACCGCAGTCAACTATCGTTTCCAGCGCAGCGAACGCGCCGTCGGACGAGCGATCGCGCGGCTGGTCGCCGGCGGTCAAATCAAGCGCGAAGAGGTGATAGTCGCCACCAAGGGCGGCTACATCACGTTCGACGGCGAGGTGCCGCCCAATCCTCGCGCCTGGTTCGACGAAACTTACGTCAAGACCGGGATCATCAAGAGCGGCGAGCTGGTTGAAGACTCTCATTGCATGGCGCCGAAGTATCTGGAGACGATGATCGAGGTCAGCCGCGCGAATCTGGGCCTCGAAACGATCGACGTCTATTTCCTGCATAATCCCGAGGCGCAGTTGCCGGTGGTGGGCCGCGAGGAGTTCAACCGTCGTGTGCGGATGGCGTTCGAGTTGTTCGAGCGCAAGGTCGCCGAAGGAAAGATCGCGGCTTACGGAACGGCAACCTGGAATGGCTTTCGCGGCGATCCCAAGGGCAAGGATTACCTGTCGTTGCAGGAACTGGTTGGTATCGCGACGGCGGTCGCGGGCCCAGAACATCATTTCAAGGTGATCCAGCTCCCGTACAATCTCGCGATGCCCGAGGCGCTGACGCATTCGAATCAGGCCGTGAACGGTGGTCAGGGGTCGATCCTCGACGCGGCGACGCGGATGGGAGTCGCGGTATGGGCCAGCGCGTCGATTCTGCAGGGGCGATTGGCCGCCAGGCTCCCCGATATCGTGGGCGCGGCGATGGAAGGATTAGCTACCGACGCCCAGCGTGCGATCCAGTTCGTTCGTTCGACGCCAGGGGTAGACGTTGCTTTGGTGGGAATGAAATCGGCGCGTCATGTAGCCGAGAATCTGGAAGCCGCCAAGCGCCCACCCGCCTCAGCGGACGCGTTTGCCAAGCTCTTCAGTCCGCACGACGAGAAGTAAGTTGACGGCGCTATCGCCCATGCCGGGGCGTTAGCGGCCCGGTGCGGAGGAGACGCGTGACGTGAGTTGCTCGGCCAGGAGCGAGGCCTTGCGCGCCAGGCTTTCGGCCGCCAGGTAGTCTTCCTGCTTCATGCGATCTAGCGCGTCGCGAATGAAGTCGCGGACTCGGTCGTAATCGTCGCCGTCGCGCGCATCGAGCTTGCTGCGATCAATTCCGTCGATCATGGTGCTCGCCGTGTCGATAAGTTGCAGCCCGCGGCGTCGTTGCTCGGCGCGCTCCGCGATACTCACGGCGGGCGTCAGCGTCATCGAATCAGATGTCGCGGTAGGCTCAGGGGTAGGGCTCGCCTCAGTCGTCGATCCGAGAGCGATCGCCGGCTGGCCTTTCTTGGTTTTGCCCTTTCGCGCGGCGTGGCGAGGGTGCTTGACGGGAGTTGGAGTCGCGGTGGGAGTGATGGTAGACGTCGGGGTCGGCTCGACGGTGGGCGTGGGCTCCGGCGTCGGTTCGGCGAACCAGTTGGAAGGCGCGATTCCACCGCATCCGCCCATCCCCCACATGGCGCCAATTACCAGACCCAGCAAAAGGGATGCGAAAGCGGGTTTAGGCCGTCGGTGGGGGCTCATCGCCCCCGACATTTAGTCGCGCTCGGGCTGTGAAGGCAAGTCTACCGCCTCATGGTCTATCGGCAGGCGGATGGTGAAAGTCGAGCCTACGCCGACCTTCGATTGAACATTGATCGTTCCGTGATGAAGATCGATCGCGCGCAGCGCGAGCGATAAACCCACGCCGCTGCCGCCATCCTTGGTCGTGAAATAGAGGTTAAAAATGTGGTCGAGATTTTCGGCAGCGATACCCGGCCCCTGGTCGGCGACGGTCGCTTCGACGAAACCGTCCCCAGACAGGCCGCTGCCAATCGTCACGGTTCCGCCATTGGGCATCGATTGCACCGCATTCTCGACCACGGCCTTGATGGCTTCCTGGAGAAGGCCCTTATCGGCGGTGATCTGCGGCAAGTCCGCAGCGAGTTGGTAGCTTACGCTTATGTTGGGTCGGACTACGCGGCGGCCGATCTCGGTCAGCAAATCGTTGAGCGCGAGCTCGCGCCGGTCGAGCCTTCCGGGACGCATGAAGCGCAGCAGGGCGTCGATAGCCTGGTCGAGGCGGCGGATTTCGGCGCGGATGCCGTCGATTCTTTCGCTGCCCGGCCGGCCGCTCTCGGCGTCCTGGCGCAGCAACTCGAGTTGCAGGGTCATCGTGTTGAGCGGGTTGCGGATCTGATGGGCGACGCCCGAGATCAGTCCCCCGAGCCGCGCCAGGCGGCTGGAGTAATCGACCACCTTCGCCAGCTCGCGCATCGGTGCCAGATCCCGCATCATGATCAGCAATCCCACGGCCTCAGGACCCTGACCAAGCGGCAGGATCGAAACCAGATAACGGGTCGCAGCAGATCCATTGTTATTCAGTTCGACCGCGACGTCGTGGGCTCCGGTTCCCGCGGCGAGCGCCGCTTCGGACATCCGCACCAGCGTATGGCTGTTGCCCAGCAGCAGGCCGAGCGATTTGCCTTCGACCGCGCCACCGCGCAGCCCCAGGCGCCGTTGCGCCTCGGGATTGGCAAACAGCACCGAACCTTTACCGTCCAGCAGCAGCACCGCGTCGTTGGTCGAACGGAAGGCATTAAACAAATGGCCGCGCTCGCTTTCCCATCGGGCACGATCGCTGCGCACGCGTTGTGAAAGCTGATTGAACTTGTCAGCCAGCGTGCTCAGTTCGTCACGGCCGGGAACCTCGAGCTTGACCTCGTCGCCGACCTCGCCGCTGGCGAGTTGTTCGACGCCGCTCGTGATCGCTTTGACCGGGCTCAACAGGTAGTTGCCCAGCAGGGTGACGATCAAGGCGCAGAGGAAGACGATCGCGACCAGCGCGCCGAGCATCGCCCGCGCCATGCGATGAACTTTATTGCCGATTAGGGCCGTCGAAACGCCGACCTCGATGGTGGCGAAGCGCTTGCCGTTAATCTCGACCGGGCGGTCGATGCCGTAGACCTGGTCTTTCCAGAGTTCAGGCACCGGCCGCAAAGGTATCCGCGACGCCCTGGCGCGCTGAATCGTTTCAATCGGCGTCATCGGCTTCGACTGGTGTTGCTCGGGCTGGCCAGCGGCGGCAACGATAACGTTGCCGTTGGGGTCAATCACTTCGACGCTGACGATCGTTTGACCGAAAGCGAGCGAGGAATCGAGCAGGGTTTGCAAGCTGGCATCGCGGCGCAACGCCGCCGCCGGATCCTTGCCGCCCGAACGCGCCAGAACCGCCCGCATCTGCTCGAAGACCTGCTTGGCGATTAGATCGCCGGAGGTGGCCAGCTCACCCACCATCAGATCCAGAGCGCGGTCAGCCTCGATCGCGCTCATAGCGATGATCGCCACGACAAGGAGCAGCAGAAAGCTGCTTACCAGCTTGGCGTTAAGCCTCATGACGGCGGGCGTTGTGCGCTAGACCGAATCGGATTCTTTTTCCTTGGCCTCGTAACGTTCGAGCCGATTGTAAAGAGTTTTGATGCTCACGCCGAGGATTTCCGCGGCGCGCGTCTTGTTGCCGCCGGTGAATTCGACGGTCTTATAGATCAGCGTGCGCTCGACGTCGTCCAGCGAAGAGCCCACTCGCACCTGGAAGCCGAGGTCGCGCGGGCCGCCGGGCCTGAACTCGGGCCCCAGATCGGCGACCGTGATTAGCGGGCCATTGCTGAGTATCAGCGCGCGCTCGATTACGTTGCGCAACTGGCGCACGTTGCCGGGCCAGGGGTAGGCTTTGAGCGCCTCCAGGCAATCGTGATCGACGCCGGTTACGCGGTTGCGAGTATGGCCGCCAAGCTCATGGACGAAATGCTTGACCAGGGGCTCGATGTCCTCGATCCGTTGCCGCAGCGGCGGCAGCTCGATCGAAAAAACGTTGAGCCGGTAAAACAGATCCTCGCGCAGCTTGCCGGCGCGGATCGCCTGTGCCAGCGGCTGATTCGACGCCGCCAGCACGCGCACGTCGAGCGGAATTTCGCTGCTGCCGCCAACGCGGCGCAGGGTTTTTTCTTCGATCACCCGCAACAGCTTGGCCTGCAGCTCGATCTTCATCTCGGTGATCTCGTCGAGCATCAGGGTGCCGCCGTTGGCCAGCTCGAAGCATCCTTCCCGCCGCCGATCGGCGCCGGTGAATGCTCCGCGCTCGTGACCGAACAGCTCGCTCTCCATCAGGGTCTCGGGAATCGCGGCGCAGTTGACGGCGATATAGGGAGAGTTGCGCCGCGGCGAGAGGTGATGGACGGTTCGCGCCGCGAGTTCTTTGCCGGTGCCGCTTTCGCCGGTGATTACCACTGCGGCTCCCGACGGTGCGACCTGCTCGATCAGGCTCATCACTCGCCGTATCGCCAGCGATTGGCCGACCATCGGTCCCAGTTCGCCGGTTCCGATCAGGCGGCGGCGCAAGAGCACGTTCTCGGCGCTGACGTTGAGATGCTCGGTGAGATTCTTGAGCAGCACCCGCAGTTGCTGCGGATCGATCGGCTTGCGCAGATAGTCGTAAGCGCCGAGCTTGATCGCCTGCACCGCTTCGGGAATGTCGCCTTCGCCGGAAATAATAATCGTCGGGATATTGAGGCCGCTTTCGCGCAGCTCGCGCAGCAGCGCGAGACCATCCTTGTGCCGCATCTTGAGGTCCGACAGCACGATGTTAGGCTCGAAGCCGTGGACCATCTCGAGCCCTTCCTGGCCGTCCCTGGCAGTGGCAACCCTGAATCCCCACGAAGTAATCAGCTCGTACCAAGCCTGCCGCGTTGCTGGGTCGTCTTCGACCACCAGGATTCTTTTTTCGTCCACTGTCATCGCAGCAAGATTCCAGAAGCTTCCAAGTTCTTGCTTGGGAATTAGGCACCCCAATCTATCATCGGCCACTGTCCAGATAAAAGACGGCCTGGCGCTGCCCGTGCATGAATTGCATTAACAAAAGTGATATTCAGGATAGCCGCCAGCCTTTGGCTGAAGACGCGAGCGCACGACGCGCATCCGAGGGGGCGAGGCGCGCGGTTGCAATCGGAATGGACCTCGCGATGGGGATAGTTCGCGCTCTTGCCCTGGCGGCATCAAACATCGACAATTGCGACGGCCTTTGAATGCTCGGTGGTCGAAACGCCTGGCGGCCCTCGCGGCTGTTGCTGTTGTCGATAGTGCTATGTGCTATCAACTGCCCCGACGGCCTCGCCCGCGCGCAGACCTGGTACGCCCTTAAGCCAGTCGATCTCACGATCTACAGTCCCGGCCGCAAACAGATTCTGGGCCACAGTCATTACGAACTAGCCGCCGTTCCTGGCGGCGCCGAAATTCGCGGCGAGGCCCGCTTTCTCGACGGCGAATCCGACGTCGAACGCGACCGTATCGTGTTCAGCACGCCCGAAGAAATACCGGCGCTGGCGAAGTTCAGCCATATCTTCTTTCTCGCCGACGGCCGGCTGCGGATGACGGTCCAGGCCGATTTCAAGTCGGGCATCGCTTCCTGCGACTGGTATCAGGACGGCTCAAGGACGACCGTGACCGAGATGCTCAGCTTTCCGCGCGACACCTATGCCGGCGCGACGGCGCTGATACCGATCGAATATGCCTTGCGCCACGGCACGAGCAACGGGATCAAGTTTCACCTCTTTACCTGCGGCCCCAAACCGCGAATCGTGGAGCTCGACGCGAGCGCCAATTCGAGCGAGAAGCGATGGCCTCCCTATACGGGGAGCCTCGTCAGGATAAGGGTGCGGCCGGATCTCGGATGGTTGACCCTTCTGGCGGCGCCGTTCCTGCCCAAATTCTACGAGTGGTTCGATCCCGGCCAGAGCTGGCGATACCTGGGAGGCACGACCGAGCGCTTCTATCGGGGGCAGGTTCTCGAACTGGTGCGCGAAGCCGGACCACCGGGAGACCAGCCGCCCGCAGCCCCGTCCTATAGTCCCGATCTGATGCCGACCGAGTGAGCGCGCGCCGAATCGACCGCCGCGGGCACACAACCACAGCGACCCGGACGGAACGGGCTATTCAGCCGCCATCGGAGGCTATAGGCTGCGCAATGCGCGCGCGGCGCGCGCTCGCGCCGCTCGATCTAAAAATGAGTAGTGCCGCCTTCGGAGTGTTTAACTGGCGAAGGCTTGGGCTTTTGGTACTCGAAAGCCAACTGGCAGTGCGAGCACGTTCCTTGCGGACGCTCGACGCCAGGACGCCTGACGAGCTTGGTGTAGCGGACCGTACCGTCGCTGCAGAGGTGGCCAGCGACGGGGAAATCATAAACGGTGCGAACAGAGGACTGCGTCATTCTACCCTAAGGCTCCTTCATAAAATCCCTTCATCCAGATTTGTCGGACACTGCGCTCGCTCTGATGGTTTCGAAGAAGGCGCGCGCCAGTTTTCACCATAATGAATTTGCAACCGCGATCAAATCGTTTCGCCACCCAGAATGAAAATTTTTTGAAAAAAAATTTCGCGCGTCCCGCATCCGGGACCTCGAGGCGGTATGTTGTCCCGGATGTGGTTCACGCCGGCGGCCGACGCTCGTGCTGCTGGGGCCCGAGCACATCGGCGCCACCCGGGTAGGTAGCGGCGGTCAGAGCATGACCGCCGCTCTGTGGGCTCGACGCTAGGCCGGGCGCCGCGGATGCAGAATCTTGCGCCGCAGGATCAGCACGTCCTCGCCGCGTTGATTGATGCCGCGGGTCTCGATATAGACTACGCCCCGGTCGGACTTGGTCTTGGAGGGCGTGACTTCGAGCACCTTGCTCTCGGCATAGATGGTGTCGCCGTGAAAGGTCGGCGCGACATGGCGGATCGATTCGTACTCGAGGTTGGCGATACAGCTTTCGCTCATATCGCGGACGCTCATGCCGGCCACCAGCGAAATTACCAGCAGGCCGTTGACCAGGCACTGGCCGTGCTGGCTCTTCGAGGCGAAGTTGGCGTCGAAGTGGAGCGGATTGGTGTTCAACGTCATCAGGGTGAACCAGGTGTCGTCGAAATCGGTGATGGTGCGGCCGGGCCAATGTTTATAGACCTGGCCGGGAGCGTAATCTTCAAAGTAGCGAGTCATAATTTCACTCATCCTCTGGTGTGTGGTTTCGGCATCGCGCGCGAGCGCGCCCGTCGGGTTCGCAATAACCCAAGTGCGCCGCGGTTTCAATCTCCGCGGGGCGTTGTCGCGCGCCGCGTGTATGGTAGGCTCGGTGAGCAATGAAGACCGTGGCACTCAAGAAGCTGCTGGTCGCCAATCGGGGCGAGATTGCGCTCAGGATTATCCGCAGCGCGCGCGTGATGGGGCTGAAGACGGTTGCGGTGTTTTCCGAAGCCGACGCCGCGATGGCGCACGTGGCCGAGGCCGACGAGGCGCGGCCGATCGGGCCCGCCCCGGCGGCGCAGAGCTATCTCAATATCGCCGCGATTCTGGAAGCCGCCAGGGCGAGCGGCGCCGACGCGATTCATCCCGGCTACGGCTTCCTTTCCGAGCGCCCCGAGTTCGCGCGCGCGGTGGCTGAGGCCGGCCTCACCTTCGTCGGGCCTCCGGCCGAGGCGATGGCGGCGATTGGCGACAAGGTCGCGGCGCGCCGGGTCGCGATCAAGGCCGGAGTGCCGGTAGTGCCGGGCAGCGAGGCCGCCGACCTGGCCTCGGCGACCGCTTTTGCCCGCGAAGCGGGCCTGCCGATTCTGGTGAAGGCGTCGGCGGGCGGCGGCGGGCGCGGGATGCGAATCGTCGAGCGCGAGGCCGACCTCGAAGCGGCGCTCGGGGCCGCGTCGCGCGAGGCCGAAGCGGCCTTCGGTGACGGCCGCGTCTTTCTGGAAAAGTATCTGGCCCGGCCGCGCCATATCGAGGTGCAGTTGCTGGGCGATCGCTACGGCAAGATCGTCGCGCTGGGCGAGCGCGAATGCTCGATCCAGCGCCGCCATCAGAAAATTATCGAGGAGTCGCCGTCGCCGGCGGTCAACGAGCGGCTGCGCGCACGAATGCTGGAAGCCGCGATTCGTCTAGCGAGCGCCGTGGGCTATCGCGGCGCCGGCACCGTCGAGTTTTTGCTCGACGGCGAGAACTTCTACTTCCTCGAAGTGAACGCGCGCCTCCAGGTCGAACATCCGATTACGGAAATTCGTTTCGGCTGCGACTTGGTATGCGAACAGCTCAAGCTCGCCGCCGGCTATCCGGCCCTCGATCCTTCGGCGCCGCGCGGCCATGCGATCGAGTGCCGTATCTGCGCCGAAGACGCCGAGCATGATTTTCGTCCCGCGACGGGCAGGGTGCTGTATATCCGCCAGCCGGGCGGCCCCGGCGTGCGATTCGACACCTTCCTCGGCCCGGGAGTCGAAATCAGCGCCCACTATGACAGCCTGCTCGCCAAGCTGATCTGCTTCGGCGAGGATCGCGAGCAGGCGCGCCGGCGCTCGATCCTGGCGCTCGACGAGTTCGCGCTGCTGGGCGTGACCAACACGGCGGCCTTCCTGCGCGAAATCGTGGCGAGCGAGGCGTTTGGGCGTGCCGACCTGTCGACCCATTTTATCGAAGAGAACTTTCCGCATGGGCATGGCGGCGCCGCCGCCGAGGCCGACGACGCCGCGTTAATCGCCGCCGCTATGGTGGCTGATCGCGCGCTCGGTAGCGCCGATGGCGGCGCGGCTGCGGCTGCAGGGGCCGCAGCGGGACTTGCGGCGTCGAGTGCGCCGCGATCGCCGTGGACGCTGCTCGGCGATTTTCGATTGGGAGGGCGCCGATGAAAATTCAGCGCGTCGGCGATCGGCACGAAGCGGAGGTCGAACTGGTCGCTCGCACCGGCCCGGATATCAAGGCGCGAATCGGCGAGCGTGAGGTCAGCGCGCAATTCGAGCGCCTGCCCGACGGCAGCGCGATGCTGAAGCTCGGCGGCCGTCAATACCGGATCGCGGGAGCGCGCCGCGGCGACTCGATCCTGGTGACGGTCGGCCCTCGCGGTTTCGAGTTCAAGCCGGTCGTGGCGCGGCGGGCCGGCGCTCGCGGCGGCGCGGCGAGGCCCGAGCTGGAGTCGCCGATGCCGGGCAAGGTGCTCAAAATTCTGGTGGCCGAGGGCGACGCTATCAAGGCGGGCGAGACGGTAATCGTTCTGGAAGCGATGAAGATGGAGACAGAGATCAGCGCGGAAGGCGCGGCGATGGTGAGCAAGATCCGCGTGACGCTGGGGCAGATGGTTGACGCGGGCGAAGTGTTGGCCGAGCTCAGTCCGATTGAGGATTCATCAGCGCCTCAATCCGAGCCCGCAACCCCGTAAGCCACTCCTCGAAATCCTGGTCGCGATCAACCACGATTTCGAGCTTGCCGTCGCGCCGCAGGCTGACCTTCCCCGGATTTTCGGTGCGCAGCGGAATTATCACCGCCTCGCGCGACAGCCCCATCGGTTCGGTCACCGAGAAAATCCGCTCGATTTCTTTAAGCGTCACTGCCTTGAGCAAGCTTCACCTCTGGCCGACGGGCCGATCGCCATCCGCGCCGCCAAAATTGCTCTTTACATATCGCCGCTGACGCGTAAGGCTCGTCAAGACCAGGCTTCAGCGCCAGGTGCTGGGAGGTTATTTCCGTGTTCGGCACGATCAAGAAGGTGTTCAAGGACAAAGGCTTCGGCTTTATCACCCCCGACGACGGCCTCGACGAAGTTTTCTTCCATCGCTCGCGGCTTTCGCCCAAGGTCTATTTCGAGGACTTGCGCGAAGGCATCGAGGTTCAATTCGAGGTGCGCCCCGGCGAGAAGGGCCGGCAAGCGTTCAATCTGCGCCTGCGCTGAACCCGGGCGAGCCTTCGACAACCGGCCGCGAAGCGTTGTAAGTTCCGCCCAGTGTCTGTTCACGAGCATCGCAAGACCCCGCGCTCCCGCCTCAGGATGGGGGTGATCACCGCCAGCGATACCCGCACGCCCGAAACCGACGACAGCGGACGCATCGTCAAGGCTCTGCTCGAAGCGGCGGGCCACGAAATCGCGTACTACGAAATAATTCGCGATGATCCGGCGCTGATTGCCGCGGCGATCAAAAGTCACGTGGCGGACCTCGACGCGGTGGTAATCAACGGCGGCACCGGTATCACGGCGCGCGATTCGACCTTCGAGGCGGTGCAATCGGTGCTGGACAAGGAGCTGCCGGGCTTCGGCGAGCTGTTCCGGGTGTTATCGTATCAGGAAATCGGGTCGGCGGCCTTTCTAAGCCGCGCCACGGCCGGCGTTCGAGCGGGCAAGCTGGTGGTGTCGATACCCGGCTCGCCCGACGCCTGCCGCCTTGCGCTCGAAAAGCTGCTGATTCCCGAGCTTGGCCATATCGCGCATATGCTCAAGCTATGATCGGGACTGAGTATACATACGCAGTCGCAACCGGCGGCTCGATGGCTAAACAATGATATCAACTCAATTCCAGTTTGAGAAAGGCAGGAATATCTGAGATGGATTTCGAATACTCAGACAAGGTCAAAGAGTTGCGCGGCAAGGTCGACCGCTTCATGCAGGATAATATCTATCCGAATGAAGAAGAGATGTTCGCGCAGATCGCCGGCAGCCGCGATCGATGGCAGCCGATCCCGATGATGGAGACGTTGAAAGCGAAGGCGCAATCGGCCGGCCTGTGGAATCTGTTCCTGCCCGAGAGCGATTACGGCGCCGGGCTCACCAACCTCGAATACGCGCCGATCTGCGAGGTGATGGGCCGCTCGCCGTTCGCGCCCGAAGTCTTCAACTGCTCGGCGCCCGATACCGGCAACATGGAGGTGCTGGTCCGATACGGCAGTCCGGCGCAGAAGAAGGATTGGCTCGATCCGCTGCTCGCGGGCAAAATACGCTCGGCTTTCGCCATGACTGAGATTGAAGTCGCGTCTTCGGATGCTACCAACGTTACGGCGAGTATCCGCCGCGAGGGCGACGACTACGTAATCAGCGGGCGCAAATGGTTTACGTCCGGCGTGCTGCATCCGAACTGCCGCATCATGATCGTGATGGGCAAGAGCGACCCCAAGAATCCGAGTATCCATCGGCAGCAATCGCAAATCCTGGTTCCGGTGCCAAGTCCCGGCGTCAAGATAAAGCGAATCCTGCCGGTGTTCGGCTACGACGAAGCGCCGCACGGCCACGCCGAAGTGATCTTCGACAGCGTCCGCGTGCCGGCGCAAAATCTGCTGCTGGGCGAGGGGCGCGGATTCGAGATCGCGCAGGGGCGGCTCGGGCCGGGCCGTATCCATCATTGCATGCGGCTTATCGGTCTTGCCGAGCGCGCGCTGGAGCGGATGTGCCGCCGCGCGAAAAGCCGCACTCCCTTCGGCAAGACGCTGGCCGAGCACGGGGTCACCCAGGAGCGTATCGCGGAGGCCCGTATCGCGATCGAACAGGTGCGGCTGTTGACGCTGAAGGCCGCGTATATGATGGACAAATACGGCAACAAGGAGGCGCGCGCCGAGATCGCGATGATCAAAGTCGCGGCGCCTAATATGGCGTGCAAAGTGATCGACTGGGCGATCCAGGCGTTCGGCGCGGCGGGCGTAACCGAGGATTATGGCCTCGCTTACGCGTACGCCACCGCGCGGGTGTTGCGCCTTGCCGACGGTCCCGACGAAGTCCATCGCAATCAGATCGCGAAACTCGAACTCAGACGCTACGAAGGAGCGTCGAGCACCACCGGCGGCTCGGCCGAGGTTCGCAAACCCGATCTCAGCGACGAGTTGCGCACGCGCCCGCAATGGATCGCATAGATATAGATGGAGCCATAGTCTGATGGCGACAGCGACAGCGGCGTACGATTTCACCGGCAAGGTAGTGGTAATCACCGGCGGCAGCCGCGGTATCGGTCACGCGATGGCGCTTGGGTTCGCCGCGGCGGGCGCGAATCTCGTAATCGCCAGCCGCAAGCTCGATTCCTGCGAAGCCGTCGTGAAAGAGATCAAGGCGATGGGCCGCGACGCGTCGGCGCACGCGATTCACGTCGGCAAGTGGGCCGACTGCGATCGCCTGGCCGATGAAGTGTATGCGCGATGGGGCCGCGCGGATGTGCTAATCAATAACGCCGGGCTGTCGCCGCTTGCGCCTTCGTCGGTCGAAACCAGCGAAGAACTATTTGACAAGATAATCAGCGTGAATCTGAAAGGAGCCTACCGGCTGTCGGCGCTGTTCGGCTCGCGGATGGCGGCGGGCGAGGGCGGCGCGATCATCAATATATCGGCGGTCGCGGCGATCCGGCCGACGGCTGAAGTCGGTCCCTACGCGGCGGCCAAGGCGGGACTCAACGCGCTGACCGTAGCGTTCGCGATGGAGTTCGGTCCCAAGGTGCGTGTCAACTGTATCATGTGCGGGCCGTTTCATACCGATATCAGCAAGTCATGGTCGCGCAGGGAGGACTTTGCCCGCCACGCGAAGAAAACCTATCCGATGCAGCGTGTCGGCGAACCCGAGGAGGTCGTGGGCGCTGCGATGTACTTCGCCAGCCCGGCGTCGAGCTACACCACCGGCGCCGTACTGACGATCGACGGCGGCGCGACGCATCCGATCGGACGCGTACGCTACGCGGATGACGGAGACTGAGCGTCGTGATAGTCACGACGTTGATAATCGGCCGATGAACAAGCTCAGCGTGACCATAAAGCTGTTCGCGACTCTGCGCGAGCGCGCCAGGACCGCGGAAATCGTCCGCGAATTCGCGCCCGGCACGAGCGTCGGCGAAATCTGGCGGAGCCTGACGGAAGAATTCCCGGCGTTGCAAGGACACGGCGGCGCGGTGTCGTTCGCCGTCAATCGCGAATACGTAAAGGATGACTATCGCCCGCGCGACGGCGACGAAATCGCGTTCATCCCGCCGGTCAGCGGCGGAAGCGGCACTGATGCGAGCTGGATAGGCCCGATCACGATCGGCCGCGCGCCGATCGACGTTGCGGCGCTGGAGCGGGCGGTTGCCGATCCGGGCGCCGGAGGCGCCGTCGCCTTCGTCGGCACTACGCGCAACGAGAACGCCGGGCGCGGTGTGATTCGGCTCGAATACGAGGCTTACGAGCCGATGGCGCTGAGCGAGATGCGCAAGCTCGCCGATGAGGCCGGCCGGCGCTGGAAGATCACGCGAATCGCGATCGCCCATCGGATCGGTATCGTCGAGATCGGCGAAGCGTCAGTGGCGATCGCGGTCGCGGCGCCGCATCGCGAGGAGGCCTTCGCCGCCTGCCGCTTCGCGATCGACCGGCTCAAGCAGATCGTTCCAATCTGGAAGAAGGAATACTTCGCGGGCGGCGAGGTCTGGGTCGGCTGCCAGACGTCCCATCCGCCGACGCATCACTGAATGCGCATACCCGGCTTCCGCACGGATGAAGTTGGAGTTTATCAAGTGAGTAATCGGAGGTCGGCCGTCTTCGCAACGCTATGCATCGTAATCGCGGCGTTGACGATGGCCGCGGGCGGATGCCAGCGGCGGAGTGATCAATTGCCGCCGGGCGTTTTCGAGGCCGCCGGAGACAGCAATTGCCTGCCGGACGCGACGCTGATCGATCAGCACGGCAATACCGTCAACTTTGGCGCTCTGAAGGCCAAATGGCTATTGGTCGATTTCATCTATACGCGATGTCCCGGGCCGTGCGAGATGATGACGAGCAAACTGGCGCGCGCAGCGAACCATCTTGGCGCGGCGCTCGGCGGAAATATTGAGATCGTCTCGGTAACGCTCGACCCCGAGCATGACCACGCCGAGCAGCTTTTGAATTGGGCCGGCGCTCAGGGCGCGGAGCGCAAGGGTTGGCTCTTCCTGGGCGGATCGTTGCCGGAGATCGAGAAGGTGATGGCGGCGTTCAAGGTCAAACGCACCGTCGAAGCGAACGGTATGATCGACCACGTAACCGAGATTTTCCTGATCGATCCGAACGGCCGCCAACGACGCCTGTACAGTCCCAACGAAGCTACTCCGGAGGCGATCGCGAACGACGTGATGGCGCTGACGTCTCAAAATTGAGCGCACCGCGCGTCGAAGCTACCTCGGCCCGTTTGTGAAAAGGATGCGCATGAAAAATAAGGAGGAAATGCCACGATGAAACTCCTGGTCGCGGTCGGCGCGCCGGTCATTCTGCTCTTTATCGCCATCCCCGGGCTGGCGAAGAACATCGTTCAAAGTAAAATCACCGGTCCTTATCGCATAGAACTTGCGCTTCTGCCGCCGGAGCCCTTCTACTCTCCAAAAGAGGTCGCCGCCGGCAAAATCAAATCGGGTATGCTGACCCTCGGCGGTGCCGAGCCGGTGAAGCCCGACGCGCCGTCACACCCGAACCATCATCTGGTTGTCCATGTCTTTGAAAAAACGACTAACAAAGTCGTCACGAATGCCACCGTGCGTCTTACGGCGCAGCGTCTGGACAGCGACGGTCAGCCGGCTGGCAAAGCGCAGAAGGTGCCCGTTGTGAGGATGGAGATGATTGGCGGAGGCCCTGAGATGACCCATTATGGCAACAATGTCAGCCTGTCTCCGGGCGACTACCGGGTCGAGGCAATCGCCAATGGCCACCGAGCCTCGTTCACAATCAAAGTCGCCACGGAATGATTTCGGTCGCTTTCCTCGTCCTGCGAGCCGATCGGACGAAGCCGCGTATCTGCGGAATCTAATCACGATGAGCGAAGAAAAGGGCGCTGCCTTATCGCGCTGACCGCTCGGTCATGGCAGGATATTAGCCGCAGGACCGAAAGTTGATATCGAGAGCAGGATTGGAAAACACGATGGTTGAAAAAATCGTGCTGGCGGAGCCGCGTGGCTTTTGCGCGGGAGTCGAGCGCGCCGTCGAGGTGGTGCGCAACGCCTTGCGGGCGCACGGCCGGCCGCTCTACGTCCGCCATCAGATAGTGCATAATCGTTTCGTGCTCGAGGCGCTCGAAGCCGAGGGCGCGATCTTCGTCGATAGCCTCGATCAAGTCCCCGAGGGGCATCGAGTGATCTTCAGCGCCCACGGCGTCGCGCCGCTGGAATGGCAGCGCGCCAGTAATCGCAACCTGCGCGTGATCGACGCCACCTGCCCGCTGGTCGAAAAAGTTCACTCCGAAGTCGAGCGCTATGCGCGCGACGGCCTCACCGTCGTGCTGATCGGCCATGCCGGTCACGAGGAGGTCAACGGCACGCTGGGCGTCGCGCCCGGACGCGTGCTGCTGGTGGGCAACGTCGACGAAGCGAAGGCGCTCGACGTGCCCGATCCGTCGCGGGTGGCGGCGGTGACGCAGACCACGCTCAGCGTCGACGATACCAGCGAGATCATGACGGCGCTCAAGCGGCGCTTCCCGCTGATGGTCACGCCCAAGACCGACGATATCTGTTACGCGACCCAGAATCGGCAGAACGCGGTCAAGGAGCTGGTCGAGGTCAGCGACGCGATCCTGGTGGTCGGCTCCAAGCAGAGCTCGAACGCCAATCGGCTGGTCGAGGTGGCGCGCATGCGCGGCCGCCGCGCCTATCTGGTGGACTCGGTGCAGGAGATCGAGCCCGCGATGTTGGCCGGAGTCGCGACGCTGGGGCTGACGGCGAGTGCGTCGTCGCCGGAATGGCTGGTCGAAGAGATAATCGGTTCGTTCGCGGAGCGTGGCGCCAAGGTCGAGCTGATGAGGGTGGCGGAGGAGCGGGTGCGCTTTCCGTTGCCGATGGCCGATTAGGCGCGGCAAGAATCCTGTAGCAGATCTTACGCGAGTTCGCTGGCTATGTCCGGGCGCGGGGCCGCCCCCCCCCCGCCGTGACGCCACAGCCGCTCGATTCCCCGGCTTAGGTTGCATCGTCGAAATCCGTATGATGTTGGAGATGTCCGCCCGAAACCGCCGCTTATATCGCCGCGCGCCTCTGGTTGCAGCCTCGATACTGATTGTGCTTCTGGTCTCCCGCGCTATCGGATGGGGCGCGACCGCGTCGCCGGCCGGCTCGCCTCCTCCAGTGCCGAGCCCCTCGCCTTCCGCGGCGGCGACGCCGAGCGTGCGGATTCCCGACGATTCGTCGGTGCTGGCGTTTGTTGGTGACATTATCAGTTGGGACCGGGACCTGAACCTGGAGGAGCAGATTGTCGAGGAGCCCGAGGACGTTCTGTATTTTTCTCAAAACCGCGCGCTAGCGTTGAGAATTCTGGGCGTGGCGTTCGATTTCGCGAAAGCCGAGGCGGCACTGCTCGACGCGATCGGCAATCAGACAGCGACAACTCAGGCTGCCAACCTGCCGCCACGAGCCGACGTGATGGAGGGATACCGGGTCAAGCTGCAAGGCGCATCGAAAGCGGCGGCGGATCAAGTGGAGAAGCTTAAGGCGCAGCTTGCCGCCGCGCCGGAGGCGCAGCGACAGGCGCTCGCCCAGCAGCTCGCTGGGGCACAGGGTGATCTTCAACTCGCGCAGGCGAGACTTGATTTCTTCAAATCGATCACCAAGTTCGAAACCGGCAGCGAGGCTGAACTCGTACACGCTGGATTACTCGGCCGAATCGAAGAGCTGCAGCAATCGATCCCGCAGAAAGAAGCGGCCGCGCCATCCCCTGCTCAAGTGGTCAAACAGGCGCCAGAGCCCTCGGGGCTGTTCGCGCGCGCCAAGCATCTGCTGACGCTTGAGCGGTCGCAGGATGTGTTGCGTCAACGGGTAGCGGCGACCAACCGGTTGTCGGAGCGGGTCGGGGAGTTTCAGCAAGCGCTCGACGGCCTGCACAATCAGATCGAGACGCGTGTGCGTGAGCTGGTCGGCCAGGCTGCCAGCGGAACCGACACCGACCCCAAAGTCGTAAAGGAGCACAAGCGCGAGCTCGATCGGCTGCTGGCGGAGCACGCCCAGGTGGTGAAGGCGATTCCGCCGCTCGGCGCCGAGGCGGCGATGTTGCGGCGCTATACGGGCAATCTCGAGCAATGGCTCAGCGCTGTGAAACACCGCTCGGTCGAGGAGTTGCGCGAGCTGCTGGCGCGGCTGATCGGAATCGCCACGGTGCTCGCGATCATTTTTGCCGGCGCGTTCGTGTGGCGAAAGATAACCTTTCGCTACGTCGCGGACCCCCATCGGCGCCATCAACTGCTCCAGGTCCGCACTTTCGTGGTGGCGTTCATGGTCGCGCTGGTGCTGCTGTTCAATTTCACCACCGAGTTGGCGGCGCTGGCGACGATCATGGGATTGGCCGCGGCCGGAGTCGCGCTCGCGCTGCAGAACGTGATCCTGTCGCTGGCGGGATACTTCTATCTGACCGGCCGCTTCGGTATCCGCGTGGGCGATCGGGTCGAGCTGGCGGGAGTGCGCGGCGACGTGGTCCAGATCGGGCTGGTGAAGTTGACGCTGATGGAACTGGCGGGCGATGGCGGCGGCCGCCAGCCCACGGGCCGGGTGGTGGTGATGCCGAATTCGGTGGTGTTTCAGCCCAACGCCAGTTTCTTCAAGCAGGCGCCGGGCTCCAACTTCGTCTGGAATGAAGTCCGGCTCGGCCTCTCTCCCGGTTGCGATTACCGGCTCGCGGAAACCCGGCTGATGGAGGTGGTCACGAAAATTTTCGAGCGCTACCGCGACGCGGTACATCGCCAATGCCGGGCGATGGAGCGCCAGCTCCATGTCCAGATCGAGCCGCCCGCTCCGCAAAGCCGCTTGCGCCTGAGCCAGAGCGGAATCGAGATGGTGATTCGCTACCCGGTCGAGGCGCGCAACGCCGTGCAGATCGCCGATGAGGTTTCCCGCCGGCTGCTGGACGCGTTAAATCTGGAGCCCGGCCTGCGCCTGGTGACGCTCGGCAACACCTCCACTATCGAAAGCGTGGTCGACGTTCCGGGCGGGCCGGCGGCCGAGCACAAGCGCGAGGCCTCGTCATAATGGCGGGCCTCGCGAATTGACAATCGCGCAGCCTGCTTCCAAACTCATCCGGACTTGTGGAGGTCGCCGTGACGATCGAAAGGTGGCTCGATGCGATGGTCTAGAGGCGCGGTGCGCTTAATCCTGTTTGTGCTGATCGTGAGCGCCGGCCTTGCCGGGTGCATGTCCAAGGCCAAGCGCCATCTTTACGCGGCCGAGGATCTCTTCGAGAAGCGCGATCTCAAGGGCGCCAAGCTCGAACTGCGCGAAGCGATCAAGGAAGATCCCGATCTGCTCGACGCCCATAAATCGCTCGCGCACGTCGACGAGTATCTTGGCGACGAGGAAGGCGCCGCGCGCGAGTACGAGACCGCGTCGCGCCTGGACCCGGCCGACACGAAACTGCTGAACAAGGCGCGTTACTATCGTCAGATGCGGGAGCTGGAGGGCGCGGCGAGCAAGGCGCTCGACGATATCAAGGCCGGCCGCGCCGAAGAGGGAATCAACACGCTCAACGGTATCGCCGCCGACACCAAGCATCGCGGCGCGCGCGATCGGGCGATCGCGGCCTTGCGCGAGGCCGCGCCGCTGATCGCGGAACAGGGCGATTCCTCATCTCAGGCGAAGAAATACGATGACGCGGTCAAGAATTACGGACTGGCTATTCGGGCCTATCTGATGATAGCCGAGTCGACCGGCAAGCAGCAGCTCGATCCCAAAGTCGAACCGCTGATGCGCTCGCTCGACGCGGCGGCCGAGGCCGGCGGAGTTCAGGATCGCGCCTTCGGGATTCTCAACGACGTGGTGGCGTTCGATTCCGAAAATAAAGTGGCCAACGCCGAACTCGCCAAGGCCTATCTGGCGCGCAAGCCGCCCGATTACGCGACGGCCGCGGACCTGATGGAGCGTGCGGGTGCGCCCGACGCCGAGGTGAAATCGCTGCGGGTGCGCGCCAAACGCCACTAAGCGTCGCGGATGGAAAAGACGCGGAAGCACGAAACACGAAACACGTGAGGTGGTGATCGGGGCTAAGCTCGATGCGGCGGCGGGGCGGCTATATCGCGGTCGAGGGTCCGATCGGAGTTGGCAAAACCAGCCTGGCGTCGGTGCTGGCGCGTGAGTTCGACGCGCGGCTGATACGCGAGGACGCCGAGTCGAATCCCTTCCTGACGCGCTTTTACGAGGACGCCGACAAGTACGCCTTCCCGGCCCAGCTCTACTTCCTGCTCTCGCGCTACAATCAGCAGCGCGAGCTGGCGCAACAGGATTTGTTCAGCCGCGCCACCGTCGCCGATTACCTGTTCGCCAAGGATCGCATCTTCGCGGCGCTGAATCTGGAGCCCGAGGAGCTGGCGCTCTACGAACGGGTCTTCGGGCTGCTCGACGCGCGGATGGTGAAGCCCGACCTGGTGATCTACCTCGCGGCGCGCGCCGAGGTGCTCGCCGAGCGGTTGCGCAAGCGCAAACGCGACTTCGAACGCTATATCAGCTTCGAGTATTTGGAGCGCGTGTCGGCGGCCTACCGGGATTTTTTCTTCTACTATGACGAGGCGCCGCTGCTGGTGGTGGACAGCTCGGAAATTGATTTTGTCGCCGACCCCGGTGATCTCGCCGATCTGGTGCGCGAGATCGATCGCGCCAAAGCGGGCGTCCAGTACTACATCCCGAGGAAGAAGTAGGAATCTTTGCTATCCTTTGCGAACGCTATGCTCTGAGTGTGTGAGTTTTTATGTGCATGAAGAGTGAGACCTCCCTATTTTTGCAGGACGTGTAGTTTTGTCATTCCGAGCGAAGTCTGCGGAGCAAGGAATCTACGCGAAGCGATTTTCTGACTGTGCGCCAAGGGTTGCGGAATAATCGCTCCGCGTAGATCCCTCGGCTGCGCTTCGCCCCGCTCTCGGGATGACAAACGTGGGAAAGCTTGAGGAGTAACCACGTTTACACAAGCCAATTCTTTCACAAACCCTTTCGTAAGACTGGATCGATTGCAGGCGCGTTATGAAATGGCAGAGTCGACAGGCAAAGGCCCGCTTCAGTGAGTTCGTGGATCGCGCCCTGAAAGAAGGGCCGCAGATCCTCACGCGGCGAGGCAAGGCAGTCGCCGTGCTCGTTCCAGCCGACGAATACCGCCGATTACGCAGTGGTGGCAAAAGCCTCAACGCGCTGCTCAGCGCCGCGCCGCTCGAAGGCGTCAGGATTACGCGCTCCCGCGACACCGGGCGAGTTGTGAGTCTCTGGTGTCGTGAGTTGGGAGTTCGCTCAATCAAATGCAAGTAATCGAGGCCCTCGTTATCGTCATCCTGAGCGCCAGCGAAGGATCTCGCCCGGTCCTCCGGGCGTCTAACGAGGCGTCGAGGGCTGTCGCGCGCAGGAGCGCGCGAGGTCCTTCGACACGGCTCGCGCTGCTCGCCGGCTCAGGACGACAGGGAAGAGGCCGCGTTTGTTAGCCGTGCCCAGGCCGCGCATCCGCCGCCTCGGGTCAGGGTGACAAACAAGGGGCTCTTTTATAAACGGATTTCCAACTTACCGCACTAGCGTGCCTGCCTATTGGCTCACCTGCGATTTGAACGCAGCCTCGATGCTCTCGGCCAGGCGGAAGTCCTTGTCGGTGACACCGTCTTCGCTGTGCGTGGTGCAGGAAAACGTGATCCGCGTATAGTTGATCAGCATGTCCGGATGATGGTCGGCGGCTTCCGCGATCGCGGCAACGCGATTGACGAAGGCGATCCCGGTCATAAAGTCCTTGAAGCGGAAGCGCTTGCTGATAGCGTTATCTTTGAACTCCCATCCGGGATGCGAGGCGAGCCGGATCGCGATCTGATCGGCGCTGAGCGTAGCCATGTCGTTGTTCCTCCGCTCGCGGATTGTATGAGGCAAGTCTAGCGAAGCTCGGCGGCGGTCCCAACGATATCGTGCGAGGCTTTTGACAACCTCGCGCAATGGCGTTAAGCGATGGAACGCACCGACCAAGAGGTATTATCGATGGCCAACAAGATTGTGACCGATGAAGTCAAGAAGCTGATCGGGACCGAGAGCCAGCCGCTGACGTTCGAGATCGAGCGCGGCGCGATCCGGCGCTTCGCCGAAGCGATCGGCGACCCCAATCCGCTGTTCAACGACGAGCAGGCGGCGCGCCGTACCCGCTTCGGCGGCATGATCGCACCGCCGACCTTCATGCGCTCGCTCGGGATCGAGTTTCTCGAAGTCAAAGTACCCGCCAATCGCGCGCTCGACGGCGGCTCGGAGTGGGAGTATTTCGTTGCGATCCGTCCCGGCGACCGGATCACGGTGGTGTCGAAGGTGGCCGATATCCGCGAGACCGAGGGGCGGCTGGGGCCGATGGTGTTTATCGTGGCGGAGACCCGCTACACCAATCAGTTCGGCGAGCTGTGCGTAATCCAGCGCACCACCACGATCCGTTACTGAGCCGAGGAGAATCGCGATGGCGGCACAGATTTATTACGAAGACGTCGAAGCCGGCTCGGAGATTCCGAGCCTGGAGAAAAATCCCACCACGCGCCAGCTCGTGCAATACGCGGGCGCGTCGGGCGACTTTTATCAGATCCATTACGACAAGGATTTCGCGCAGGCCAACAATCTTCCCGGCGTGATCCTGCACGGCGCGTTGAAGAACGCCTTCCTCGGCCAACTGGTGACCGATTTCGCCGGTGACCTCGGATGGGTGCGCAAACTCACGGTCCAATACCGCGGCATGGATCAGCCGGGCGCGAAGATCACCGGGCGCGGCAAGGTGGTGAAGAAGTACGCCGACGGCAATGATCACGTCGTCGAATGCGAAATCTGGCTCGAGAATGCCAAGGGCGAGAAGACCACGCCGGGCACGGCGGTCGTGATTCTGCCGTCGCGGGCGGCGCGCTGAGGCGGGGGGCGTCGCGATGCCGATTCGCCGGCAATTCGCGGAGCGGGCGATCGAGGCGCCGGATATCAAGCGCGGGCGGGTCGAACCGCAATACGTGAAGGTGCTGACGCGGCTGCTCGCCGCGCACGCGCTCGCGGAAAAGCTCACCGCGCAGGGCTATCGGCGGATAATTCCGTCGCTCGAGAACGCGGCGATGCGCGCGGCGGCGGAGAAGAACTTCGAGGAAGAGAACCGCCACGCCGCGTTGGTCTATCGAGTGCTGGCGGAACTCGGCGTCGATGAGACCGCCGCCGATCGCGCGATGATTGCCATGCGCCGCTCGCCTTCATTCGAGGCGGCGCGATACTTCGCCGAACAGGCTGCGGGGGAACTCGACCTGGTGATGGCGAGTATCAGCCTGGACATGACCGGGCTCATCATGATCGGCGTCAATTACAAGGAATCCAGCTATGCGCCGCACTGCCGCGCGGCCGAGATCATCCTCGAAGAGGAGGCCGAGCACGACCTGTTCGCGGCGGGCGAGCTGAGCGCTGCGGTAAGGCGCTTCGGCGCGGAGGCGCTAGACGGCGCGCTGCGCGAGTGGCTGCCGCGCGCGGTCAATTTCTTCGGGCCTCCAGGCAGCGGCTTCAGCTACGACTGTATTCGCTTCGGGCTCAAGAGCAAGGACAATCAGGAACTCGCCGAACTCTATCTCACGCTGCTCGAGCGCCGCCTCGCCAAGGTCGGCCTTCAGATGCCGCCACTGACGCCGGGATATCCACACGCGATTGTGTAAGGCTCATTTCAGCTTCAGCGTGACGCGCGCCGCGCCCCCATCTCTTGCTGTCGACGGCGACCGCTCTTAGTAGGGAGTTGTATCGAAAGGCACAGTGGTGACGTTGCCCGCGGCGCTCGTGCACTTCTTGTGGCCGGGGCCCGCCGGGCAACCCCAATAGTTGTCGGAAGCCTCGACCAGGACGCTGGCCGAAGCGCCGGTGTTGTTTACGCCGACACCGCCGCCCTCAAGGTTGTTCTCGTGAACGTCGACCACGTAGCAGGGCGTGGCCGCGGCGTCGCAATTGGCCCAGGTGGGGGCGCCAACCCAGATATCGTTGCCCTCGCCGTCGATGGCGTTGCCGACGACCTTGATGCCGGTCAGCGGCGACGCGGCGACGTCGGCGTAGATCTCGATTCCGGTAGCCTCGGTTGGGCCGTCGTTCTCACCGGCTCCGGGGGAGGGCTCGGCGCCATTGCCTTCGATCAGGTTGCCGACTACGGCGGTGCCGTCAAGGTCCTGTCCAGGGGCGTGACTGTGAAAGATCACGCCGGGGTTGTTGTTGTTCAGCAGCACGTTGCCGACAATCAGATGGTTATACGAGGCGGTGCCAGGCGTCGGGGTAAATACACCGGTGCCGGCGGCGCCGTTGGCTGCGGAGAGATTGCCCTCGACGGTGTTGTTGAACACGCCGAACGAGGCGATCCCTATGTTGGCGGCGCTGCCGTTGGGGGGATGGGACGGGAGCGTGATTCCGCAGTCGGGGACGTTTTCCTCGACGTCGTTGTCCGAGATCAGGTTGTCGTGATTCGGGTTGGTCTCGTCGGTGACGAGGATTCCGCCGGTGTTGCGCGTGATCCGATTGCCGGTAACGGTCGAGAACGCCACGCCGTCGATATGGAGCGCCTCGCCACAATCATCCTGCTCGAAATCAGGCGCCGGCGGCACGATTCCAACG
>JBEKLA010000030.1:0-25238 GCA_050010455.1 Binataceae bacterium (SeqCode) | reverse complement strand
CCAGCGCGTCCTGCACCGCCTGCCCGGCCTGCTTGATGATTTCGCCCAGCCCGGAGAAGTAGAGCGCGAACAGCTCCTCGAACAGCGGCAGCTCGCTGGCCCGCTTGACCATCGTGGCCCGCAGCGCCGCGCGGAAGCTCTCGCGATCGCCCAGCCCCGTCAGCTCGCTGGCGCCCAGCGCGTCGAGCGTTTCCGCCAGCGATACACGCACCCCGTTCTGCCGCAACAGGTTGGCGAATTCGACCAGCTTGTCTTCCATCATGCGATTTTGCCGCCAGCGCTTGCGAGCGCGTGCGCCCTAGTTCAGCAGATCCTTGTCGCTGACCGCGGGAGTGCCGCGCCGCGCGCAGCTTTTGCGCAGATAGTCCTTAAGTTCCTCCTGCGCCTTGCGCACGTCGCCCTCGTATTTCACGATCGTATCGAGGGTCTCGTTGACCAGCTCCTCGTCGAGCGCCTTGACGTTGAGCAGCGTCAGCGCCTTGACCCAATCCAGCGTCTCGCTGATTCCCGGCGTCTTCTTGAGATCGAGCTTGCGCAGTGATTGGACTACGTTGACCACCTCGGCGGCCAGATTGGCGGCCGCCTCCGGCGCCTTGGCCTTGACGATCACGAGTTCCTGCGCCTTGTCGGGGAAGTCGATATAGAGGTGCAGGCATCGGCGCTTGAGCGCGTCCGACATCTCGCGCGCATTGTTGGAAGTCAGGATCACCAGCGGGATATGCTTGGCCTTCAGCGTGCCGAGTTCCGGAACCGTCACCTGAAAATCGGAGAGCAGCTCGAGCAGGAAGGCTTCGAACTCGGCGTCGGCCTTGTCGATTTCGTCAATCAGCAGCACCGACGGCTCGTCGCTGGTGATCGCTTTCAGCAGCGGGCGCGGCAGGATGAAACGCTCCGAGAAGAACACCTCGTCCTCGTTCGCGATCCGATCGACCGCTTCGGCCAGCCCCTTGGCGCCGACCAGCACTTCGCTGATCTTGTCCTTGAGAATCTGGGTGTAGAGCAGTTGCTTGGCGTATTCCCATTCGTACAGCGCCTTGGCCTCGTCGAGCCCTTCGTAACATTGCAGCCGGATCAGTTCGTGGCCAAGCGCCAGCGCCAGCACCTTGCCGAGATCGGTCTTGCCGACTCCAGCCGGCCCCTCGACCAGCACCGGCTTTTTGAGCTCGCTGGCGAGATAGATAACCGTCGCGATACGGCGGCTGGCGATATAGCTATGCTTGGCGAACCGGTCGATTACGTCTTCGATCGAAGAGAACATTCATCCTCCACAGAAACGGCGGGATTATTGGCGCTCCCCCCTGCTCATTTCCCGTCCTACTTGCTTAGCATCCCGAGTGCGTCCGAAGAAACCCCGCGCCGATAGCCCGATCATATGTGGAGATCCTCCCGCACCAGCGCCCCAGTCGCGAAACGGTCGCGGCTGAGCGCGCTCGCATCGAGACGCCCGTAGCTGCCGACAGCGATAAGTTCGGCCATCGCCTGCCCCGCCCCGTACGATTGCATCACGCCGCGGCCGCTGAACGAATGCGCCTCGAAGATACGCGGCGCCACGCGCCCAACGATCGCGCTGCGATCGGGAGTCACCGCATACAGCCCGGCCCATCCGGTCACATGGCGCAACCGCTCGCAACAGCTCATGCGCGCGAACATCCGCGGCCAGATTTCGCTGCGGAAAAACTCCTCGCCGTCGTAGCGAAACGAGTAGCCGGGCGGCTCCTCGGGCGGCGAGTAACCGGCCAGGATGTGCGGGCCTTCGTTATGGAAATAGAGTCCCGACGTGTCGACGATCATCCCGTATGCGGCGAGGTTGGTGGCGCGATTATCGACCACGCAGATCTGGCGGCGAATCGCTTCGGTCGGAGTGTCCGAACCAACCAGCTTGAGCACATTGCTCGACCACGCGCCGCCCGCGATCACCACCGCCGAGGCCCTGAGTTCGAGCAGATGGCCGGGTTCGGCTTCGCCACGGCCGTCCTGAGTCATCAAGCGCGTGAGCCCGTCGTCCGATACCGGCCCGTCGGCCTGCCAGCAGGAAAGGATCACCCCGTCGATAGAGGCTTCGATCGCGTCGACGTAAACCCGATCGAGGTACTCCGCTCCCAGCGCGCGCGAGCGCTCCCGGTAATGCTGCTTCAGCAAATTGGGATTGATCAGGCCGTCGCGCGGCGCGAAGGTCGCTCCCGCGATCCCGTCGAGGCGATCGATCTCCGGCACTAGTTGACGCACCTCGGTTGCTGACAGTTCCTCAATCCGATGGCCAGGCTCGCGTTGCAAGCCGAGATGGGCCTGCGCCTTGGGCCAGGTATCGGCGTCGTAGAGCCAGAGATATCCCTTCTGGCGGAAGCCGACTTCGTCGCGGATTCTTTCGTAGTACTCGATCGAAGCCTGGCACAGCGCGATATTCACCGGCTGCCACCAGGTGGCGCGCACGCCGCCCGCGTTGCGCTCGCTCGAACTCAGACGGCCGCTGAGATCGATATCCACCACCAGGGTCTTGAGCCGGCGCTCGGACAGCCCCATCGCGAGCGAGCTGCCGACGATACCGCCCCCGACGATCGCGACGTCGTAACGCTGACTCGTATCCGCGCCCACGACCTCAATCTTAGCAGACCCGGTGCTGCCGGCCCGCCCTCTTGTTAGCGGCCGGATGTCCTGCCATTTCTGAGATCCGATGTGCACGCTCGCGATCTATTTCAAAGTATTCCCCGCCTATCCGGTCGTGGTCGCCGCCAATCGCGACGAATTCTTCGATCGTCCCGCGAGCCAGCCGGTCCTGCTCGCGCGCGATCCTCAGGTTGTGGGCGGCAAGGATCTCAGGGCCGGCGGCACCTGGCTCGGACTCAACGCGCACGGCCTGATTGCGGGCCTGCTCAACCGGCGCTCCAGCTTCCTCGCCAACCCGTCGCTGCGCTCGCGCGGGCTGCTATGCCTCGAGGCGCTGGGCTTCGCGACCGCGGCCGAGGCGGCCCGCTACGCCGGCGCGCAGGACGGCGCCAAGTACAATTTTTTCAACCTGCTGATAGCGTCGCGGGATCAGGCTTTCGTCGCTTACAACCGCAACGGCGAGATCGAGTTGACCGAGCTCGCGCCGGGCCTTCATCTGCTGACCAACGCCGACGTCAACGATTTCGAATGCCCCAAGATAAGCGTTTCCTACGATCGCTTCGCGGCGCTGGCGCGCGATTCGCGCGACGCCAATGACCCGGCCGCGATGCGCCAGGCGCTGGCGCGCCTGCTCGCCGATCACACCACGCAGCTCGATCCTCGCTCTGGCGTGTTCAATTCGATTTGCCTGCATCTCGAGGGCTACGGCACACGCTCGTCGAGCCTGATCTTCCTGGGCGCGAAGCCGGGTCAGGTCGAGCACTTCTTCGCCGAAGGCCCGCCCTGCCGCACCGACTTCAAACCGGCGCTGATACCGTCAGCGGACGCCTGATTCGGTTCGCTAGAGCGATTTGCGAATCTCTTCGAGCAGCGCGTGATTGTCCGAGTGGCCGGTGCGGCTCGCGATCACGTGGCCGATAATCGGCCGCCCCAGCAGATAGAGGTCGCCGATCAAATCGAGCACCTTGTGACGCGCGAACTCGTCAGGAAAACGCAGCTCGGTGTTCACCACCTTCTCGTCGTCCACCAGGATACAGTTATCGAGCCGCCCGCCCGCCGCCAGCCCCATCTCGGATAGCTTCTGTATCTCGCGCACGAATCCGAACGTGCGCGCGGGCGCGATCTGCGCCGCGTAAGCCTGGCTCGAGGTCAGCTCGAAGTGCACCCGCTGGGTCCCGATCGGCGGCGGATACACCAGCTCATAGTCCACGATCAGGCGGTCGGCGGGCTCGATCCGGATATGCTCCCCACTCTTGCCCTTGCGCATGCACTCGATCGGACGCGTCACGCGAATCGGCTCGATCATCGGCAACTGCTGCAACATCCCGACCTCGTCGATCAGCCGGCAGAACTCGGCCGCCGAGCCGTCGAGCGCCGGCACCTCGCCGTGCGTCTTGACCAGCAGGTTGGTGATACCGAAGCCGTGCAGCGCAGACATCAGATGCTCGACCGTGCGCACCGAATGGCCGCCGCTGGTAAGCGTGGTGTTGTAGTCGGCGTCGCTGACGTTTTCCAGCCGCGCCGCGATCGCCACCTCGTCCGAAAGCGGCGAGAACACGATCCCGAATCCCGGGGGCGCCGGATGAAGGATCACGCCGGTCTTGAGCCCGGTGTGAAGCCCTTGGCCGCCAGCCACAATCGAGCGCGTGATCGTTCGTTGCGGGCGCGCGCCGAAGCTGGTGCGTGTCGCCGAAGCATGCGCGTCTTCCGGGATCGCTTTGGCTTCGCTCGCGGCTCGCCCTCCGCTCTCGTCACGAGCCAGCACGCGCGCGATCGAGGCGAGCAGGCCGTCGACCGAAAACGGCTTCTCGATAAAATCCGCCGCGCCGAGCTTGGTCGCCGCGACCGCGCTCTGGATGTTCGCGTGGCCCGAGATCATGATCACGTTGACGGCCGGCTCGCTGCTCTTGATTCGGCGCAGCAGCTCGATACCGTCGATCTCCGGCATCCACACATCGAGCAGCACCAGGCGCGGCCGCTCGCGCACGATAATGTCGAGCACCGCCGGCGCGTCGCCGGTATCGATTACACGAAAGCCCTCGTCGTTTAGTATTCCGCGCAGCGAGGTTCGCACCCGCTCCTCGTCGTCCACCACCAATACGGTTTCCGTCACGATTGTTGCTCCACCAAAGATTTCCGGAGTCGCGCGCGGGCTAGCGCAGGGCCTTGGCCAGTTGTTCGTCTTTTACCGGAAACTCCAGAATAAATCTACTTCCTCGCGGCTGGTTCTCGCGCGTGCGCACGAAACCGTGATGGTCGGCAACGATCGCCGACACTATCGCCAGGCCAAGCCCGCCGCCGCCTTTCTTGGTTGAAAAATAGGGCTCGAAAATCCGCGTTCGCAGCCGCGGCTCGATCCCGGGACCGTTGTCGCAGACCTCCAGCGTGACCACGCCGCTGCTGCGCTCGAGCGCGGTGCGCACCTCGATCCGCGGCCGCTCGCCCGATCCGTTGCTGGTCGCGGTGGCCGCCATCGCATTGTCGATCAAGTTAACCAGCGCACGCTTGAGCGCCTCGCGATCGATCGCGATCGCCGGAATCGAGCGATCGAGATTCAGCACAAACTCGATGTCAGGATGGGCCTCGCGAAAATTGTTGGTGGTCTCTTCGGCCAGTGCGTTGAGATCGCCGGGGACCGGGTTCAGATGGGGCAGGCGGGCGAAGCCTGAGAACTCGTTCACCAGATGCTTCAAGTCCTCGACTTCGCTCAGGATCGTGCGCGTGCATTCGTCCAGCAGCGGGCCGATATTGTTCGGCTGCCCGGCCATCTGGCGCCGCAGACGTTCGGCCGAGAGCTGAATCGGCGTCAGCGGATTCTTGATCTCGTGCGCGATCCTGCGCGCCACCTCGCGCCACGCCTCCATCCGTTCGACCTTGGCAATCTGGCTGACGTCTTCGAAGAACAGGACCGTGCCCAGCTTGCTGCCATCCTCATCGTAGAGCGGCGTCGCGGTCGTCATCAGTTCGATTTCGCCACCGATGCCCAGCTTGAGCGAGGATCGGTAGTCGCCCCGGTTCGGCAACGCCGCGAATATTTCATCGAGCGCGGAGGCGAGTTCCGGCGCGAACGCCTTGCTATAGCGCCGGTTCAGCACGCCGTCCGCGGTTACCCCCAACAATCGCTCCGCGCACGGATTGATCGTCCTCACCGCACCGTCGCGATCGAGCGCCACCACGCCGGCCGAGACGTTACGAAGCAGGGTCTCGGTGTAGCGCCGCCGCCGTTCCAGCTCGGCGCGCGAGGCGCGCAGGTCCGCCGTCATCTGATTGAACGAGCGCACCAGCTGGCCGATTTCATCCTCGCCCACGGGTTGAATCTCGTAATCGAGATCGCCGCCGCCGATCGCGTGCGTCCCGCCCGCCAGGAGCTTGATCGGACCGGTAATTCCACGCGCCAGATAAACTCCGTACCAGTTCGCGAGCAGCACCACGACCAGCCCGATCAACGCCAGCACCAGGACGTAGCTATGAAAGATCGGCTGCTTCAGCGTATGTAGCTGCAGGTACTCCTCGAAAGTGTGCGATATGGTGGCCGCTCGTTTGGCGAGGCTCCGCGGCACGAAATAGTCAACCACCACCGCTCCAACCACGCTCTCGGATTCCGCCGGCCAGTAAATCGGCGCCGTGCCGCGGATAATATCCGCCTTGCCGAAGGCGTCGGTGCGCGTCGCGCTGTGTCCTTCCAGGGTCTTCGCGAGCAAGGGAGAATCCGGCCCCACTCCGGCCCCGGTCGGGACGCGCGGACTTAGCGCCAGCACCAGCAGGCTGCGATCGGCGGCGAATATCTCGACTGTGCCCAGATTGTATTCCTGCTGCTTGACCTCGATGAATCGCTTGAGTTCGGCGCGCTTGTGGGAGTCGAGCAGCTTTTGGCTCGCCACCTGCTGCGCGAGCAGGCGTGCGTAATGCAGGGCCTGATTGGCCGAGTTGAGATAGTAGGTCTTGGCGATCTCCAGCGAATCGTCCAGCACGCGCTCGTATTCGGGATTGAACAGGCTGTCGATGTTCGAGCGCAGGAAAGATTCCGCGACGTAAAACAGAAACGCGCTCGGCAATAGCGCCACCGCGACAAAGCCGAACACCAGCCGCGCCTGGAGCTTCGAGCCGAGCAGCCCCCGGCGGCGCTCGAAGATAACCTTGGCGATGTTGCGCGTGACCAGAAATAACAGCAGGCCAAGCAGCAGCACGCTCAGGTCGAACAGCAGGATAACGGCTACGTTGGAAAGCAGCGAGGTGTGATGGCTGAGCGGCGGCAGCGAGGTCTGAGCCACCGCGAAAACCACCAGAATCACGGTGGCGGCCGCGACCGCGATCCGCTCGCGCTTGCGCCGTTTAGACTCGCTGGCGCGCTGATGCACCGTATCTTCACCTGCTTGCGTCATCGCGCTAGCGCCTGAAAAGCATCACGATCAGACTGAATAGAATGCTCAAAATGATACAAGTGGCCAGCGGAAAGTAGAACGTGAAACTTCCGCGCCGAATATAGATATCACCCGGCAGCCGCCCCACGATCGGAAGCCCTCGGAGCCCCCAGAGAGCTACACCGAGCACGGTCAGGATAATTCCAAAAATGACCAGAGTCTTCCCGAGTTCGGCCATATCGTGACTATATCGCGCTACAGGCCGGATCAGCCATGCCGCCGACTATCCAACGCTCCGATTGGCTCGTCGCCGCCAAGGCGCCGGTCCAGGCCGCGCCGCACTGCCTTCGTTTGTAACCACGAGCCAATAAAGAATGTCATTCCACCGATGGCTGAGGTATAGCCATATTAGGCGTACCTGCGTTCCGTGCAAAACTATGGATGAAAACGGAAATCAGGGGCTACAATGGTGACTCGAAATGTTCTCGCTGCACCGGACTGATGCGGCGCATCTTGGCAGCGGAAGAATCGGAACCTGGTCCATCGTCGCGTGACCACAACAAGGAGGTGTTACGGTGAACGAGAGAAAGAAGTACGTATGTTCCCTACTGGTTCTGGCTGGCAGTTTCGCGGGTGGTGTAGTCGGCAGTTATCTGTGGTCGAACCAATCGGTGGCGATGGCGGCCGCCAGGCACGAAAAGATTGTCAAGGCTGAGAAGTTCATCCTGGTTGGTTCCAAAGGCGAACAGCGCGCGCTGCTGGACGTTGCTTCAACTGGCACGGCCTTTCTTGCCCTCTATGACCCGCAAGGTATGGATCGTGCGGACCTCCGTGTGAACCCTGACGGGAGCGCAGCCCTGGCTTTTTACGATGAGAACGGGAAACGGCGGCTGGTCGCGGGTGAGAACCCAGAAGGCAAGACTGTCCTTGGCCTCTTCGGCCCCAATGGAAAACAACGCGCCGGCCTCACCGCGTCGCCTAATGGCGATGTAGGCTTGACGCTGTTCGAGCAGGAGTCCGGAAAGGCTCGCGCTGGCCTGGGCGTCGCCGCCAATGGCTCTCCGGCTTTGGCGCTGTTCGACAAGAATGGCGAAGACCGGGCCGAGTTACACATATCGTCAAGTGGCAAGGGCAGCCTGAACCTGCTCGACCAAAACGGCAAGCCGCTTACAGCGCCGGCGGCAGCTCCGCAATAAGATCTCTATTAGCCGCGGGAAGCGCGCGCATCGTAGCGTACGCGCTTCCCGCGAAATGGAATGCCGTCAGGCGTGTGCCTGCCTGGCGGCCTCCTTGGCATCCTTAGCCTCTTTCGCGATCTTTTCCGTCAGATGCGCCGGCACTTCCTCGTAATGAGAGAACTGCGCCTCCGAGGAGCCGCGTCCCGACGTCATCGAGCGCAGGTCGGGCGCGTATTTGAGAATCTCCGCCATCGGCACCAGCGCCTTAACCACCTGATTATGGCCTTTGCGATCGACTCCCAGCACCTTGCCCCTACGGGAGTTCAGATCGCCGATAACGTCGCCCATGCACTCCTCGGGACAGCTCACTTCAAGCGACATGATCGGTTCGAGCAGGATCGGCTTGGCCTTTTCGAGCGCGGCCTTCAGCCCCATCGAGGCAGCGATCTGGAACGACATGTCCGAAGAGTCGACCGCATGGGATGAGCCGTCGAAGACCGTGACCTTGAGGTCGACCAGCGGATAGCCTGCCAAGAACCCCTCGGGCAGCGTGTTGCGCACTCCTTTCTCGACCGACGGGATAAACTGGCGCGGGATCGAGCCGCCTACCACCTCGTCGGCGAACTCGAAACCGCCACCGCGCTTGAGCGGCTCGATCTTCAGCCAACAATCGCCGTACTGGCCGCGCCCGCCCGATTGCCGTTTGTACTTGCCCTGCGACTCGGCGCGCCCTTTGATCGTCTCCTTGTACGGAACCTTGGGCGCTTGCAGCTCGACCTCGACGTTGAACTTGCGCTTGAGCCGCTCGACGGTGACTTCGAGATGGAGCTGGCCGGTGCCGGACAGGATTATCTCGTGAGTCTGCGGATCGCGATGAATTTCCAGCGACGGGTCCTCATCGACCAGTTTTTGCAGCGAGAGCGTCGCCTTCTCTTCGTCGCCTTTGCTCTTGGGACGCACCGCAAACGAAATCACCGGGCTCGGCTTCTTCGGTGGATCGAAGATTATCGGCGCTTTCTCGTCGCATAGCGTGTCGCCGGTGACCGTATCTTTGAGCTTGGCCACCGCCACGATCTCGCCCGCGAGCGCGCTGGTCAGCGGCGATTGTTTCTTGCCCTCCAGGCGCAGCAATTGGCCGAAGCGTTCCTTCGTCTGGCGGGTCGAGTTCAGCACCGTGGCGTCGCTGTTGGCATGGCCCGAGACCACGCGGAAAATCGAAAGCTTGCCCGCGAACGGATCGATCACGGTCTTGAACACCAGCGCCGCGAACGGCGCGTTCGGATCGGCCTTGCGCTCGACCGGCTTGCCGCTGGCGGGATCGTGAGCGGTGACAGCCGGCCGCTCGGCCGGCGACGGCATCAGATCGACGATCGCGTCCATCAGCGGCCCGACCCCGAAATTCCTGGTTCCCGATCCGCACAGCACCGGCGTGAGTTTGCCGGCCACGACCGCGTTCTTGAGCGCCGCGCGCAACTCCGCGTTATCCAGCGCCCCCTGTTCGAGATACTTCTCGAGCAGCGCGTCGTCGGATTCCGCCACCGCCTCGCAGAGCTTGGTGCGCGCCTCCTCGGCACGTTTCTTCAGGTCGCCGCTCAGTTCCTCCTCGCGCGCCTTGCCGCTGTTGTCGGCATAGGTAAGCGCCTTCATGTTGAGCAGATCGATTACGCCACTAAACGCGGTTTCCTCGCCGATCGGTATCGTCAGCAGCGCCGGACGCGCGCCGAGCCCCTTTTCGAGGTCGGCCAGCGCCGATTCGAACTTGGTGCGCTCGCGATCGAGGCGCGACACGAACGCGACCCGCGGCATCGCCAGCTCATTGGCCAGCTCCCACAGCTTTTCCGATTCGACCTTGAGATCGCCGCCCGGGCTCAGCACGAAGATCAGGCCGTCGGCGGCGCGCATCGTATTGAAGCTATCGGGCAGGAACGCCGAGTAGCCTGGCGTGTCGGAGAGGATTACCTCGGTGCGCTTCCAGTTGAAGTGATGGAACCCGGTGCTGATTGAAACCTTGCGGGTTAATTCCTCGGGTTCGAAGTCCATCAGCGCGGTTCCGTCATCGGGGCGGCCCAGACGCGTGGTGGCTCCGGCGCTGAACAGGATCGCGTCCGCGAGCTGGGTCTTGCCCGTCCCCCCCTGCCCCACGATTGCGACGTTTCTTAACCGGCCGACTTCCTCTACAGCCATAACTTATTACCTCTCGATCAACTTAGCACTGCACTAAGTAATGTTCCGGACGCCATCCCAAGCGAGGCGAGGGATCGCCGCGAGGCGATAAATCTTTTTCCTGTCCGTTCGCGCCCGCCGCGAATCAATCCCCCGGCCCCTCCCCGCTTCCCACAAGCGGAGAGTCAGATTCACTCGTAAGCTCCCACGACGCTTACGTCGCCCGCCAAAATGCGCGCCGTTCCCACTCCGGTATCGAGAAGCAGCGCGCCCTCTTCATCGATACCTTTGACCACGCCGGTCTGCTGTTTGCCCGCGTCCGCTACTGTTACCTTCTTGCCGGTCAGCGCCGAGTACCGCTCCCACAGCGGCCGGATCGCGGCGAAGCCGTCCCTCTGCATCTCGGTATAGCGATTGTGCAGGCGGGAAAACAACGCCGCCGCGACCGCGGCGCGATCGCATCCGGCGCCGGTTTCGATCTGCACCGAAGTCGCGATCCGGCGCAAATCGTCCGGAATGTCGGTGATTCGCAGGTTCAGATTGAGGCCGATTCCCAGCAGCACGTAGGCAAGCTGATGGCCGTCGGTTATCGCCTTGGCCAGAATCCCGCCGGTCTTCTTGCCGCGCAGCCAGACGTCGTTGGGCCATTTCAACGTGACGATTCCTGGCGCCACGGTTTCGATCGCCTCGGCCGCCGCCACTCCTGCCATCAGGTTGAGACACGCGACCGCGCTCGACGCCAGCTTCGGCCTTAGGATCACGCTGGCGTAAAGATTGCGCTCCGGAGGCGAGTACCATTGCCGGCCCAGACGCCCCTGTCCCGCGGTCTGGGTCTCGGCGATCACGACGACGCCCTCGTCGGCGCCCTCGTCGGCAAGCCGCGCCGCGTGATCCTGAGTCGAGGTCAGCTCATCGAAGTAATGGATTTGCCATCCGATCGTTCCGGGCTCGCCCCGCTCGATCTTCTGATACGGATTACCCATGCTCTAGCATCTAGCGCCGGCCGCGCTATCGCGCAAACCGCGCCCCGCGATTCGGAGCATAGAACACTGGGTTTGATTCAGGCCAGCGCTTGAGCGATCGTACCCTTACCCACGATGGAACATCACTACGCTACTGTGCTGGCTTTAATCGCGACCGCCGTCGGTCTGGTTTTCGCCACCATCTCGGGCTGGAACCGTCGCATGAAGAACTACAGCGAGCAGCGGAGACGCCTGCGTGTTTGGCGAAAGAAACACGGCGTGCGGCAACACACCAGAGCAAAGGGCGATCCGCCGATTCCTTTCTATGTTCGGACGAAGCTGGGAGATCCCGGCGATCCTCGCACCGGGGTTTCGCCTAAAGACACCGACAATTTTCTTGCCGCGATCCGTCGCGCTTTCTCTTCCGGAAAAGGCGAAAAATAAGGCTCACCGGGATTTCTCGCTCCGCTCGAAATGACCACCCTGAGAGGCTTGCTCTGTCATTCCGAGCGCTAGCGAGGAATCCCGGATTCGACCCCGGCAACGCCCATCATAACCGGCGCGCCCGTCGCGTCAGGCCCCGTATCGAGGGCCGTGAGATGCGACGGTCAGAGTGGCTCGACGCGCATGCTGAGGTCGGCGGCCGGAGCCGAATGGGTGAGCGCGCCAACCGAAATCAGATCGACGCCGGTTTCCGCGACCGCCCGCACCGTCGCCAGCGTCACGTTGCCCGAGACCTCGAGCAAAACCGGCGGCGGCGCCATCGCGCGCGCCTTGCGCATCTGCTCGTAAGTCATGTTGTCGAGCAGGATCGCGTTGGCGCCCGCCGCCAGAGCTTGCTCAACCTGCTCCAGCGTCTCGCATTCGATTTCGACCCGCAGCGTATGCGACGCGCGCGCGCGCGCCCGATGGACCGCCTCGCGCACCGAGCCCGCCGCCGCGATATGGTTCTCCTTGATCAGCACGCCGCTATCGAGGCCGAAGCGATGGTTGAAGCCGCCGCCGGCGCGCACCGCGTACTTCTCGATTGATCGCAACCCCGGATGGGTCTTGCGCGTATCGATAATCCGCGCGCGCGTGCCCTCCACCGCGCGCACGTACTCCGCCGTCAGCGTCGCGATTCCCGACATCAGTTGCAGGAAGTTTAGCGCCGTGCGCTCCCCGATTAGCAGCCCGTCGAGCCGCCCCTCGATCTCGGCCGCACACGCGCCGCGCATCAGCTCCTCGCGTTCCGCCACGAGCGAGATGACCCCTGGCTCGGCGCCGCTCAGAGTGAAGACCTTCTCCAGCACCGGCCCGCCGCAGAAGATCACGCGCTCCTGCTTGACCGTGATTCGAGCCCGTCCGCGCTGCCCCGGCGTCACCGTCGCCGCGGTGGTGATGTCGCCATGACCAACGTCCTCGGCCAGCGCGCGCTCGATCAGTTCGTTCAGACCGGAAATTGTTTCCACGTGGATTGCCTCACTCGGCGCCGCCAAGCAGCCGCAACTGCATCTCCAATAGCTTGCGCTGGCTTCCCAATTCTTCGGCCCGCTGCTCGATTTGAAGCTTCATCTCGGCTGCCGCCTTGGCCTGGAAATCGGGATTGCTGAGACGGCGCAGATGCTGCTCGTGATGGGCGGTCACGTCGGCGAGCTTTTTGCGCAACACGTTGCGCGCCTTTTCGAAATCGAATCCCTCGGGCGCTTTGACCGAAACTTCTGCCCACTCCAGAACCGTTGTGGCCATGCCGGACGGCCGATCGCCGTCGCCCGCCATCAACCCGAGGCTGTCCGCCTTGGCCATGATCATCGCGTACGGCTTCCACGCCTCCATCTCCACCACCAAGTCCGTTCTGGACGCGCCATCGCCCGACGGCTCCCCCTCACCCGCCCCCTTCGCGCCAAGTCGCCGGATCAACGCCGTCACCCGCTGCCCCGGATGGAACCCCAGCAGCGACCGCAAACTGTTGATCGCCTCGGTCGCCTCGATACAGTGCCTCATCGCCAGCCGTTCCTGCTCGGACAGAGCGTCCGGCCCGGGCTGCGGGAACTTCGCGATCGCCAGATGCGGCGTTATTTCGCGCTCGTCGATATACGGCCGAATCGTCTGCCAGATTTCTTCCGAGATGAACGGCATGAACGGATGCAGCAGCCGCAGCAACTGATCGAAGCATCGCACCAGCACGTAACGCGCCGCCGCCTGACGCTCGCCGTCCGCCTTGAGCGGCTCCTTCGCCAGCTCGATATACCAGTCACAGAACTCGTGCCAGATGAACTGGTAAATCCTGAGCGCGGCGACGTTGAATTGATAGGCGTCGATTGCCTCGGTGACGCCGCGCGCCGCGTCGTTGAGGCGATCGAGAATCCAGCGCTCCGCCAGGCTGAGCTTCTCCACCTCAATCGCGGGAATCGGCTGCGGCGCCCCGTCCAGGTTCATCATCACGAAGCGCGCCGCGTTCCAGATCTTGTTGGCGAACGCCTTGGACGCCGCCAGCCTATCATCGGCAAGAATCAGGTCGCGCCCCTGCACCGCAAGCTGCGCCAGCGTGAAGCGCACTGCGTCGGTGCCGTAATCCTCCATGATCATCAGCGGATCGACCACGTTGCCGCGCGACTTGGTCATCTTCTTGCCGTGCTGGTCGCGCACCAGCGGCGTGATGTAAACGTCGCGGAACGGCACGTCATCGAGGCAGTACAGCCCCATCATCATCATGCGCGCGACCCAGAAAAAGATGATGTCGAAGCCGGTGATCAGCAGGCTGGTCGGATAGTAGCGCTTGAGATCGGCGGTCTGGTTCGGCCATCCCAGCGTCGAGAATGGCCACAGCGCCGAGCTGAACCAGGTGTCGAGGACGTCCTCTTCCTGCGCCAGATCGGTGCCGCCGCACTTCTCGCATCGCGACGGCGCCTCCGCGGCAACCGTGAAGTGCTCGCATTTCGCGCATCGCCAGGCCGGGATGCGATGGCCCCACCATAGCTGGCGCGAGATGCACCAGTCGTGGACGTTATCGAGCCAGCCGAAATAAGTGTTCTCCCAGAACTTCGGATGGAACCGCGTGCGGCCGTCACGCACCGCCGCGGTCGCCTTCTCCGCTATCGGGGCGACCTTGACGAACCACTGATAGGAAAGAATCGGCTCGACCGTCGTGTCGCATCGCGAGCATACGCCCACCGCGTGGCGATGAGGTTCGATCTTCTCGATCAGTTCCTGCTCTTTCAGATCGTCGACGACCTTTTCGCGGCACTCCTTGATGCTGAGCCCTTTGTATGGCCCCGCCTCCGCGCTCATCCGCCCGCGCGTATCCATCACCGAGATCTCGGCCAGCCCGTGACGCCGTCCCATCACGAAGTCATTGAAGTCGTGCGCCGGCGTAATTTTGACCGCTCCGGTGCCGAACTCAGGATCGACCGCCGCGTCCGCGATAACCTCGATCTCGCGTCCGATCAGCGGCAACCGCACGCGCTTGCCCACCGTCGCGGTGAACCGCGAATCGCCCGGCGACACCGCGACGGCAGTATCGCCCAGCATCGTCTCGGGCCGCGTCGTCGCCACCGTGATCGCGCCGCTACCGTCAACCATCGGGTAGTGGATGTAATAGAGATGGCCGTCGGTATCGCGATGCTCGACCTCGAGATCTGACAGCGCCGTCTCGCATCGCGGGCACCAGTTGATCAGCCGGCGATCGCGATAAATCAAGCCGTCGCGATGGAGCCGCACGAAAACTTCGATGACCGCGCGCGAGAGGTCGGGGTCGAGCGTGAAATGCTCGCGACTCCAATCGCACGACGCCCCAAGCTTGCGCAGTTGATGCAGGATACGGTCCCCGTAAGCTTCGCGCCACGTCCACACCCGCTGTTCGAAGGCGGCACGGCCGAGCTGATGGCGGTTGAGGCCCTCCTTGGCGATCTCGCGCTCGACCACGTTCTGGGTCGCGATACCGGCATGGTCGGTACCGGGCACCCACAGCGTGTTCCGCCCCTGCATCCGCCGCGTGCGCACGATCACGTCCTGCAGCGTGACGTTTAGCGCGTGGCCGAGATGGAGCTGCCCGGTGACATTGGGCGGCGGGATCACGATCGAAAACGCCTCGCCGGGTTCATGCGGGTCGGCGGTGAAATAGCCGAGATCGATCCAGCGCTGATACCAGCGTTCCTCGGCTGCCTTGGGGTCGAAAGTTTTGCTGAGTTCCAAAGGATTCCTGTTGCTTCTGTGTGCCGCTTATCGCACGAGATGAGAGCGCCGCGCGCCCCGATCCGAAAAATCATACGGGCATGCTAGCGGATGTTTCAAGACGCGCGGCATTCCATGCCGGCGGGTTCTTTCACAGACCGCTCCCGTTGGTCGAGTTGGTTGGAAATTGAGAAGATTCGAGCGAAGCGAGCGGTCGGTGAAAAACTCGCGTTGCTCGGGGGTGTGGCAAGATTCGAAAGTCGGGCAAAGACGGCTTCTTCTCGTCCCCCCGTGGGGAAGGGGCCGGAGGTTAGGTCGCCGCGAGTCTTGCCACCAGCTCGAACAAAGTGAGCGGGTCAACCGCCGGCATGGAATGCCGCTTGAATTGATCTCCGCTCCCGGTTAACTCTTTAGCTCGCCCGACGCGAGAGTGGCGGAACGGCAGACGCGCAAGGCTCAGGACCTTGTGAGCGAAAGCTCGTGGGGGTTCAAATCCCCCCTCTCGCATATCTTTCCGACGGCGCCGGATGCCGACCTCGATAATCATCGCTACTCACGCGCGGCCGGCGCCACTGGCGCGATTACTCGAAAGCCTCAAGCCGCAAATCGACCCGGCGCGCCATCAGATTCTGATCGCAGACAACGGCACTGCCGAACCCGCCCTGATTCCCGACGCAATCGGACCCGTCGTGCATATCCACGATCCCCAGCCCGGCAAGTGCCGCGTTCAGAATCGCGCGATCGCCGAGGCGCGCGGCGAGATCATCGTCTGCCTCGACGACGACCTGACCGTCGCGCCCTGCTACGTCGCCGCGGTCGAGCGGTTCTTCGCCGACCATCCTGAATTCGCGGCGATGAAGGGCCGCGTGATACCGGCTGCAAACGCCGACGCGGCCGCCGGCGCCAACGCCCGCTATCTCGACCTGCCGATCGTCGATCACGGCGAGCACGTGATCGAGGTTCGCGGCGTGCTCGGCGCGAACATGGCCTTCAGAGCAAGCGCGCTTGCCAAGGTCGGGCTGTTCGATGAGCGGCTGGGACCGGGCGCCGCCGGCCATGAAGAAGAGACCGAGATGTCGGCGCGACTCCGCCGCGCTGGATTTCGAATCGGCTACGCACCCGAAGCGCTCGTCTATCACGACGTCGATCCGTCGCGCGCCGACCGCGCCCGCTTCATCCGCATCGCGCGCGAGCGCGGCCGATGCCGCATGATTCACGAGCGTCACTCGCTGATCACGCTGACGGTCGCTCAAGTGACAGCGGCGCTCCGGCTGTTCGTCGCGCGCCTGCTCAACGCTTCGCCGAACCGAATCGCGCGCGAGGAGAAGCGCTTAGCCATCGCGCAGGGGATGCTCGACGGCGCGCGCGGCGCCAGACGCTAGCGGCGGATGCGAACGCCATCAATGAACCGCGAAGCAACTGCAGCGCCGCCGATTCGTTGTCATTAACGCACCCGCGCCTACCGCTCTTTCGATAATTGTTGACGCATTAGGGCGACGCTACCGGGAGTCTATGCTTGGAGCGACCAAGCCAAGGCTGCCTATGATGGCGTATGCTCGAATTAGACAAAGCTCGGAAGCTCGCCAAGCGACGACAACAGCGGCAACAAATCCTTGCCCTGCTCGATACCTTTTCCGGGTTCACTGACAGGTCGCTGACACAGATGGCGCGGCTGCGCTCGCGATTCCTGGCCGTGGCCGGAATCGACAAGCAGGCTAAGGCTGCAGCATTCCTTGCGGAGAGCACAGAACAATTCCGGCGGCTTGGAGAAAGGGCCGCCTCCGTGCAAAGCAGCCTTATTGTTGCGGCGCTCACTACAGACCACGTGCTGGCCCATCCAGAGAAGCTCGCCGAAGATCTCGACAACGAAGAAATCGATCAGGCGCTGGAGAAAAGCCTGACGGACGTCATACAAGCGCGCCGCGATCTCCAGGCGCAGGTTCTGGTGCTGGACGCGATCGCAGACGAAGTGGATCGGCTGTTGAACCAACCGCCCGTGTTGTCGTGATAGCGGTCCTCACACGTTGCAGAGAACTTTGCAAACCCAGCCATCCAAAACCCAGCTCCCACGAATTCTCGTGTCGGCCGTTTATGCTTTGCAAAGAGTGTTAGCGGAGGTGCTGGGGATTCTTTTTCGACGGACGGCCGTAATCAGCCGATCGTTTCGAGCAAACGGATCAAGCCCTCGCCGTAGCGATCCCACGAGTAGGATTCGGCCGCAGTGCGCGCCAATCCGCCGAGGTCCGTCGGCGCTTCGATCAGCGAATCGAGACGGCGCGCGATCTCGCGCGTATCGGCCGGGTCCTCGATCGTAAACGCACGCAGCGCGTCAGGCAGGATTTCGGATACCCCCGAAGCTGCGCTGGTGATTACCTTGAGGCCGCTCGCCATCGCCTCCAGCACCACGTTGCCGAATGGCTCGAACAGCGACGGCAGTGCCAGCACGTCGGCGGCGTGAAACAGTTTCGCGACATCAAGGCGAGGCCCGAGAAACAGGATGCGCTCACCAACCGCCATAGCGCGCGCCCGGCGCTTGTAGCTGGCGAGCTGGCGGTCATTGCCCACTACCAGCATCCACGCCCTCGATTCGAGCCGCGGCCACGCCTCGATCAGGAAAGGCAATCCCTTGCGCGCGAAGCCGTTGCCGACGAACATCACGATCGGCGCCGAATCCGGCACACGAAGCGTGGCGCGGATTTCGCGTCGGGTTTCGGAGTCGGCCGGCGGCCTGAAGCGTTCGAGATCGACGCCGTTGTATAGCGTCACGACCTTTTCAGGCGGCAGCTTGAACCGCTCGATCAAGTCGCGGCGCACTACGTCCGCAACCGCGATCGCGAGCCTAAGACGCGGCGACTGAAAGCCGCGCTGCTCGATCCGCATTTGCACCCGATGGTACGGGCTGAGATACATAGCGCTTGCCGCGATCGCTCCGCGCCACGCGCGGGCGGCGCGGATATAGCTTGTGTGCGCGCCGCCTCCCGAGCGCATCACGTCTGCGCCGATCGTGCGCGCGAAGCTCAGGATCAAATCGGCACCGTCGCGCCGCGCGATCGTTGGCGCGAGACAGGCGAAGCGCCACAGCCTGAGCGCCCGCCCGATCGGCGGAGTCGGCACTATCCGCACCGCACGCTCGTCGTGACACCCGCGCGCCTCGGCGGCGTAAATCGTCACGCTATGGCCCGCGCGCTTCAGATAATCGGTCGTGATTATCAGGTCGCGCTCGGTGCCTCCGCCGCCCGGATCGAAGCGCCTGGTGAGTAACGCGATACGCATGCCGCGCGATTCCTAGCGCATCGCGGCGCGCGTGGATGCGCGCGCGGACCCGCGCGGTCCGATGCGCGCGCGGCGGTCGTGTGTTAATCTCGCTATGGGGTACAGGGTGGCGAGACGATGATCGAAATCCAGTGCACGAGCTGCCTGACACGCTATCGGATCGAACCGAGCCTGGTGTCGGCGGACAGACCGACTTTCAAATGCTCGCGATGCGGGCATGTGTTCAGCGCCGACCCACGTCGCGCCAAGACCACGGCACCTTCCGGCCCCAGCCTCAAGCGCGCCGATCCTCAGGCGAGGACCAAAGCCGACGCTGCTGAATCGTCTCGTGAAACTCGACCGCCGCGCGCCGCAGAGGAACCGAATCCGCTCGCGCGATCCTTCGCGGAGCACGACGATTTCAAACCGGGCGAGAATCTGAGCTTCGACTTCGGCGAGGATTTCGGCCCTGCCAGCGAGCCCGTCGAACCGCCTTCCGAGCCCGCGCCGGAAAAGTCGTGGCAGGTTGGAACGATCGAGCCCGACGCCGAACCTGCACTCACCGAAGGGCCGAGCGCGATAGCCGACGCCGGCCCGCCATCGCCCGTTGCATCCGACGCGCCTCGCCCGCGCGACGAAGCCGTCGCGCGCGAGACCGTCCGTCAGCCCGCGGCCGCGCCCAGCGCCCGCGCCGGCCAGACCTATTCGAGCGGTCCGTTCCTGATTGTTTTCTTGATGGTGCTGGCTGCGTTCACCGCGCTCAGCGTGATGGCGAGCAACGAACCCGCGGCAAGCCGCGATCTGCTCGGACGCGTTCCCGAACTCACCGGCTACTTCGCGCAACCGGCGCCCGTCGTCGCCGTGCAGGATCTCCACGCCGAGTACCAGCGCCTCAAGGACAATCGATCGGCGCTCATGATAAGCGGACGCGCGGAGAACGTCAGCCAACGTCCGCTGCACGCAGTTAAGGTGGCAATCGATCTGCTCGATCCTTCGCAAAAGGGACTCGCACAGCAGGCGGTGTATTGGGGCAGCCAGACTTCGCCCCGGATGGTAGCGGAGATGACGCCGCGCGAGCTCGAATTCCTCGGCAAGCTCGATCCGCCACGAAACTTTGTCGTCAACCCCGGTCAGTCGTCTTCGTTCCTGGCGGTCTTCATCGACCCGCCGGCACACTTGCACAGCTTTCGGATTACGGTCGTCGACGCGCAGGCGCCTGAAGGCTCCGACTCGCCGCGCACGTGAGCATTACTCTTTCTCCGCCGCGAGCATCTCCTGGTATTCGTCGTTGTCCATGAGATCGTCGAGTTCCACCATGTCGGCGACCCGAATCTTGATAAGCCATCCGTCGCCGTAAGGATCCTCGTTCACCATCTCCGGGCTCTCGACCAGTTCCTGATTGATCTCAGTCACAGTCCCGCTGACGGGAGCATAGATATCAGACACCGCCTTTACCGATTCCACCACTCCGAATGGATCATCCTTGCTGACTTTGTCGCCGACCGCGGGCAGCTCGATATAGACCACCTCGCCCAGTTGGTCTTGCGCGTAATCAGTGATTCCGATGGTTGCCACAGAGTCCTCGGTAGCCACCCATTCATGTTCTTTCGAATATTTAAGCCCCTCAGGGATCTCCATAGCCTCCTCCGAAAATGCGCCACACGCGCTTCCATGCCGCGCCGCTACTCCGAGAAATTCCGGAACGTGCGCTCATGGCAAACTCCATGCTCATCAAGACGCGGCGACAGGATACTTGTCAAGTCTCTGCAACTTGGTTTTTTGAAACCGATTCAAGAAGTATCAGCGCCCACGCTTCGCCGATGCGCAATGACGATGGCGCCCGGGAGTCTCATCGGTTATAAATCTGCGGGCGCCGGCACGCAGAATAAAATGTTTGGACGTTTACCGGAATGATGTTGCATAGCAAAGCCTTCGCGGCAACGGCTGAGGCGTGATCCGAGAGCGTCGCTGATGGCACTGATAGTCAAGCGCGGAAGATACCGAAGCGAACTCTTTTCGTCGATGCCCGCGGGCACAATTCTCGACATCCCGGCCGGCGACGGGGTCGAATCGCGCGACCTGGCGGCGATGGGTTTTCGGCCGGTACTGGCGGATCTGTTCGCGCCCGCGCACGGCTTCGACGGCATGCGCTTCGTCGAGGCCGACGCCAATCGGTTCTTTCCCTTCCGGAGTGAAAGCTTCGACTATGTGCTCTCGCGCGAAGGAATCGAGCATCTTGAGTATCAGGCGCAATTCATCCGCGAATGCGCGCGCGTCCTGAAGCCGGGCGGCAGGCTGGTGCTCACCACTCCCAACGTCTTGCATCTGCATTCGCGCCTGAGCTATCTGCTCTCGGGCCAGCGCATCCTGGCACGCGGCGTGATCAACGAGATTCAGACGCCGCGTTTCATGGGCGACGGCAAGGTCTACCACGGCCACGCATTTTTGATCGATTATTTCCGCCTGCGCTATCTGCTGAAGCTCTCGGGATTCGACCGGATCGAGATCTTCACCGATCGCTACAGCCCGTCGTCGATCGCACTCGCCCCGATCGTGCCGATTCTGTACGGCGCGTTCGCGCTGTCAGTCAGACGCTCGATCCGCAAGGATCGCAGCAAGGGCAAGCGCCACTCGTATGGCTCGGTCTTCAAAGAAATCGCGGGCCATGTCTTCTCGGCCGCGATGCTGTTCGGCAAACGCCTGATCGTGGTGGCCAGCAAGCCGGCCGCGATTCCCTCGCTGCGGGGTTGACGTCGTGCTTCGGTCGGGACTACTTGAGGTTGTCCGCTGCGGGCATCAATAAAGGGCGCCGGCTGAGCTGACCGGCAGGGAAGAGAGAGATGATGCTTTCGCTGCTAACCACACTGCCGCAGTATTTCCTTGACGGAGCGGTCCGCGCTCTTGAGGGTTTCAGTCGCGGGACGCAGGACACATACCCAATCAGCGAAGACCTTCCTCCGGTCACGCCCTACGAGCTGGTGTTCGAAACCGGCAAGGCGCGTTTGCGCCGCTATCCAGCACTGCGCGAGCGTTGCGCCACGCCGCTGATTCTCTGCAATCCGCCGATCAAGCGGCCTGATGTACTCGACCTGATGCCGGGGCGCAGCATGGTCGAGACGCTGACCCGCCACGGCGTCAAAGTCTACCTCATCGATTGGGTGCCACCATCGCGCGCCGATAGCTGGCGCGGCTTCGACGCCTACTGTAACGGCGACATAGCCAACGTGGTGCGCGCGGTACAAATCCTCGAGAATGTCGAACAAGTCTCTTTGCTCGGCTACTGCCTGGGCGGAATCATGACCGTGGTTTATACCGCGCTCCATCCCGATCCGGTGAAGAACCTGATCGCGCTGACGATGCCGATCAACGCTGACCGCGGCGAGGCGCCGGTCTTTCAGATGATGCGGCGTATCCGCCCGGAGACGGCGGATCTGATTTTGGCTGCCTATGGAAATTGCCCCGCGTGGATGGTGGGCGCGGGATTCACCGGCATGTCCCTGGTGCATCACATGCTCGACAAGTACGTTGGCCTCTATCGCAACCAGGACAATGCTGGTTACGTCGATATGTTCAACCGCTTCGAGCGATGGGTCAGCAACGAAGTGGCCTTCCCGGGACAACTGTTCAAGGAGCTGGCAGTCGATTTTTTTCGCAACAATCTGCTCGCCAAAAACCAGATGAGCGTTGGCGGCGAGACCGTCGACCTGCGGAATATCAAATGCCCGGTGCTCAGCGTGCTGGGCGAGAACGACGACGTGGTCGACCTTGACACGGCGCTGCCGTTTGTCGATCTGGTCGCGAGCAGCGACAAACGCAACCTCGTCTTCCCCACCGGCCACGTCGGCGCACTGGTCAGCGGCGGAGCCCATAAGAAACTATGGCCCGAGGTCGCCACCTGGCTGGCCGAGCGTGATTCGTGACCAGACCGGTTGACGCGCTTTTCGTTTACGGAAGCCTGATCGATTCAGACTTGCGCGAGCGGCTGCTCGGCCGCGCGGTGTCGGCTTCTCCGGCGTGGCTATTGGATTACGAGCGCCGCCGCGGCCGCTACTATTACGTCGTCAGATGCGAGGGCGCGCGCACTCCGGGCCTTATACTCGACGGCCTCACCGAGCGCGATTTCGAAATTCTCGATCGCTACGAGGAAAGGCCGATTCTTTACGTTCGCGAGCGAGTCCAGGTAATCGATGCGAATAGCGACGTTCGTAGCTGTTGGCTCTATCTACCGACAGCGAAGCTACTCAGCCTTTCCGAATGACACGGGCGCACGCTCGGATGACAGAGCGGCAACCGCTTTTGCTGTAATTTCGAGCGCCAGCGAGAAATCCCGCAAGCCGTGCGCCTGTAGTGCTTCGCGCAAGCGCTGCGTCAGGTGTTCTGCGAATACAGCACGCCGTCGGCCTGGAGCTTGGCGATTCGGTCGTTCGAATATCCCAAATAATTGTTCAGGATATCGCCGTTATGCTCGCCGAGCAGCGGCGCCTGCAACGGCAGCTCTTCCGGGAATTGCGAAAACTTCAGCGGGAACCCCGGAATATCGAAATCGTGCATGATTCGATCCGTGACCGTCCTGACCGTGCGTCGCCCGCGCAGATGGGGATGGTTCATCGCCTGCTCGACCGATAGCACCGGAGCAACCGGCACCCGATTCTCGTCCATCAGCCGCAGCGCCTCTTCGTCGTCCTTGGTCGAATCGAGCCAATCCTGAACGAGCTTGAGCGTTGCCTCCTTGTTCTCGACGCGCTTGGCGTTGACCGAGAAACGCGGATCGGTGGCGAGTTCGGGCTTACCCATCGCGCGGCACATCGACGGCCACTGCTGATCGGTCACGCAGATGAAGATGTAGGTCTTCTTGCCCTTGAAGATCCCGAATGGGGCCAGCAGGTAGTGATGCGATCCGCCGCGCCGGGGACGGATCGCGCCGCGGCTGGCGCTCAGCACCTGAACGTTGATCTCGTGGCAATGGAAATAGGAATCGAGCAGCGAGGTTTCGACAAATTGCCCCCGCCCGGTGCGTTCGCGATATAGCAACGCAGAGGTGATAGCCGAAAGCGCGCACACGCCGGCGGCCACGTCGCCGATCCCCAACGCCGGGAACGACGGCGCACCGTTGGGGTCGCCGATCATATCGATCACTGCGGCGTAGGAAGCACCGATATAGTCATAGCCCGGCTTCAGCGCCAGCGGGCCGGTCTGCCCCAGCGTCGAGATCGAGCACATGATGATTCGCGGATTGATCTCGCTTACCGTCTTGTAATCGAGCCCCAGGCGTCCGATCACGCCGGGGCCGTAGTTCTCGACCATCACGTCCATCTTGGGAATCAGATCTTTGAGCACCGCCAGGCCGGAAGGATTCTTGACGTCGAGGCACAGGCTCTTCTTGCCGCGATTCTGCTGGATGTAATACGCGCTGCGGCCGTCCTTGATAAACGGCAGCATCCGCGACATGTCACCCTTGGGCGCGCGCTCGACCTTGATGATATCCGCACCCATCTCAGCCATCAGCCGGGTAACAGTGGGTCCAGCGAGAAACTGGGTGAAATCCAAAATCTTGTAGCCGTCAAGCACGTGCTTAGGTTCGTTTGCGGACATGGCGCTTTGTTCTCCTTGATGATTGGCGGCGCCGAACGCAGCGCATCCCGCGTCGCCCCTGCGCGAACCGCATCTCACAAACCCGCGCGCGATGTCAACACGACGACAGCCTTCTAATTCTCAGCGATCTCGACTAAGTGTGGGGCAATCTGACGCTTTGTTGATGAGGTCGCTATGGTTAAATTCGTAGCCTGTCTCAAGCGCAAGCCCGGCATGAGTGCTGCCGAGTTCCATCGCTACTGGAAGGACGTGCACGGCCCGCTGGTCAAGGGCGTGCCGGAATTCATGCGCCATGTGCGCAAGTACGTCCAATCGCACGCCGTCAGCGATTCGGTGGCTGGATTCCCTTCCGCACCGTCGCAGTACGACGGCACCGCCGAGTTGTGGTTCGACAGCCTCGAGGAGTGCATCAAGGCGTTCAACGAGCCGCGCTATCTCGAGATCATCCGCAAAGACGAGCCCAAGTTCCTCGACCTGGCGGCCTGCTCCATCTTCGTTGCGGAAGAGGTCCCGATGCACGGCGCCTGAGACTGCCGGCTCCTGGCTAAGAGCGTTAATGCGGATGTCGATAATCGCGGGAGGCGAGATCCTTATGGTCAAGCTGATAGTGTGTCTTAAACGCAAGCCCGGCATGAGCGAAGCCGAGTTCCATCGCTACTGGAAGGACGTCCACGGTCCGCTGGTGAAGAGTGTTCCCGAGTTTTATCGCTACGTCCGCAGGTACGTTCAGTCACACACTGTTAGCCCGACGATTCCGGGCTTCGATACTCCGCCGGCGCCGTTCGACGGCGTCGCGGAGTTGTGGTTCGACAACCTCGAGGAGATGCGCAAGGCCTACGCCGAGCCCAAGTTCCATGAGATCCTGGTGCCCGACGGCCTCAAATTCTTCGACGTTCACAACGCCTTCTTCTTCGCCGTCGAATAAATCGTGTTCTAGCCTGCTGCGCGTAAAAACGGCCGGGGTGGCGCGCGGG
>JBEKLA010000029.1:0-25353 GCA_050010455.1 Binataceae bacterium (SeqCode) | reverse complement strand
AACATTCCCGCGCTGGAATGGTTATGTTTTTCAATAAAGGTTGAAAAACATCGCAAGGAGTCGATTCAAATGAAAGCGCGATTACGACGCGTGCTTGACGACAAGACCGGATTCGTCGCTCCGTCGCGGCGCGAACAGGATCAAGGTGCGACTTCGCGGTAGTAACACATATAGCCACTGGAGCATAGTTCGCGATTCTCGCGTAACCCCCGCGCGAAAGTGGCGACGACTTCTTCTTCCGGCTCTTTCGCGGCCCGATCCATCACCGATCGCACCATCTCAACGCTGCGCAAGCGTCGTTCGAGCGGGCCTTCGCGGCCTGCGACCTTCACCGCGGCAATACCAGCTTGCTTCAAGCGCGCGATAGCGCACAAGCCGCACGGCCCGTGCGGGAATCCTTCGGCGGTGACGGTGAAACCGCAGGAGAACGTGTACCATAACCATTTCTCATACTCTCGATCGTTGGCGTCGAATCGTTCGCGCTCGGCCGCGGAAAGAGGATTTCCGTCATCGCGCCGATAGCGATACTCAAACCGGTCGAGACATATCGGCCCGCCCAGCGCAGGCGGCAGATGCAGCGTATGACACGAGCCTTCCTCGAATACGCATCCGTCGTTGAGAACGAACGCCTCCAACTCGAGGCCCGGCACTTGGCGGCCGATTCTTTCGATTTCCGCAAGCGTCACATGGCGCGGCAGGATCACGCGCTCGGCGCCGAGTTCGGCCGTGAGCGCCGCGGTCTCGGAGTTGTGGCACGAAGCGATAGAACTCAGGTGAATGCGAAGTGGAAGGCGGCGCTCGGAAAGCGCGGCAAGAAGTCCGAAATCCCCGACGATGACGGCGTCGGCGCCGCTGTCGGCGATTCGGGAGAGCAGCGCCAGCAGGTCGTCCCATCGATCGCTCGAATAGTTCTGCGCATTGACCGCGACCGAGATCTGCTTACCGAGATCATGCGAGGTCCGGACCGCGCGAGCGAGCTCGTCGAAACTTCCAAGGTTTCCTCCCATGCGGCGATTCAGCGTGGAGCGTCCAAATCGCGATTCCCATTCGCGTGGTACCACGCCGCAGTAGAATTCGTCCGCTCCGGCGCCGGCCAGAACGGCCGCGTCGTCAGGCGCTGAGATCGGCGCTGCCAGCTTCATTCCAGTCTCCTGAAACGATCACGCGATCAACGAACCCTGCCGCGATTGCGTCGGCGACGACCGCGCGCATCGCGGGCGTATGACGGTAAAAGATTGTGTTGCCACGTTGGAAAATCCGGATTTCTGAGCCGCGTGGCTCGCGCGGCGATTCCATCGACGCTGCATAAGCCAGGCACTCGCGGGCGCAGTTGTGACCGGTTGCGAACTTGCGCACGGGCGGCTGATGCGTCGAACCGATCCGGCAAATGCGGCCGAACGTCGTGAACCCGAAAGGGACATGGACCGAAATCCGGCGGCCGAGCGCGCACAGGTCTTGCGGTGTCGCGAACGGCGGAACGTCGATCTCAAGGCGGCTCAGCCCGAAACGTCGCAACAGCCCCTCGAACCCCGGGTTCATGAATCCGTGCCCGCCGAGCTTCATGAACTGAGCCGACGGAGCGCGCGGCTCCTTGAGCGCCCGGTTGAGCAACCGCCCCACACTCAGGCGCAGTCGTGGAAAGCATCGCCGCACGCGGCGTATCAGCCCCCAATCATTCGCGACGACTTCGCTATGGTCGGGCAAGGCGGCAATCAGTTGATGCGCCGCGTCGAGTCCGTCGTCGCTGAGCATCGGCGCGACAAACGAGAGGCTCATGCCTGCATCGGAAATCAAGTTGATGACTGACGCAAGCGCGGCGCGCGACGGAAGCAACCGCTCGCAAAACTCATTGCCGAAATGGACGCGCGAAACGCGCCAGGTTCCGCATGCATCAAGACCGGCGCCCGTCAGGCCGATCTTCGCGGGCCACCGGCCGGAAAGATTGGACGAAATCGCTGAGACGAACCGCTCGAGCCGGTCGGGATCGGTAAACGCGATCGCCAGTTCCGGATTTGCCACGGCGCCAGCGTTCGCAATCGTCTCGATACGCGCAGATGTGTCCATGCGCCCGCCTAACGCCTCGCCTGCGCCGGTTGGCCTGCGCTTTCATCGACTCTTGCAACGGTGAAGTAGCGCGCGATCGAAATCAGGTAACAACGGATTTCGGCGAGGCTTGCGGCGGGCCGCTCTGCGAGCCACGCCGACGCGATACCGGTCGCGTGGGCGACGGCGTAGCTGGCACCTCCGCTCACCCGCCCATAGCTGTTTTGCACAAGCGGGAACGGACAGGCGCCGAAATCAGCCTCGTCGCCGGCGAGAACAGATAGCTCGCGCCGGCCACAGCGCCCGTCCGCGCAAACGCGGATCATTGCGGGATATGCGGCGGGGAACACTCGCGGTCCACGCGCCGGCGTCGCCGCGAACATGACGACTCCCGACTTGCAGGCCCTCTCGCACGCAAGGCGCAGCACTTCGCGATCTTCGACCAGTCCAAAGCTCATGTTCACCACGCGCACGTCATTGCGCACCATCCAGTCGAGCCCCGCGGCCACGACCGCCGGCGAAGAGACTCCGCGCCTGTCGAACACCTGCGCGTCGAGGAACCTGGCTTGGGGTGCGAGTGCAGCGATTATTGCGGCGATCGCACCGCCGTGTCCGCCGCGGTCCGCGTCTGGACGCGACTCGATTAGCTGCCGATCGCCGCCGAGCCCGAAGCGCGAGCGCGCCAGCACTCGTCCAGTGAACGCGGCTCCCGCCCCGCTGTCGAGCAAGCCTATTCGGATCGTCCCGTCCACTCGCGCCTCCGGAAAAGCTTCATGCAGCCACGCCTCTGATCGCGCGTTCGAGCACGATTCGGCCGTCGACGATCCGGTAGATGATTTCAGCGTTCGCGAGAGTCTGCGGCCGATGGGTTACAACGATTCGCGTGCGGTTCGGAAACAACCGATCGATTTCGTCATTGATCCACGCTTCGGTTTCCAAATCGATCGCGGAGGTCGCCTCGTCGAGGACCAGCACCAGCGGATCCTGGAGCAGCGCACGCGCGATAGCTATCCGCTGGCGCTGGCCGCCCGACAGAGCGATACCGCGCGCGCCCACTTCCGTATCGTAGGCACGCGGGAATAAACGAACGAACTCGTGGACTCGTGCGCGCTCCGCCGCCCGCCGCACCGCCGCGTCATCGGCGTCTGGCGCGGCATAGCGGAGGTTCTCGATTATCGTGCCCGAAAAGAGCACGGTGTCCTGCGCCACGACCGTGACGCGCCTTCTGAGCTCGCCCAGGCTGAGGGCGCGCAGCTCGATTCCGTCGAGGAGGATTCGTCCCGCGGCGGGATCGAAATGGCGCTGAAGAAGATCGACGAAAGTGCTCTTGCCCGCTCCTGAAGGACCGATAACGCCGATCTTGCGCCCTGCCGGTATGAACATATCGGCATCGGCAAGCACCGCGGGCGCACCCTCCTCGTATGCGAAACCCACGCCCTCGATTCTGATTTCGCCCTTTGCATCGCGGGGCAAGTGAAGCGGCCGCGCCGCGCTGGTTACTGCGGGTTCCGTGCGCGTCAATTCTCTCACTCGCACGACGCTGACCTGCGCGCGTTGCACAGCAAGATAGATACCGAGCAGGGTCTGCACCGGCCCGGTCGCGCGCCCGAGATATGCCTGAAAAGCGACCAGGCTCCCCAGCGTGAGCTGGCCGCGGATCATCATGTAACCTCCCGCGACGAAAACCACCGCGCCGCTGACCGAGGTCAAAAGACCGGGCACCGCTCCTGTGAAAAAGTTTACGGTTTGCAGCTTGAGCAGATCACGGAGGTAGGATCGGTTGAGCGCGTGGAGGCGGCCAGCCTCGAACTCCTCGGCGCCGACCGACTGCACGAATTTCATCGCGGGCAGAGTCTCGAAGAAAAACCCCGCGAGTTGGCTCGCGCGCTCACGCAGGCGCCGCGTATGATGCTCGACGCGCGGTCTCATCGCGCGCAGAAACAGGGCCTCGGCGGGCAGCAGCACCAACGCGAGAATGGACAGACGCCCGCTGAGCGAGATCAGCAACCCAATCGTAATCGCCAGTGCCGCGACGCCGTTGACTCCCGCCAGCACGCCGTCGACGCAAAAGCGCTGGATCTCGCTAACGTCGCCGTCCAGGCGCGCCATCAGATCACCGCTGTTCATCCGCGCATAGAAGGTCGGCGGCAACGTGGTCAAATGCCTGTAAACCGCCTCGCGCATCGCGAACAGCACGCGCGCCGACAGATCGGTATAGAGAAGGCCGTTGATACCTTGGAGCGCTGCCGCGACCACGGCGATGCCAAGCATCACGCCGCAAAGCGTGACGACCAAATCCATGCGGCGCGCGAGCAGGCCGCGATCGATCAGCAGCTTGGTCATCCACGGCTGGGCCAGAACGAAGAACGTGCTGACCATCGACAGGCAGAGCACTCCCGCGACCCGCCATCGATAAGGGCGGACGAAGCCGCCAAACCATCCTAGAGTTGACGTCACGATCGGAAAACGCGGCTCCCCGTGGTCATTTGCGATATCTCATCGGCGCCCGGCTTCGCGAAAACTCCCGATTCAATCACGGCCGATGCACGATACGCATCAACGACAAGGCCATATCGCCGCCGCCAGGAAGCCGGATATCGGCAAGCTTCTTCATGCTTCGTGTTGAGTACACGGCAACGTCGTCCATAGCACCGCCCAAATAGCATTCGCTTCCGTCGGCCGCGATGTCGATTACATAGTAAGAATGATCGAGTAGGACGCGCTGCTCGAGCTTGGGCGGCTCTCCGGTGTAGATTCGGCTGAGCGTGGCATAAACTCCGAACACTTCCTTCGGATTCCTGGGATTCGCCGCCGCCGAAAAGATGGCGGCGGAAGTGTTTTCGAAATCGACCAGGCTCATCTTCCCGGTTCGCAGATCGAGCATCAGCATCCCGGTCTTTTGCGAAGCCGGATCCGTCTCGGGGATATCGGTGCGCGAATAGTAGTACGGGGTCGCGTAAATCCCACTTTCCTCATACATCGGCCAGAAGCTAAGCAGATCGGGCGGGCCGCAATTGGGGCGATTCCAGTTGAAGAATTTCTGAGTGCTGAGCAGCTTTCCCGTCGCGGCGTCGAATGCGTATACGTCCCAGCCCACGCCGTAAATGATCTTGCCGTCGGTCGAGGGCGCCAGCACCGCGATTCGGCGCGGAGTGTTGAAGGTTCGCACCGGCTTTGCCCGAAGGCCGGCGTCAGTGCGATATACCGCGATTCGCGACGGCTGGACCTTGTATTCTCCGGGAAGGATTTCGCTGACCGACTCCATCACGAAGAGTTCCTTGCCGTCACGACTGAGCGCTATCCCGCCGATCGATCTCACCAGTTCTCCCGGTCCTTGGAGCTCGGCGCGGAATACTTCCTTGCCGCTATCCAAATCGATTCCCGATAGCGCACCGTAATGATCGGTCACCACGTAGGCGATCTTGCCGTCAGCTGAGACGGAAATTGAGAAGGGCGGACCATCCTTTGGGATTTTGTATTGGCGCACGACCTTGCGCGCCTGCAGATCGATTAGGAACAGCAGGTTGGGCTTGGTGCCGGTGATCAAATAATCCTTGGCGCCAACGGAGAGCGGAATCGTCGGAAGCAGGATCGCCGCGACGGCCGCTATCGCCCAGGATTTGAGAATCGCCCTTCTGTTCATGGTCGCGCTCCGCTTACCAGCTCCACTCTCGTCAGCCGTAGGCCGTCACTTTTTTGGATAAACCTGCTGGAGATTGCGCCAGTCGCGTGCGGCTGAGGGACTGCCGGCATTGAACTGCGGATAACTGTTCATCGTGTCCGGCACCTGCGCGGGCCACCAGCACGGATCGGCACAACCATAGAGGTCAGCCTCCATCGGCTGGCAGAGCGAAGCGACGCCGCCCAACGCGTCGACCTCCCATCCGGGATCGAAGACCGAGGCGCACCCGGCCACGATCTTGGCGTCCATCGTACGCACTTCCTCCAGCCGCCCCGCCGCCGCCGCATCGTCAATTGTTTGCGCAGCCTTGTTCAGTGGCTTCAGGTGCTTCATGCTCGTACACCTCTTTCGTTTAAATCACGCCCGGCCCGCGAATGCCGTTCGAAGAAAGCGGGATTCCGCGCCAGGATCCTGCTGTACGCGACGATTCCGAAGTCGATCCATTCACGCAGCAACTGGCAGTAGTGGTAGCAAGGATGAAGCGGATCGCCATAACGCCGGTAGCGTTCGTGATAACAACCGCCGGCGCACAGCGCGCGGATGTGACATTGCGCGCATTGCCGGCCGGAAGGATCCCGCGCACGATCCAAAAACGCGCCCAATCCGGGTTTGTCGATTCCGCGCTCGATGTCGCCGAAGGCCGGCACATCGGCGCCGCTGAAGCGATGGCAAAGATTGATCTGGCCCTCGTGATCAACCGCCAATAGCGCGATTCCCGCACCGCACGGCAACAGTTTGCGGGAACCGTGATAGAGATCGCCGATCAGGTGATGCAGGTTGGAGAATCCGAGATACCGGCCGCTTAAGGCCGCGTCCTCGTATCGACGGCCGAGCCGCTTCATCCCCTCGAAGGCGCTGGCGAGTTCATCTCCTTGGAGTCCGAACCGCGCATCCTGATCTGCGGTGACCGGAGCAAACCCGACCTCTGCGAAACCAAGCTCATACCTGAGATGGTCGAAGATCGTTTCTGCATCGGCGGCACCGGCAGCAAGCGTGACGCGAGCGCCAACCGGCTTCGATCGATATCGTTCCAGAAGCCTGCGCGCATTCTTCGCGACCATATCGTAAGTTCCAGTGCCTCCAACCGTCGTCCGATTGCGATCGTGCGCGGCCTTGGGGCCGTCGATACTGATCGTGATTCCGAACCGATGCGCGTCGAGATATGCGGCAACCTCTTCGTTGAGGAGGAGCGCATTGGTGGTTAGCGAGAAATCGGGATGCTTACCGAGCTCGCCGAAACGCCGTTCGGCGTAATCGACTACATCGCGTATGAGCGCAAGATTGGTCAGCGGCTCGCCGCCAAAGAACACGATTCCAAGGCGCGAGTGCTTTGCGCCTTCGCTCAGCAGCAGTTCGACGCTTTTGCGAGCGGTTTCGAAATCCATCCGCTTCGCATCGGCGGGCCCGTCGAGGTCCTCCTTATAGCAGTAGGTACAGTTGAGGTTGCATCCTGTCGTCACGTTGAGCGCCAGCACGCTTAGCGGAAAATCTCGGATCGCGGCGCGGGTTTCGTCGAGCCCAGGATCGGCCGCCTCGACGCCCACGATCCCGAGCGATAGCAACTCGGCGAGCGCCTCGTGAACCGGTGCGCCCGCGTCGAAGCTCGAAGCAATCTCTTCCTGTTCGAGTTCCTCGCGCTCGCGAAGCAGATCGATGATCGGACCGCTGATACGATTCGCTTCGAATAGCGCGGCGCTCGGAGCGTGGAAGAGGACGCGGCGTCCGTCGACTCGGACCTCGTGAAAATTTTGTTCGACTAATCGCAATTTCGCCATCGACTACGCTTCCGCCGCAATTCGACTTTCCGCCCGCTGCTATCTAAGCGGCGGATCAACCCAACGCTGCACGGTGACGATCAATTGAGCGTTCGCGCTGAGCGGTTTGTTCTGGTCTTCCACTCGCGCCAGCACCTTGAGATTGCCGGTGTTATTGGTGCCGAAACGCCGCTTTGGATTCGGTCCCGCACCGGCCGGCATAAACAAGCCGTTCGCGTCCATCTTCCCGGCGAATTTGACGTCCTGCATCGCGGCCGCCGTTTCGTCGAACGGAGCGACCGACCACTTCGCCGCGACCACACCGACGCGAATATCATCCGGCGTGCCCGCCTTGCCATCGGGGCCATTCAGATATCCGATCGCCTCGAATTGCGCCGTGACCGGCGGGATCGGGCCGCCGTTGCCGCCGACGCGCGCGATAGCGTAGTCGGGCTCGACGCGCAGCGAGTCCAGCCGATGATATACAACCAGCAACGACTTCCCGCTGACGTCGCCGACCGAGATGTCACGTATTCCGTCGGCGGCATTTTCGTCCGCTTGTGCGATCACGACGATCTCGCCCGGTCCCTGACTGACGTTTTCGACTACTTTGATTCCATCGCCCAGCCGCAAATCGCCGTTCAGATTGATACCGGCGATCGTCAGCCGCGCTTTCGCACCGGCGCGGATCGATGAGGGCTGAACCGCGAGCACCTGGGAGGTCCCTGCTTTGATCCGGACCGCGCGCATCTCGCCGCCGCGCTCGTCGGTTTCGGTGTAATACCAGCGCCCCGTCATCGATTCGCCGTCGGGCGCGACGGCAAGAACCTGCCGGACCGCCTTGCCATCGAGTGTCGTCGAAGCCCGCCATTCGTAGCCGGTGTACAGAATCGCGGAACCGTCGCCGCGGATGCTCTTGCCGCGCTCAAAGTTCAGACGCCAGTGAACGCTGTAGCGGTCGTCGCCGTCGGACTTGGCGATAACGAGCGCGCCACGATAATCGCCGGCGCCCGGCTCGTGACCGGTTACGCGCCATTCGCCCGACAGATCCGCGCTCTTATGCTCGCTCCATCGCTTCCACGCCGCGCTGTCGAATGGAAAGCGCTTCTCGAGCTCCGCCGGCATCTGCGTGCTCGCGATTTCCCACCATTGGACCGAACGCAGGCGCGAATGGTACTCGATGCTGGGAAACTGGCCGAGATGGAAATCAGCCAGTTTCAGCCACTCGTCCGCAGGACGCCTTTCCAATCCCACTCGGCCGAGGCTGTGACACGAGCCGCAAACCAGACCGAGCTGCGCGTTGGGAATTTGCTCGATATAGTTCGGACGCCTCTCCAGAATGTAGCGATAGGGCGCCGCCTCATCGGGTGCCAGCCCCTGCGAATCGGCGAGATATTTCACCAGTTGCGCCTGCTCCGTCGGCGAAACTCTCGCGTGCTGGACGCGACGCATCCGGATGATCGTCATGTCCCACGCTTCCGGGACCGCACGAATCCGGCTGATCCGTGAATAGCCGCCATCGGGGAGCCTCTGATGACACGGCGCGCATCTCCGCTCCAGAATTTTTTGCGGCGCGAGCGCTTGGACATTTGTCTCGCTCGCCGACGCGCTGGTGCTCGACAGGATCAGGATCAACAGGGCCGCGAGCGCTCGAACCAGCCATTGCGCAGTATGCGTCTCGTTCTTGCGCCTTATGCCTCGCGAGGCTTGAAACCTGCTTTCACCGTCGGCGTCCTGAAGCGAACGTTCTGCCGAGCGCATCTCCCCCATCCGCGTGTCTCAAGGGAATTTCCGTCTTTATACGGCGCTTTTGGTCTGGCGTCTACGCCCGCGCTTACCGCAATGCTTGCTACCGATGGCTCGGCCTGGGGTTACGATCGGACTGACGGCGAACTGCGCCCTATCGGTTGCCCGCGCGAATGTGCACCGACAATTGCTCGAAGACGCGAGTGGAACGAGCGCTCGCGCCGCTAGCTGTGCGACGACGCGTTAGCGCGCGAGTTGCCACCGAGCCGGGACGGCAGGCCCCCCCCCTTCCGCAACCTATGGCGGCGGAGAGGCTTCAACGACGCCGACGAAACACGCCGCCGTTACTCGTGGCTTTGGGGCGGGTTCCCTTTGAGACGATAGACCATCGCGGTTTTGGTCGCGCCGGGCGAAATCCAATCACTAGCCGCAGTCTGAAGCGCGACAAAGAAGCGCTTGCAGCGTTCCAGCGCCTTCTGATGAAGCTCGTCTTTGCGCTTGAACTTGCATTCAAACGAGAACTCTCCGATGAGCAGATGGTGGTCGCCGCGCTCACGCCATAACGCGGCGTTCGATTTGGCTACGAGCCCCTTGCCGAAATCGAGTTCGCCGAGATCCTGCAGGACCTCCTCCACGATCGTGTGGTTCACCAAATCGATTTTCTTGGCGCCCGATTTTTTCAAGCGCTCCAATGCTGGAAACAGGGTCGCGAGCGCTTTTATCGACAGGTGTTTCGCCGCGGGCACCTGACTGATGCCGAATTCCACGTTGTGCGAGTACAACATGCGCATCCCGCCGATTTTATCCTTAAGTGGCAAGGCCTCGGCCTTGAACTTGACGCGGTACTCGGCCGCGTTGCTCGGCCGGACATCCAGTTCGGCAGCCGTCTGGAAATCCGGATGGCGGAATTTGAATACGACCTCGGGCTCGCCCATCGGGAATCCGTCCTCGTACGTGATCCGCCTGCGCAGAATGAAGGCGTTATTGTAGAGCGCAAAGTCAGCGGTATCGAGGAATACGACCTCGCGAATCCGCGGCCTCAGACCCTTGAAGCCCTCGGTTGAGAACCCGATGTTGTGCTCTTTGGCAACGTCCTTAACGATTTTGCCGAAGTCGTGGAAGCTGGGGGGCGATACGAAACGGTCGGGTTTCAGAATCAGCTTGCACTCGAGATAGTGGACCTCGTCAAGCGGTGCACCGTCGCTGTAAGTGGCCGACTCAAGGCCGGGCATCCGCTCGATTTGTATGTCTTCGCTAGGCGCCATTTCCTTTCCCCATTTCAGCAGGCTTTCTTTCAGACTATTCGCAGCGCGAACCATCCCACCAATGCGCCAACCAGGATCAGCAGGGCCGGATTCACGTGCCGAAGCATCAAAACGGTCGTGACCATAAGCGTGATAAGGACAGTCATCAAATTATGCCGCAGCGAATGCTCGAGGTTAAGAGTTGCCGTTCGCCCGATGGCGTAGACCCCGGCGAGCATCAACCCCACCGTTATTGGCGCCATTCCCCGCTGCACCGCGTCGCGCCAGGGTGAGCCCTGAAAATGATCCCAGATCCTACCGACCGTGAAGGCAAGCGTGCACGACGGCAGATAGAAAGCTAACAGAGCCAGAATAGCTCCCGTGACGCCCGACACCTTTTCCCCGATTAGGGCCACCATATTCATATTGGGACCCGGAGAAAGTTGGCCGAGACCATAGAAATCGGCGAATTGCTGGGCGCTCACCCAATGATGCAGCGTTACGGTATCCTGCTTCATCTGAGGCAGTACCGCGGTCCCACCTCCGACGGCGACGAGCGAGAGCAGCGCGAAAACGTTAACCAGCGTAATCGTTCTATTCATGCGGGGAATTCCGTATCGGCTGCACCGTGGACTCGCGCTTTTTCTCCGTGATGAGCCGCCAGTTGCGCGTGATACTCCGCCTGTTGTGCGTGATACGCGCTCAGTTCTTCTTGAGCAGGACGGTTCAGCCAGATAGCGATCGGGGCGATAACGACGAGCACAGGCACTAGCGAAATATGCCAGATGGCAACCAACAGGAATGCGCATCCCAGGAGGGCCAAATCCGTACCGAACTTTAGCTCGCGTTTGCCGATCTGAATGGTGACGGCCAGGATCAGGCCGACCGCCGCCGCTGCGACGCCACCCAAGGCCGCAACCACCGCAGGATTACTTTTGAAGTGGGCATAAGCCACCCCTAGTGCGAAGACTGCTATCGCGCCGGGCAGGACCATGCCCATCGCCGCCACGATCGCGCCCCTCGCCCCTCTAAAGCGGCTGCCGACTATCACGCTGACGTTCGTCGAAATTAACCCAGGAACGGTTTGACCGATTTCGAGTGCGGCCAGGAACTGCTCGTCGTCAAGCCACCGCTGCCGGTCGACAAGATGCTCGCGCAGATACGCGATCAACCCTCCGCCGAAGCTGGTGGCGCCTATGTAGAGAAAGACCCAGAAAATCTTGGCCAGGCTGATAGCGGCCGGTCGCGCCTCATCCACGATTCCTTGCTCCTCTAAGCACGGCGTCTCACCAGGATGTCGCCCTTGTGGGAAGCGACGGGCCACCATTAATGAATTTTCTCGGCCCTCGCTGCAATGCCTATGGAGCGCGGCAATCGCTGCCCCGTCCCGTTATTGCAGAGAATTAATCGCTCCAGTAACGGCTGACCGATCGCGCCAGGCAGATCTCCACCCTTCCGCACATTTCCGCGGATGAAGAGTCCAAAGATTTCGTGCCTGGCTGGCCGCACTCATTATAGCGAGAATAGCGAGACGGCCAGCCAAGCTACGCCATCAGCTCACCAAGGGCTGTGCTTAAACTTGGTAGCCGGATCGTTCGGGTCGGTATAGGCGCCGCCTGGCCCCACGGCAGGATGCGAAGTCCCCAACGACTTCTTCGCCTCGTCCATGCACTTATGCACCATGTACAGCGGGATGTGCATTGACCCAGCAACGTGCCGGGGAGTCACGTCCGGGCCGTTTAAGGCTTCCATCACCTTAGTGCAGTCGACGGTGATCTGTTTCTCGTCCGCCCGAGCGTTGGTCGCACCAAGCGCCAGAGCCAAGCCCATCGCGAGCGACGCGCCCGCGGCTACAGCACCCAACTTCTTCATCTTGCGAGCCTCCGGTAATAGGGGTTTAGAGTCTACAGGCCACAAAATTATGTAATAGAGTGAATCAGTAGCAATTATGCCAATAAACGGTCCCCCCGCAAGCATTTAGTTCGCCTGTCTAGGGGCAAGCGGATTGCGCTTGCCCCCCGGGAACAGGCCCCTATTCGGCCCCGACGAAATTGGGCTTGCGCTTCTCGATGAACGCCTTCACGGCCTCCTGATGGTCCTTGGTATTGAAGGTCATCATCTCGTAGGCCAGCGAAGCGTCGAGAATCAGATTGGCCTGCTGCTTCAGCCACTTGTTCACCGAGAGCTTACTCCATCTGATCGCCCAAGTCGGACCATCAGCCAGCTCTTGCGCGAGTTCCCGCGCCTTCGCCATCACCTGCTCTGGCGCCACTGCGTAGTTCACCATCCCGATACGGCCAGCTTCGGCTCCGTTGATGAAATTGCCGCGCATCAGGAATTCCTTGGCGCGATGCGGGCCGATCAGCAGCGGCCAGATAACCGCGCCGCCGTCGCCCGCAACCACGCCGACCTTGACGTGAGTGTCGGCAAAGCGCGCTTTCTCCGACACAACCGTGATGTCGCACAAAAGCGCAAGCGTTGCCCCGAGACCCACCGCGTCACCGTTGATCGCGCCGATAACCGGCTGCTCGACATCGAGCATATTCTCCACCAGGCGGCGCCCATTGAACGCGGCAATCGGCCCGCGTCCGTGGCCTTTGCCTTTTTTGCCGGCGGGTCCGACCAATTCGCCGCCCGCCATTCCCTTGATGTCGCCACCGGCGCAGAACGCCCGGCCCGCTCCGGTGAGGATGATCGCATTGACGTCGCGGTCGGCCCGCAGATCGATCCAGATCTGTTCCAGTTCATGATGGACAACATTGTTCACCGCGTTGAGCGCTTCGGGCCGATTGATCGTCACCGTAGCAACCCGATCGGCCACCTCCACTTTAAGGAATTCATAATCGCTGTAGTCTACGGCCATGATGACAGAACCTCCCTCGTGATCTTTCTGCCATGTATAACAACCGTGGGGCGGGTCACGCTAATGCTTACAAAAGGCGAACGGCGTCATTGGTCGCGCACAATCCTGCCCCATGCTTTCGATCCCGAATCTGACTATTCCCGTCGGCCCATAGCTTGCCGTAACGCGAAGATGTCCGGCTTCGTCGGCAGACCGTGGGCCGGAAAACACTCGCAACCTTGCGATACAGGGTTAATTTGCACTATAGGGTTTCGGGGGTTGAAAGGTCGCGATGGAAATCCCGGATTACAACGCCCTGTTTCAATCGGAAGCTGCAGAGAAATCCCGGATAGATTTTTTTTAGTCAGATAAACTAGCGAAGCGGAAAAACCCGTTTCAGGACAATCGACGAAATCTGAATCGCGGCGGCAGGTTGTGGCGCTATCTGCTGGGCCGAAGTGGCTGAAGCCTCGACTCGATCAGTCGTAACAGCAGGACGCTCTACGATGCCAGGTTGCAATTCTCATGTCCGCGGCAGATTCTTTCGCGGCGCATCAGGAGCGACAAAATTGACTGCAATGTTACATTATCATTTCAATTCAGTGTCAATTGCGATCGCCCTGGCAATCACAATATGCATTTCGCTCTTTTCCTGCTCGATAGCGGATGCTCAAGTAAACCCGAATCCAAGCTCCGCATCTGATGAACAATACCGCCTTGGTTACGAGGCCGGTTACCAGGCGGGCCTGCGCGCTGCGGCGAGCGGCTCGCCACCCCAGGCTGCGCCGAACAGTTCCCAGGCAACCAGCTCGGCCACGACTCTCGAAGGCCAGCCTCCCTCGTCAGGCGCTGCCGCGACGACGCTCGCGTTTCGCCAATCTCAGGTCAAATCGCTGTGGAACGAGATGGTCAACCACGGTAACGACGACCAGGATACTTTGTTTCATCATTCCGCCACCAGCCCGTTTTGGCTCTCGGCGCAGGCCAACTTCATTGGCCAGATGCATCCAAGCTTTCCCGCCGAGTACAGCGGCCACAACAGCTTTTATCACGCGGAGGAGCAGGCGTTATCGCGCGTGATCACCCTCTACGCCGGATTCCAGTTTGACGACACCACCGAGATGGTCCTCGATGCGGAGTCGGCGGGATGGAGCGGACTCAGTCAAGCGTTCGGACTCGCTGGCTATGTCAATCTCGACGTCGTTCGCAATCCGGAATTAAGCTCGGAGCCCTATCTCGCGCGCCTATGGATGCGCAAGATCATCCGCTTGAGCGACGACAACGTCGAGCAGCAACGCACCCCGCTATCGCTGATCACTACTTTGCCCGCCCGCCGCATCGATATTCATGTCGGCAAGATGTCGCTGCCGGATTTCTTCGATATCAACTCGGTCGGCGGCGACAGCCATATGCAGTTCATGAACTGGACTGTCGACAACAACGGCGCATGGGATTACGCCGCCGACACTCGCGGCTATACCTATGCTGCCGTCATCGAGTACTACGATCACGATTTCGCCGCGCGTTTCGCCGAGGCATTGGAGCCGACCGTCGCCAACGGCATCAACCTGGAATGGAATCCGCAAAACGCCCATGCCGAGAACTATGAGCTGGAGTACGACCCGCGTCTGATTCCCGGAAGATTCGCGGCAATTCGTGTTCTCGCGTACACGAATTTCGCCAACATGGGCGATTATCATTTCGCGATCGATCAGTTCGAGAACCAGAGGCCAAAAATTCTCGCCGTCCCCGATATAGACAATCATGTCGGCCAAGTGGCTTGTAAATACGGATTCGGCCTCAACGCGGAACAGGAACTCACCGCGCAACTCAGGGTGTTCATGCGAGCCGGATGGAACGAAGGACAACACGAGTCATGGGCTTATACCGAGGTCGATCAGACGGCGTCGTTCGGCTGGGATCTGCGCGGAGACTGGTGGAATCGTCCCGGGGATAAATGGGGAGTAGCTTTTGTGGAAAACGGGATCTCGCGCCGTCACCGGCAATATCTCGCGCTGGGCGGCTTGGGGTTCTTGCTCGGTGACGGAGGCCTGTCTTACGGACCCGAACAGATAATGGAGACTTACTATAATTTTCCCATACCGGTAACGCGCGGAGTATTCGGCGCGTTAGATCTGCAGTACATCAACAATCCAGGCTACAATCGCGCACGCGGACCGGTGATAGTGCCCGGAGCACGACTCCATATCGAATTGTGAAGGAATCTTATTGTCGTCGATTTTCGCGGTCCGACGATTGAAGGACTAACCCGGAGATATTCATGGCTTCTCTACCAGGTTCCATTCTACCGAAGACCATCTTGACCGTTATCAAACGCGAGCAGACTTCCATCCAGGTGTCGCCCAAGCTCACCAAGGCGGCGTCGCTGCCTGCCGAAGGAGTGTTTGCCGAGCTCGGGACCGGCCCTGACGGCCTTACCGAGGAGGAAGCCCAGCGGCGCTTGGAGGAATTTGGTCCCAACGTCGTCACCCATGAACATCGATTCACCCGCCTGAAGCTGCTCGGACGGGCGTGCCTCAACCCCTTGGTGATCCTGCTTTCGGTCCTCGCGATCATTTCATTCGCCACGGCTGAGACCACTTCCGACCTGGTGGGCGGCGGTTTGATGGTCGCGATGGTGTTGCTCGGCGTCTCATTGCGATTTATCCAGGAAGCGCGCGCCGACGCCGCGGCGGCCAAGCTCAAGGCCATGATTCGCGTAACCGCAACCGTCGTCCGCGAGGGCAACGCACGGGAAATTCCGCTCGCCGAATTAGTTCCCGGCGATGTCGTCAAGCTTGCCGCCGGCGACATGATTCCCGCCGACGTCCGCCTGCTGTCGTGCAAGGACCTGTTTCTGATCCAGGCCAGCCTGACCGGTGAATCGTTCCCGGTCGAAAAATTCGACGCGCCCGAACCCTCCTCGAACAAGCCTCCGTTGGAACTCAAGAACATCTGCTTCCTTGGCACCAGCGTCGAGAGCGGATCGGCAACCGCCGTGATCGTCGAAACCGGTTTGAAGACCTACCTCGGCGCGATGGCCAGCGCCATCACGCAGGAACCGCCGCCGACCAGCTTCGACCGGGGCGTCTCGGCGTTCACGTGGCTGATGATCAGGTTCATGGTGGTGATGGTACCGATGGTCTTTCTGATCAACGGCCTGAGCAAACATTTATGGGGCGAGGCTTTCCTGTTCGCGCTCGCGGTTGCGGTCGGCCTCACACCGGAAATGCTGCCGATGATCGTCAGCGTCTGCTTGTCGAAGGGTGCGATGCTGATGTCGCGCAAGAAGGTCATCGTCAAGCGCCTCAATTCCATACAAAACCTCGGCGCGATGGACGTTCTGTGCACTGACAAAACCGGCACTTTGACCATGGACCGCGTTATCCTCGAGAGTTATTGCGATGTTGTCCGCCATGAAGACGACGGTGTATTGGAGCTGGCATTTCTGAATAGCCACTTCCAGACCGGACTGAGAAACGTCCTCGACCGCGCGATTTTGGACCACGAGGAGATTCATAAGGACCTCCGGGTCGCGGATTATTCCAAGGCCGACGAGATCCCGTTCGACTTCAGCCGCAAAATGATGTCGGTGGTGGTCGCCACGCCCGGCGGCACTCATCGCCTGATCTGCAAGGGCGCGCCGGAATCGGTCTTCAGCCGCTGCACGCAGTTCGAGCTCGAGGGCGAACTCTACCCGATGGATCAGCTGCTCCTGGATGATCTCAAGGAAGAATACGACCAGCTCTCCGCCGACGGTTTCCGCGTGCTGGCGATCGCCTATCGCGACAGCGAACCCAAGCCGGTCTATAGCAAGGCGGACGAGGAAAACCTGATTCTCAAGGGCTATGTCGCGTTTCTAGATCCGCCCAAGGAGACTGCCGCTCCGGCGATCTCGGCGCTGCGCAAGCATGGCATCGCGGTCAAAGTGCTGACCGGCGATAACGAACTGGTGTCCCGCAAGATATGCAGCGAGGTCGGCCTCGAGATCGATCACGTGCTGACGGGCACGCAAATCGAGGCGATGGGCGACACCGAACTCGCCCTGGCCGCGGACAATACCACGCTGTTCGTGCGCCTGTCGCCGTCGGACAAGCAGCGCATCATTAAAGCTCTGCAGAGCAGATGGCACGTGGTGGGATTCATGGGCGACGGAATCAACGACGGCCCTGCCCTGCGCGCGGCGGACGTCGGCGTGTCGGTGGATACCGCGGTCGACATCGCCAAGGAAGCCGCCGACGCGATTCTGCTGGAAAAGAGCCTGATGGTGCTTGAGGAAGGAGTAATCGAGGGGCGCAAGGTCTTCGCCAATATCCTCAAATACATCCGCATGGGGGCCAGCTCGAACTTCGGAAACATGTTCAGCGTGCTCGGCGCAAGCCTGTGGCTGCCGTTCTTGCCGATGTCGCCGATCAAAATCTTGACCAATAACCTGCTTTACGATTTCTCGCAGGTGCCGATCCCGACCGACGAAGTCGACCCGGAGCAGTCGGCCGTGCCGCGACCGTGGTCGATGGGCGCGATCGCGCGCTTCATCCTCTTCATCGGGCCGTGCAGCTCGGTATTCGATTACACCACCTACGCCATGATGTGGTTCATTTTCCATTGCCGAAATCTGAATCTGGTCCCGCCGCCGGAACTGGCTGAGCGCTTCGCTCACGCCAGCATCAACAACCCGGATTCGACTTACGCGGCGGCGTTGTTCCAGACCGGATGGTTCGTCGAATCGCTGCTGACGCAGACTCTGATTATCCACGTCATCCGCACCAACAAGCTGCCTTTCATTCAGAGCCGCGCGAGCTGGCAACTAATCATGACTTCGGTCGCGATCATGTTAGTGGGCGCGTGGCTGCCGGCTTCGCCGATCGGACCGTGGCTGGGGCTCGTTCCGCTGCCGCTTACCTATTGGCCATTGTTAATACTAACTCTTTTGGCGTACGTCGGCCTGACACAGTTGGTAAAGGTATGGCTGGTTCGAAAGGGGCAAATTTGAAAGCTTCATCAGCCGGACGGTCGACACCGATTGAAGCTTGGCCGTAGCGACAATGACACCGCCGGCTTCTACAAGTGATCTCGAGTTGAAGCCGTGAACCTTACACGCACGGCTCTGCTCGCCGCATTGGTATTCTTCTTCCTACTGTTGGAGATGGACACCGTGCTGGCTCGTTCCTGGTCATATCACTACCATCCAGCGGCGCCGGAGTCGCCAGAAGTCCAGCCCACACCACTTGCCACAGAGCAATTCTCGAAGGCACAGCTTCTTAAAAACGCGATCGTTTCCGACCTCGCCATTTACCTCCAAGGGCAACCCTCCAGCGCCAACAAGGCATCTGACGAGGAGATCGCGTTCTTGACAACTACGCTGTCGTCCTTTGACCAGATGGATTCGCCCGAAGCTCTCGCAGTGTTTGCAAGTCTGAGCGGTTATTACCTGGGCGCGCGCGGCGAGAAACTTTACCAGTGCCTGTCGCTACGGAAAGGGAAGAACCTCAAGCCATATCTGGAGCGCTATATCCGTAGTGGCAATCCTGAATGCGCGAGCAGATTTGGCCAGAGATTCTCTCAGCCAAGTGATGTGCTGGAGGGACATGCCTTGTGCGCCAGTAGTCAGCAAGAGGTGGCCCAACTCACGGAGTTGATTGCCGAAATCGATGCCGGACGATCATGTTCGGATGCCGAACTTGCCGCAATGACTTCAGACGTGCGACACTCCGCCGCGATGGCTCGCTGAGCTGGATCTCTGCGGCTTTCGCGTACAAGAAAGAACCCGAGTTTAGACTTTTTCCGCCTCTATGCGTCCCGTTTCAACCGCTCTCTTGAGCGCGGCATGATCGCTCTCGGTTTGCCGCTCATAGTCAGCAGCGAATTTTGCTAACGCATCGTCGAAACTTTCACTTGAACCCAGATAGCCTGCGATCACAGCGGGATCACCCGACCGGGCGTGTGCGCGCGACAGCGCCATGGCACAGGCGTCGGCATAGTATCCGAGCTCGTCGGCGTTCATAGTATCGATCGCCATCGAGACCTTCATGTCGCGAAGCTGGCGAATGTAGAAATGACGATGGCCGGCGAGGGCGTCTGTCCATCCCAGAAAGCTGTCGCTTGCCGCTTGCATGAGGCGCTGCCCCACGACCACGCGTTCGCCATGATTCGCGTAGCGGCTCGCGCCCGCGTATCGCTCGAGAACGGATGGTCGAGCTTCCTTGATCTGAAGAAACAGCGGCGCCTGATCGCTAGTGACGAACAAGGCTACTGCGCAGAAGGTCCCGACGCTGCCGACTCCCACGACCTTCATGGCCATGTCGCGGTATTCGAATCGGTCAAGCAAGACACGGAAGTGCGCGGGCAGCGTCTCGCGATAGCGCTCGATCGCGCGGGCCACCTTCCTGGCAAAGGCAGCGCGATGCTGCCCGGCCGGGTGATAAATGAGCGGCGGGTTGTCGACGATTTGGAGTTGGGTGGTTCGGCGACCGCGGCCCACAACCATCGGCGCGATATGGAGCGGGAAATGTTGGTCTCGCGCTTTAGCTATTTGCTTTTCGGTGTAGCGGCGTTCTGCGCCTTTCAGGATTTTGCTCACCAGCGGTTCAAATTCGATTCGCTCGTACCAAACTTCGAGCGGGCTCATCTCCGCATAGCGCGTCATATGCTCCCGATACGATCGCGCGGCGCTGCGAACGGCGGCGTCGCGGTCTTTGACTTTGAACCCGGCGATCAGCCCTGCCACACTGACACTGGCAACAAGCCGCTTGAGATCCCACTCCCATGGCGCGGGCAGAGTCTCGTCAAAGTCGTTGACATCAAAGATTAGGTTGCGCTCCGGAGTGGCGAAGGCACCGAAGTTCATTACATGGCAATCGCCGCCCGCTTGAACACGAATTCCGGTCGTCGGCGTATGCGCCAGATCGGACGCCATCACGGCTGCCGCACCGCGCAGGAAGGTAAACGGCGACTGCAGCATCCGGCCGTATCGAATCGGCAGCAACGTTGGAATCCGGCCCCGATCAGAGTCGAGCAAAAGACTTATCGGATCCTGGCGATCGCTCGCGGGCTTCCAGCCCGAATGGCTCTTGCGTGAGATTCTGCTGCGCAGCGTACGTCCGATCTCGAACCGCTCCATCCACGGACGCATCGCAATACACCGCCTTCCCGATACTGATTGCTTCGCGTTGGATGCCGTTGTTTCCTTGCCCGAGCCCACAGCTATGATTCTATGCGATCGGTTCTTTAGGGAAAGAACCACTGGGAAAGCCAACGAAGAAGTTATGACCCGAATCTTGGGCTGATGCCTTGGATTAGAAATCGAAGATGGCGCGCATCTTGGCCAGCAGCCGATGGCGGTTGGCGCCGTCGCTGGTGGTGGTTTGTGCGGCGGCAACTCGATCGCGCGTCTCACTCGTCCGCGCCGCGATGATCTCGCCCACTTGTTCGGCAACTTCGGGATGCTTCTTGAACAGCAGCATGAATCCGTCGCGATTGATCTCCAGCACTTCGACATGCGAACGGGCCCTTATCGTCGCGCTGCGGGGCTCGCCAGTCATCAGTGAAATCTCGCCGAAGAAAGCCGGTGGTTCGAGGTCACGGATATGGATGGTGCCGCCGTCATTGGGCGTCTTCACCAGCACTTCGACGGTGCCGCTGCGCATGATGTAGAACGAATCGCCGGCTTCGCCCTCACGCATCAGGGTTTCACCGTGCCCGAACTGATGGATGCGAACAGTGGGCAGCAGCATCTGTAACTCGTCGTCGCCGAGCGCGCTCAGAAAATCGACCTGGCGCAGTTGCTCGATCGTTTGCTGCTCGCGCGCGGCTGCTACCTGCTCGCTTCCGGCGACCTGATGCATGTACACGGCGCGTGTCGGGAAGGGGATATCGATTGAATGGCGGCGCAGCGCATACCACAGGCTGCTTATAACTCTGTCGCGGACGTTCTCGGCCGGCCCGTAGTCGGATAGCCAATACCGAATCCGGTAGCGTATTCCCGAGTCCTCAAAGCTCGAAACGTGAACTTCGGGCGGCGGCTGACTCAGCACTTCGGGTATGTTCTGAAGAACCTTGGTAATGGCGGCCTTGGCGTGCCCTGGAGCGTCGTCGTAGCTGAGCTGAACCGAAATTTCGTCGCCGATCGCGGCCGAGGCATAGTTGGTAAGCACGTCTTTGGCAAGCAGGCTGTTGGGGATTTCGATTTTTTCGTGAGCGCGGGTTACCAGTTGCGTGGAACGCCATCCGATTCCGTGAATCCGGCCGAGGTAATTGCCGAACCGAACCCAATCGCCGGGCAAGAAGGGCTTCTGCAGTTGCAAGGTCAGCCCACTGAAGATGTTGCCGAGGGTCTCTTGGAAACCCAAACCGATCACCACAGTGGCTACTGCCGAGGTCGCCAGCAGCGGTGTGATATCTACCCCCAGCGTCCAACGCAGGACCCCCAGCGCCACTACCGCATACAGCAAGAGCAGCAAGAGATCTTTCGAGATGCTCGAGAAATGCGCGCGCCCCCGACGTGCGGCGAGGACCAGCAGCTCGAGCAAGAGCCGGATCAACCCGAACAGGAACAGCAGTTGCGCGAGCGCCCAAAGATAAAGCGCGACCGGCGACGCGGTAACGTGAGAGAGCAAGTCGGCCAGCAAGCTAAGCGCGACCAGGAAGCAGCACGTGGAGAACTCCCGCCGGCGCCGGCGAAGCCCGACCGCCAGCATCGCCAAAACCAACGCAACAGCCGCCTCCGCAACTGTCACGAACTCGCGTGGCATGGCCTGAAGAAGAGCAGTGTTCATCGTCTCGAGACCGGTCGTCGCCCTTTCGTCCGCAGGTTAATTGCTGTCGCGACCACGTACAGACTGTACTTCTTTTTCGAACTTACACGCGAAGAGAGGTCGTTGTCACGTACCGACCGGCTGTCGGTGCGGCTTCACGACGGCTGCGCGGCGCGTGGATTGCGACTGAATCGGAGTCGTTGATAGCCTTGTTAGAAGCCGTCAAAAATGAAAAGGTGGCTGAAATTTTGGCTGAATGGTCACCGTCTTGATCAGTCAACGTTTTTTGTCGCCATTATGTCGGCCGTAAGCCTTATTGTTCTCGGAGCCGGGGATGCGTTCGCCAGCCGCGGCCTGCTCCAGGCAGGCTACGTGATCGACGCTAACGGCAAACGGATTTTGATGGAAGCCGGGCCGCCGGCGCTTGCCATGATGAAGCGCTGCGCGATCGCGCCGGGCGACATCGACCTGGTTTTGATAAGCCATCTGCACGGTGATCACTTCGGCGGGCTGCCCTTTTTCATACTTGAGTACATGTTCGAGACCCCGCTGCGAAAAACCCTTGTGATCGCCGGGCCGCGATGGCTGGAGCAGCGGACCTGGACGCTGTTCAAGGGCATGTACCCGGGTTTCGATACCAGCAAGGTCGCGCGCAAGCTGAAGTTCGTGGTGCTCGAGCCGGGAAAGACTACGCAGTTGGGCGGCTGCAAGGTCAGCGCCATCCGGACCCCGCACACCGTCAGGGATATATCGCTCGCGTTCAGAATCGAGGTCGGTGGCAAGCAGATAGCTTTTTCCGGCGACAGCGGATGGACTGAAAACTTGATTCACTTGAGCGCCGGCTCCGATCTGTTTCTGACCGAATGCACATATTTCCAAACCAAGACCGATTTTCATTTGAGCTATCCGCAGATCGTTGCGAATCGCGATCGCTTCGGCGCGCGCCGGACGATTCTTACTCATTTGGGGCGTGAGGTGTTGGAGCGGATACGCGAGGTCGAAATCGAGACGGCCTCCGACGGTATGACAATCGATCTATAGAGGCGGCGGCAGGGCCGGCCCCAGGGGAGACGCGACCATCGGGCGCGCCGGCACGACACCTCGGCATCAACCAAGTTTCACCGGTCTTTTCTGAGGTTACGCTTCGCCCCACTGCGAGTAACCGCCCGCGCTGGCGAGCGGGCGATGCCTGGTTCTGGCAAGAGTAATTGTCAGATTCCGTTTTTCTGGCGAAGAGATCCGAGCGCAAATGCTGTCTTTACTCAGATCCTTTCGCTAGGGTGGATTGCTAATTCAAGGGAGCGGCTGCTAGCCTGATGACTCGACGGGTCCCAAAAATCGCAGGTTTGTTGATTATTTTAGGTCTTGCCTCGGCCTGGTTGCCGAGTCTTACCCCGATTGCTCAGGCCCAGCCGGTGGGCTCGATTACGCAGTTCAGCGGCGCAGCGGAACTTCACCGCGCCGGCGCGACTCAGAGTCCCGCGGTGGGCACAGCCGTCGAACTTCACGATCAATTGACCACCAAGGCCGCTTCTTCTGTTACTGTAACTCTGGCCGACAACAGCACGTTATCGCTGAGTCAACTGACCTCCTTGGTTTTTGACGAGAACGTAATTTCAGGCGGTACTCGGCAAAGAACTCTGGTTGGGCTGCTGAGCGGAGCGGTCTCCTGCGCGATAACCACCGCGATGCGCGCAGGTAATCCCACCTTCCAGATCAACACTCCCAACGCCCAGGTGGGGGTCCGCGGTACGGACTTTGACACCATCTACATCGAGGGCTCGGCGCGTCCCGGATACGAGGGCTGTCAGCGTTACACGGACGTGGTCGTTCGCAAGGGCGTTGTGGTGGTCAGCAACCGGGCCACTCCCAGCGCCGAGGTGGATATACCGGGCGGTTACGAAACCACCGTGCCCTGTCTCCTGCCGCCGTTGACGGCCGGGCCGATAGGGTTGGGGGGCGGCGCAGCTCCTCCTCCCGCTGTAGGCGCGCCGCCGTCGGGCCAGCCGCCGTTTAAGCAGTAGGTGCGCCGTCGATGACGACCGTTATACAGCGGGTGGTGATCGCCGGTGTGATGCTGGCGGTCTGCGTTATGGGCCTGAGCGGCTCGGCGCAGGCGCAATGGGAGAATCTTTATCCTGGCTTCTTTCAGCCTGCGAAGCCCGGGGTCTTTGACGTATTCGCGTTCGGAGGCGGCTACGGCAACTCGGAATACGGCGCCCTGCAGCAAGGTATTCAGGCCGAGCAAAGCATCACGAACTATCTAGGGATAGTGGGCCGAGCCACCGGATATCAGTTGTGGGTGGGCAACAATTTCGACAATCCGCTGGTGCCCGGCACCGGCCATCAAGGGCGGCTGAATTTCGGGCGGCTCCAGGGCGGAGTGGAGTTCGCCATCTATCCCGGCACACGGCTGTTCGTGCTCGGCGGGCACGATGTGGGCGACAGCGACGCGACGGTGATCGAGGGCGATCTTTCCAGTTGGTGGATGACCCATTCGAGGCATCCGATCAACTTCGCCTTCAGCGCCGTCCACGATTATCAGAACCACGTCACCAGCGCCGAAATCGATTCGCGCGTGGTTGCCGCGTCAACCGAGAACTACCTGTTTACGGCCGGCGTCGGCGGCGCGATTTACCAAGGCGGCGAAATTAACAACGCGCAAGGGCAGGGCGGCATCGATTTTGGCATCTATTTCCGCAAGTGGGGCTTCGGCCTAAACGCTCAGAGCGGCTATGGAACCGCTCAAGGGTTCGGCCAGCTTAGTTTTATCAAGCAGTGGGACTTCCTCGAATAACTGAAGTTACGAATTGAATTGAATCGCGAAGGATTCGAGACCTTGGGGCTCATGGTGTTTGCGATCGCATACAGGGCTGGAACGACAATCTGATGAGCGCATCTCGGGTCAAGGCTTTCGATATCGGCCGTTGTCTGATTGCCGTCGTAGCGCTCCTGCTGATTCTCGCGGCCACTGCCAGCGCAGCGCCGGCTCCTTCGGCCACACCGACCGTCGCGCCGATCGCTCGTGTAATTTCCGATAATAGCTTCGGAACCGGACCTGAACCGGCTAGTACTGTCCCCGGAACGGTCGAGCCCGCGGGAACCGATACGCCCGGTTACCTGCTGATCAGCATCGTAGCAATCCAAGGTATCGGCGCGACCCATTCAACCGGTGCGGCCTCGGCCTTCCTGTGCCTGCCCAACACTCCAGGGCCATGGATTTCACTCGGCGATTGGAGCTGTGACGGCGGCGGGTCAAACCAGATCCACGTGGCGGCTGCGTATAGGT
>JBEKLA010000028.1:0-31086 GCA_050010455.1 Binataceae bacterium (SeqCode) | reverse complement strand
GCCATCGCGAATTAACCTCATCGTAGCGAACCGCGAAAGAAATATCGCTTCGGCCAATCTGCAGCTTTCCCAACCGACACTGTTATCACGAACAGTGAGTCCGTTGGTTGACAGCGGCGATGATGGTTTTCCCCATAACGCCTTTTCAAGCTCCGAAGATCTTGATGACGGGGCGGCGCGTACTCTCAGGTGGCACCCACCGGCGGTCGGCTGGATATGACGGCGAGATCGGCCGCAACGTAGGCTGGTTATGAACCTGAAGCGCTGCGGGCCCTCAGATCTCTGAGAGCCCGCGGCGTTATTGCTTGACGAACGCTATCCTGGCGAGGCCTACTGATTAAGCTGCTGCTTCCTCCTCTGCAGATAGGCGTCCTGCACGGCGCCATAAAGATCAACCGAATAGAGATCGACGTCCGAGAACAGCTGCAGATTGAGGGACTCGTAGTTGATTCCGCGGGCCGCCATCGTACCGGCGTCGATAGCAAACACCTGCCAGAACGGCAGCAGGTAAGCGATCGGATTCATGAATCCGTCGGCGACTCGACCGGCCGTATCACGAATAGTGGATGGGCCGAGTACCGGCAGCATCAGGTACGGGCCGCCATCGAGGCCGTAGTGGCCCAAGGTCAGGCCGAAATCCTCATTGCTGGGCTTGATTCCGAACCACTTGTCGGCGGGATCGAAAAATCCCAGCACGCCCACCGTCGTGTTGATCGCGAAGCGGCTGACTTCACGGCCGGCGCCGTCGAATTTCAGTTGGAACAGACTGTTCGCAAAGCGCGGGATCACTCCGACATTGGTAAAGAACCGGTCGATGGCCTGGCGCGGAGCTTCCGGCATTATAGCGTTCCAGCCTTTTGCCAAAGGCCTGGTGACATAGGCGTCGAGCTGGCGATTAAACCAGAACATCTTTTCGTTGAACGGCGCCAGAGGGTCGGAAGGAGGCTGGTCGCTGGACGACTGGCCGCTGGCAGGACTGGTGGCCGCAGGTTCCCGAATAGCGTTGCTTTGCGACGGATCGGCATCAGCCGCGATTACCGGGATGCTCCAGACCAGGGTCAAAACCAACACCAGCAGGGACAAAGACTTAACTCTCACGACTCCTCCTCTATCAAAGCCCTGGCACTCCGACCAAAGCCTCACTTCGCTCCGAGTGCGATGGAAGCACCGACACCGCGACACGTAATGTTTTCCTCTCAAGCTCTGTACCATAGGTCGGGCTTACATCAGAAGACGTTAGCAACCGCCAAGGCTTCATCAAACGTTAAAAATCAGCCCAAAACCAGAACGAAAAGCAACAGCGCGGCCCGGTTTCTGCCCTTTTCGAACCGGATCGCGGATTACGACGAACCGCCGGCCGCACTATCGGCCTGGTTCACTTTCATCTTGATCAACTCGACCAGCGAGTCATATCCGCTGCTATTAATGACGCGATTGAATTGAGCGCGATAGTTCTGCACCAGGCTGATGCCATCGACCAGCACATCATATACCTTCCAGCCACCGTCGCTTTGCTTGAGCCTGTAATTCACACCGATCGGCTGAGCCCCGTTCTGCACGATATTGGTGTAAACCTCGGCGTACCCGGGGCCGTCGGAAATTTCCCTCACGAATTGAATCTGCTGTCCGGAATAGTTCTCGATCCTGGACATGTAGGCCGATTCCAGCAGGCTGGTGAAGATCGGAACGAACTCGTTGCGCTGCTGCTCCGAGAGGCTTTCCCAATGAATCCCCAGGGCCGAGCGAGACATGTCAGTAAAATCGAAATGGCCGCCGATCACCGAGCGCAGCTTTTGCCGAAGCTGTGCGGGCGCCGATTTGTACTCCGGATTTTTGAGAATCTGGAGCACCTGATCGACCGTCGCCTTTGCCTCCGCCATCGCGTCGGTTGCCGACGCGTTGGCGGACACCAAAACGCCAGGCGCGAGGCTTACGACCGAAAGTGCCAGAACGACAAAGAGGAAGCGGCCGCCCGGCGCGCTATTTTGCCTTCGATGGCGCAGGTGCCAGAAGGTCCGAAGAATCACCACCGCCTTTTCCTCCGCCTTGCCCTTTCTCCTTTTCACCGCCCATCGACGAGCCGCTGATAAGCTGTCCGATCGCGTCTTCGAGCACGAACGACGATTCGGTCTGCCTCAGCGTGCCGCCGTTGTGCAGATACTTGTCGCTGGCTCCGGGGGAAATCGCGAGGTACTTGTCGCCGATAATCCCGCGAGTACGAACCGCCGCTACCGCTTCTTCGTCGATCTGAATTCCGTCCTCGATCCGCATCGTGAGCCGGGCGCGTTCCTGATTGAGCGCAATCTTCACGACCTTGCCCACCGGCACTCCCGCGATCTCGATATCGGCTCCGTCTTTCAATCCGGCGATATTGTCGAAGTTGGCGTAGATCTCGTAGCTGGGCGGCGTGAACAACTCGACGCTACCGAGGCGAAGCGACAAAAACGCCATCGCCGCGATACCCATCAGCGCGAATACGCCCACTATCAGTTGTGTCGTGCGACTTGCGTACATCGTTCACCGGCCGCCGGCTGCCGCGCCGGCCTCCTCGTCAGCGGCTCGTCCTGCCAGGAAGCGCTTGAACACTTCATCGTCGGCCGCCATCACTTCGGTAACCGTCCCATATAGCCTGATTTTGCCTTCGTGCATAAATGCGACCCGATCCGAAATCTCGAAGACTTGAGGCACGTCATGGCTCACCATCACCGCACTCAGGCCGAAGCGTTGCTGGGTGCGGCGGATTAGGGCGTGAATCGAACCGGTCCGAGTAGGATCCAAGCCGGTGGTCGGCTCGTCCAGCATCAGTATCTCGGGCTCGCGGACCAGCGCCCGCGCGAGCGCGGCCCGCTTCTGCATCCCGCCGCTAATCTCGGAGGGGAACTTATGGCCCATCCCTTCGAGGCCAACCGCAGCGAGTTTTTCATCGACCTTGCGGGCTATCTCGTCGATCGTCAGGCGCGTTTTCTCGACCAGCGGAAAAGCCACATTGTCGAACACACTCATCGAGTCGAACAACGCCCCCGCCTGGAACAGCATCCCGAATTTTTCACGGACCTGATCCAACCCCTTCGACCGAAGCTTGGTTACGTCGATACCGTCGATCAGAATCGTGCCGGAGTCCGGACGCAGCAGCAGATTCAGATGCTTGAGCAGCACCGTCTTGCCGCATCCGCTCGGCCCGACCACGGTAGTGATCTGCTTGTGCGGGCAGTCGAGGTTGACTCCCTTCAGCACTTGCTGCGCGTCGAAGTGCCGCCGCAGGTCTCGAACCTCGATCGCGTTGCGGCCGGAGCCGTTGGAAGCTGGCGGATTCATCAGGGCGCCGATTCTACAGAAGGATCGAAGTTAAAAAATAGTCCCACACCAGCACCAGCACGCTCGACAACACGACCGCCTCAGTCGTAGCGCGGCTGATACCGACGGCCATCCGCGCCGCGTGGTAACCCTTATAACAACAGACCCATGTTATCACGAGACCGAAGACCAGCGCTTTGTAAAGGCCGCTGGCGATATCGTGCGCAACCAGGTTGTCCTGGATACCGTTGAAATAAGCCGACGACGGACCATGCATCAACCCCACGCCGATCGCGTATCCGCCCAGGATTCCGACGACGTCAAAGATAACCGTCAACAGCGGGAAGGTGATCACCCCTGCCAACAGCCGCGGCGACACCAGGTACTGCACCGGATTCACCGCCATCACTGTCAGCGCGTCGATCTGCTCGGTCACCTGCATCGAACCCAGTTCCGCCGCCATCGCCGAACCCGCTCGCGCCGTCACCATCAGTGCCGCCAACACCGGACCGAGCTCCCGCACCAGCGTCAGCGCCACCACCGTGCCGAGCGCGCTCTCAGAGCCGAACTTGCTCAGCGTGACGTAGCCTTGCAGACCGAGCACCATCCCGGTGAACGCCGCGATCAGCACGATCAGGAACAACGAATCGGCACCGATTATGCGGATCTGCCGTATCGTTAGCCGCAGCTTGTAAGGCGGAGTGACTATGTAGAGGCAGGCGTTCAGCAGGAAGATCACGAAGCGCCCCAGGGCGATCAACCCTTCTATTAGCGACGACCCCAGCAACGCGATCAAATCGATCAGGTTGGACATCAGCACTATTGTAGCGATGAATTCAAGTTTGGGAACGGCCCGCGCGATCAGTAGTCGGCCTGTGCCGCGGATTTAGCCATCGGCCAGTCCAAGCCGCGCCAACCGCCGAAACGTATGCGTGGTACTGGGCACGCGCATAAACTCCATCAGGTCGGCCACCACGTCGAGATCGACCGCAGGCCGCGGCAGATTGACCAACTTGCAGGCGAGATTAAGGCGCCGGCATTCCCCCAGATGGCGCGCGAGGCTGTTCGAGCCGAAGCGCGTGAGCAGCACGTCGCCCGGCGTGCGAGCGAGCATGTTGGTGCCGGTCAGATCGCGCGACGGCACCAGCACAACCCCTGGAGCGCGCGGAAGCGATTCGAACACGGTGTCGATATCGTCGCCGGTGACCAGCGGGATATCGGACAGTAACGTGACCAGGGCGCTCGCGCCTCCAGCGACCAGCGCGTTGGTCGCCAGACGCACAGCAGTGTTTAGCCCGCGCGGGAATTCCTCGTCGATCACCAGCGCGCCGGCCGCGCGCGCGAGTTCCAGCAGAGTGCGATCGGAACTGACCACCGCGATATGATCAGCAAGACGCGAGCTAGCCGCCGCCGCCAAAACGTCGCGAAACATCTCCTCGGCAAGATGCCTGCGCTCGTCGACACCGAGACGCACTCCGAGCCGGCTCTTGGCGAACGCCAGTTCCTTGGCGGCAATCAGTACCACTCGCACGCCGCTTTTATAACCTATTTGGTTTCGATCGGCCAATTCCCCGATATCAAAAAAAATGTGCGGGAAGAAGTCACTAAAACGTCGCGCCAAGGCCGCAACCGCGATACAAGTTGATCTGCTCCTGGGTAGCGCTTGCGGATACCCATTCTCGCCCGAACGGCCATTATTCGCGCCCATCTAACCCCTCAATGGAGGCAATCTGATGCTGATGCGCAGACTCTGGACGTTGACGATTGCGACGCTGGCAGCCTCGGCGATCGCGTTGACAAGGCCTGAAGCAGAATCAACTGACCGTCGCGGAACAGAACTACAGCGCGGCCGCCAAGATAGCTCCCGACGACATCCGCGTTCATATCGCGCTGGGCAATCTCTACACCGCTCAGCATAACGCCGACGCCGCGAGGCAAGAATTCATGCAGGCGGTGACGCTCGACCCCAAAAGCGCTCAGGCCCATGGCGGTTTGGGAACGTTTTATTTGAGCCAGGGCCAGTTCGGGATGGCCGAGGAGCAACTGCTGGCGGCGGTTGCGCTCGACCCTGGGAATCCCGACACCCGCGTTGAGCTTGCCAAGGTGTACGAGCAAATCGGCAAGCTCGAACCCGCCGAGCGCGAATTGCGCACCGCTATCGGGTTGGCGCCCAAGGACGGGATGCCGCACTTCGCGTTGGCCAACCTGCTCGACAGGCAGAGCGGACGAAGCGCCGAGGCCGACGTCGAGTACGGCCGCGCCCAGGCGCTCGATCCTCGCCTGGTGCGCGCGACCGCCGCATCGACTGCCGCCGCTCCCATCGTGAGCACACCGGCCAGCACGCCCGCGCCTCCTTCGGCTCCGCGTGCCGTCAAAATCAAAGCCCTAGACAAGAAATTCCAGTTGACCCATGATTCCCCGGTATACGAGAATCCGGACAACACGAGCCGAGTGGTAGGCAAGGTGACCCACCGCAAGTGGGTGCATGTGACAGGAATCACGGGCGATTGGTTGCAGATTAAACTTCGCAACGGCACGGTCGGGTTTATCCCGACTTCGGCCGCCGAATGATCGAGGAGGGTTCATGGCCGCGCAGAATATCGTGACGCAGGATGTCACTTTCCCGGGCGAGAGTGTCGAGATCAAAGCCTATGTGGCGAAACCGGCCTCGGGTGGCCCTCATCCGGCCGTGATCGTTATTCAAGAATGGTGGGGCCTCAACGAACACATTAAGGATGTCGCGCGGCGATTCGCGAATGAAGGATACTTCGCCGTCGCTCCGGATCTGTACTCGCGCCAGGGCCACAAGGTAACCACCGATCCCAACGTCGCGGGGCAATTGATGACCGCGCTCAAGCCCGACGACGGCGTCGACGATTTGCTGAGCACGATGAACTGGCTTGCGCGCGAAAAGGACGTCCGTGACGATCGCATCGGCGTGACGGGCTTTTGCATGGGCGGCAGCTTCGCTCTGCTGCTGGCCTGCACGACCAGGGAAATCAAAGCCGCCGCGCCGTTCTACGGTCAGATCCCGCCCGACGAAAAGCTGCGGCAAATCGCCTGCCCGGTCTTTTACGTTTACGGCGAGAACGACGGATGGATCACGCGCCAGGACGTCGATCGGCTGGCTGCGGGGCTCAAGAAGTTCGGCAAGACGGGGGAGGTGAAGATCTACAAGGGATGCGGGCACGGATTCTTCAACGACACCCGCAAGGATGTGCATAGTCCCGCCGACGCCCAAGACGCCTGGCAGAAGACGCTGAAGCTGTTCGCGGAAAACTTAAAGCGATAGTTAAGGTCGCGGATCTAGGCCTCTTCCGCGATTCCGAGCGGGGTGGCGGCGCCGCACAGCGCCTCGCTCGGAAGATGCGACCCGCTCAGAAAGATCAGTTGGCCCTCGTCGGGCTCGCGCTCGCGCAGCCATCGCGACACGATCGTCATCGGCTCGAGTTCGTCGCGCGTGATCGGCTTGACGCGATAGCGATCGTAGTTGGCGGCGACGAAGCGGCGGATTTCCTCGATAGCGTGCGGCTCGCCAAGTCCGATCGTGAGCGCGACGCGCCCACCCAGCACGACGTAAGCCTGACGCGACGCTCCGGCGCCGGTCTCGATCACCAGGTTGTTTTCGGTCACCGCCTGCCTTAGCCGCCGCTCGCGAATCGAGAGCATCCGCAACGCGTCGAGGTCGCGATGGCGCCGGTTAGCTTCTTCGAAGCGCATCGCCGCCGCCGATTGATCGCGCTCGGCCGCAAGCCGGCTCATCAGCGGCGTGCTGCGCCCGCTCAGAAATTCGATCGCGCGCCGCACCTGCGCACCGTACTCTTCTTCACCGACGCTCAGATTGCACGGCGCAAGGCATTGTCCCATTTGTCCGTAGATACAGGGCGAGAACTCAGACGCGGGCTGAAGCTTGCCGGCACACACGCGCAGCCCCAGCATCCGCGACAGCACCCGAATCGAACGCTCGATACCGCGGCGCCCGACGAACGGCCCCAGTTGCAGCAGTCCGCGCCGCGCGCTGAGACGCCCCGTGACCGCCAGGCGCGGGAACGGGTCCATCAGATCGATCTTGATAAAGTGCGCGCTCGGCCCGCTCTTGAGCATCCGATTGTAGGGCGGCTTCAGCTCGCGAATCAGCCGCGCTTCGAGCAGCGCCGCTTCGAGCGTGGTCGCGGTCGGCCGGGTCTCGATCGACCATACGTGATTCACCAACTCGACGGTCTTGCGATGGCGCGCGACGCCTCCGTTGAAATACGAGGCCACGCGATTCCTGAGCCGGCGCGCCTTGCCGACGTAGAGCAGATCGCCGCGCTCGTTGCGCATCAGGTAGACGCCGGCGGTCTGCGGGATCGCCGCGATCACGTCGGCGGAGACGTGGCGCTCGATCCGGCGCCCGGAGGTCCCGCGATGCTGATAATCGAGCAGGCGGTCGAGCCGGTTGAGGCCCATCTTCTCGGCGCTGTCGATGAAGATCGAGAGCAGCTCCGCCGCCATCCGCGCGTCGCCGAGCCCGCGATGGCGGCCGTCGGTCGAGAGGCCGAAATGCTCCGCGAGCGCGTCGAGACGCCGGCGCCGCACCGACGGCAGCATCCTGCGCGCCAACGCGAGCGTGCACAGCACGCGATTGGTCAGGCCCAATCCGAACAGGCGGCGGAACTCGAAATCGAGGAACGCGAAGTCGAACGGCGCGTTGTGCGCCACCATCACGGCGTCGCCGAGGAAGCTTCGGAACTCGGGCAGCACCGTCTCGATCGGCGGCGCGCCCGCAACCATTTCGTTGGTGATCGAGGTGAGACCGCTGATGAAACGCGGGATCGGGCCGTGAGGACGAATCAGGCTCTGGAAGGATTCCGCGATTCGCTGGCCGGTCATCCGGTAGGCGCCGATCTCGATTATCGTACCGGGGCCGGGCCGTCCGCCGGTGGTTTCGAGATCGACCACGACGTATTGGGCTTCGCGAAGCGCGAGCGCCAGCGCCTCGTTCTTCTTGAGCGACCAGCGCTGATTATCGGGATCGTAGACGAAGTTGGGATCGGCGCCGAGCAACCGCGCGATGAAGCGCTCGCCGAACTCGGGCTCCGAGCCTCGGCCGCTGAAGACCAGGTCGAGCAACTCGTCGGAAGTAGCGCCGACGGGGCGGCTCTCCAGGAATGCGAAGAGCTTCTCTCTGAGGGTGCCCGGCGCGGCGAGATCCCGCGCTTCGGTGCCGTTGTGATATGCCAATACACCTACATCGCGCTCGCGATGTCCTCCTCCCCCCCAACGCCCCCTTCCACAGATGCTTCGCTTTAGCAAAGCAGCGGCGATTTTTCCAACGCCATCGCCCTGCCCTTTCGCTTGGCCAGGACGAGCGCCACGTTTATTATTCTGGAGCCAGAAGTCGCGGCTTTGATTCGAGGCGGCGACGTTGACACTCTCTGGCCCGTCCTATAACTAGATAGGTTCGAGATTGAGAAGATGTTCGCAATCGTAAAAACCGGTGGAAAGCAGTATCAGGTCGCGGTCGGCGACCAGGTAACGGTCGAACGCCTCGAAGGCGAGGTCGGCTCGCAAGTGTCGCTGAACGAGGTACTCGCGATCGGGGGCGGCGAAGCCCCGGTGGTCGGCACTCCGACCGTCGCGGCGGCCATGGTACGCGCGAAGATCGTACAGCAGCCGCGTTCGGGCAAAATTATCGTTTTCAAGAAGAAGCGGCGTAAGAATTATCGCCGCAAGCACGGTCATCGCCAGGAACTTACCGTGCTTAAGATCGAGGAGATCAGCCGTGGCGCATAAAAAAGGGCAAGGCTCGACGCGCAACGGCCGCGACAGTCCGGGCCAGCATCGCGGCATCAAGATTTTCGCCGGCCAGACCGTCAAAGCCGGCAACATCCTGGTCCGCCAGTGCGGCACGCGGATTCATCCGGGCCGCAACGTCGGGATGGGTCGCGATTATACGATTTACGCGCGTATCGACGGCATAACCAAGTACGAACCGCGCGGCGATCGCCGTCAGGTGAGCGTCGAACCGATAGCGGCCGCATCCAACGCGCCAGCTATCGAACCGACTTCGCCTAACGAGCAATCAGCGACGGTTTAATCGCCGCTGCGCCGGCCCGCCGCCGGCGATGAACATTGCCGCCATTCCCGCCGATTCCGGTTCGCAATGCGGAAATTTATCGATGAAGCCAGGGTGTTCGTGCACGCCGGTAAGGGCGGCGACGGCGCGATCGCGTTCCTGCGTGAAAAATACCGACCGTTCGGTGGACCCGCGGGCGGCGACGGCGGCAAAGGCGGCGACGTCGTGTTCGAAGTCGACGAAGGGATGTCGACGCTGCTCGATTTCAAATACAAGCCGCGGCTGGCGGCGCGCAACGGAGAGTCGGGGCGCGGCAAAGAACAATACGGGCACGCTGCCGCCGATATCGTGGTCAAAGTCCCGCCGGGCACGCTGGTGATCGACGAGAGTAGCGGCAAGCAGCTCGCGGACCTCGTGCTGCCGCTCCAGCGCGCGATAATCGGGCGCGGCGGCGAAGGCGGCCGCGGCAATATCCATTTCGTTTCGTCCACGCGCCAGGCGCCGCGAATCGCCACGCCGGGCAAGGCCGGCGAAGCGCGATGGGTGCGGCTTGAGTTGCGATTGGTCGCCGAGGTGGGTCTGGTCGGACTTCCCAACGCCGGCAAGTCGACACTGCTGGCGGCGGTGAGCGCGGCACGCCCCAAGATCGCGTCGTATCCATTCACTACGCTTGCACCCAACCTGGGCCGGGTGATTATCTCCGAGACGGAGAGTTTCACGGTGGCGGATATACCCGGCCTGATCGAAGGCGCCCATCTTGGCCACGGCCTCGGCATCCGCTTCCTGCGCCATCTGTCGCGCACCCGGATGGTGGTGTTCGTGCTCGATCTCAGCCGCGACTTCGAAAAGGATTTCGAGATCGTGCGCGGCGAGCTGGCGGCGTTTGATCCGCATTTGCCCGAGCGTCCTGCCCTGATCGCGCTGAACAAGCTTGACCTGGTGGATTCCGACGAAGCCGAGCGTGCCGCGCGCAAGATAAGCGCCGACACCGGACTCGCCGCTTTTCCAATTTCCGCGCACAAGCGCATCGGCCTTGAACCGCTGGTCTCCGCGATCGCGGAGCGGCTTAATCAGATCGACAAACCCGATGTCGCAGCAGGCGTATAAGAAAGAAATCATTCCGCGCGTGCGCCGCCTGGTGGTCAAGATCGGCAGCGCCGTGCTGTCTGATTCGGCGGGATTGCGCCTGGACGTGATCGAGCGCATCGTGTCTGACGTCGCCGAGATCATCAAAGGCGGCCGCGAGGTCGTGGTCGTGACCTCGGGCGCGATCGCGGCGGGTGGCGCGCGGCTGAGCGGCCAGCGCGGCACCCGTATCGCGCTCCGCCAGGCCGCTGCTTCGGTCGGCCAGATCGAGCTGATGAGCCTGTACGCCAGGTTCTTTGCGTGGAACGAGCGCACCGTGGCGCAAATCCTGCTGACCCACGAAGACCTGGCCGATCGCGTGCGCTGCAACAACGCGCGCCAGACCATCCAGACCCTGCTCGGCGCCGGCATCATTCCGATCGTGAACGAGAACGACACTGTGGCGGTCGAAGAAATCCGCTTCGGCGACAATGATAATCTGTCGGCGCTGGTCGCCAACCTGATCCAGGCGCAGATGCTGGTGATCCTGAGCGACGTCCCGGGCGTGCTGACCGCCGATCCGCGCAAGCGTCCTGACGCGCGCCTGATTCCGCTAATCGCCGACGCCGAAGCCGATATGAAAGGGCTGGTGGCCCAAACCGCCGGTCCGCTCGGCACGGGCGGGATGGCTTCCAAGCTGAGCGCGGCGCGCCGCGCTTCGCGCGCGGGCGCATCGGTGATTATCACCTCGGGCCTCGACGACCGCAGCCTGCTCGACGCGCTCGATCCCGAGAAGAATAGCGGCACGCTGATCCTGGCCTCGCGCGACCGGCTGCGCAGCCGCAAGCATTGGATCGCCTTCGCGCTCAAGCCTGCCGGCACGTTGACGGTCGATCGCGGCGCGGTGGAGGCGCTGCGGCACAAGGGCCGCAGCTTATTGCCGTCGGGCGTGCACGAAGTTCAAGGGGATTTCGCGGGCGGCGATTGTGTGAGCCTGCTCGATCAGGACGGCACGGAATTCGGGCGCGGCCTGGTCAATTACCCGGCCGCGGATGTGATAAAAGTCAAAGGCAAGCGCTCGCAGGAAATCTCCCGCGTGCTGGGATACAAGATGGCCGACGAAATCATCCATCGCGACAACCTGGTGTTGCTGGGCAAGGCGTCGTGAGCCTCGACAACGAAATAGCGCTCGGCCTCACGCGGGCGCGAGCGGCCGCGCGCACGCTCGCGCAGTGCTCTGGCGCGAGCAAGCAGCGGGCGCTTGGCGAAATCGTCGCGGCGCTGCGTTCGTCGCGCGCCGAGATCATGGCGGTGAATCGCGGCGATCTCGAACGCGCGAAGGCGGAAGCGCTGAACGCGGCGTTTATCGATCGGCTGGCGCTCAACGATGAACGGATCGAAGCGATGGCGCGCGGCGTCGAACAAGTCGCGGCGCTGCCCGATCCGGTTGGCGAGGTAATCGCCGGATGGCGCCGGCCCAACGGGCTTGAGATCCTTCAGATACGCGTGCCGATCGGCGTGATAGCGATCGTTTACGAGGCGCGCCCCAACGTCACGATCGACGCCGCCGTCCTGGCGCTGAAGGCGGGCAACGCGGTGGTGCTGCGCGGCGGCCGCGAAGCGCTTGCAACCAACGCGCTCCTGGCCGGGGTTATCACGCGAGCGCTGGAACGATCGCAGTTGCCACCGGGCGCCGTGATGTTCGTGAACAATACCGATCGCGAAGCTATCCAGATCCTTAAGCGCTCCGCGGGCGCGATCGATCTCATCATCCCGCGCGGCGGCGGCGCGCTTAAACAGGCGCTGGCCGGATCGGCGGTGCCGGTGCTGCCGCACTTCGACGGTATCTGCCACACCTACGTCGACCGCGCGGCCGACCTCAAGATGGCCGAGGAAATCTGCTTCAACGCCAAATGCAGCCGGCCCTCGGTGTGCAACGCGATAGAGAATCTGCTGGTTCATGCCGACGTCGCGGCAAAGTTCCTGCCAGCGATGGCGGCGCGGATGGCAGCCAAAGGCGTCGAGCTGCGCGGATGCCCGCGCACGTGCGCGATTATCAAATCGGCGCGCGCGGCCAGCGATGCGGATTGGGATACCGAGTACCTCGACTTGATCCTTGCGATTAAGGTGGTGGATTCGCTGGACGAAGCGATCGCGTTTATCGCGCGGCACGGGTCGGGACTGGCGGATGCGATCGTTACCGAGGATTTAGCCGCGGCGACTCGCTTTGAACGCGAGGTTGATTCCGCTACCGTCTATGTCAATGCCTCGACGCGGTTCACCGACGGTTTTGAATTCGGCTTCGGTGCCGAAACCGGCATCTCGACCAACCGGCTTCATGCCCGCGGCCCGATGGGGCTGCGCGAGTTGACCACCTATAAGTACGTCATCCGAGGTAACGGGCAAGTTCGGGTGTGAAGTGGTGAATGGGTTGTCGAAGCGCATTCCCCTCGCCCTAACCCTCTCCATGGCCAGAGAGAGCAAACAGAGGCCTGCATGCGGGTAGGGCTGTTCGGCGGCAGTTTCAATCCGATCCATCTTGGCCATCTGCGCGCGGCGGAAGAGGTTCGCCAAGCGATGGCGCTGGACCTGGTCTATTTCGTCCCGGCCGCGATCCAGCCGTTGAAATCCCAGGCCGAGTTTGCCAGTGCCGAGCATCGCCTCGAAATGGTGCGGCAGGCAACCAAGGGCAACCGTTACTTCATGGTTTCGGATTCCGAGATCAAGCGCGGCGGGCAATCGTACACAGTCGACACCGTGCGGATATTTCTCAAGACCCTGCGCCCGCCGGTGACCCTGTTCCTGATTATGGGCGCAGACGCCTTCGCGGAAATCGAAACCTGGAAGGAATACCAGGAGCTGGTCCGGCTTTGCAGTATTATCGTTCACACTCGCGCAATAGAGGGCGAGCCAAACAACCAGCGAGTGTCGCTTGCTGCGCTCAATCGCCTGGGCTACACTGCGAAAGGCGATCATTACGTGAATCAAGGCGGGCAAACGCTTTCGTTTTTGGTTACGACGTTCCTCCCGATTTCCGCCACTTCCATCCGCCACAGGATCCGAGAAGGCAAGTCGATTCGCTATCTGGTGCCGAGCGACGTTTACGATTACATCAAGCGTCATGCGCTCTACGGGTTTGCCTGACAGGTTTATCTGAAGCGTGGACTCTCTCAGCAAGACGCTAGCTATCGTCGAAGCGGCGCTCGAGAAAAAGTCCTACGACCTGGTGGTCCTGCAGGTCGAGCATCTCACCTCGATCGCCGACTACTTCGTGATCGCGGCGGGACGCTCCGACGTTCAGGTTCAGTCGATCGCACGTGGTATCGAGGAGCGCCTCGATCGCGACGACGAGCGTCCGCTCGCGATCGAGGGATTCGCCCACGGCCACTGGATCGTGCTGGACTACAACGACGTCGTGGTCCATCTTTTCTTCGAGCCGGTGCGCGATTTCTACAGGCTCGAAAGCACGTGGACCGACGCGCAGGCGGTCGAACTTCCCGAGCCGTATTCCTCTCAGGCGCGCGATCTGAGCCTGCGCGCGTCAGGCTGACCGGCACACGTAGATAGCGGCCGAGCGACCGAGGATCGTGACCGCGAAGGCGCGGTTGACGCGGATTTGTTCGCGCCCGATCAAGCTGCGCATCAGGGCCGCTTCGGAGGTAAGCAGCACCATCTTGCCGCCCGGCCGCAGCACGCGACTGAACTCCTCGATCAAGCGCGGATACAGGCGGCGATTCGCGGAGCGCGATCCCGCTTTGATTCCCCACGGCAGGTTGGTGATTATCTTGTCGACGCTGGCGTCGGGAAGCGGCATCGCGACGGCGTCCCACAGTTTCAGCTCGATCGGCTTGTAGCGCGGTCCGACGTTGGCGCGCGCCGCGGCCAGCGCTTCGGGATCGCTGTCGCCGCCGAGCAGCATCTTGTATCGCCCGAGATTGGCGCGTTCGATAAGGATCGTCCCTACTCCGCACATCGGATCGAGCACGACGTCGTCGTCCTGAGGGTCGGACAGCCACGCCATCGCCGCCGCCACCGAAGGCCGCAACGACGCCGGCCGATGGGCCACCTTGTAGTCGCGATGGCGCATCTGCTCGTCGCTGAGCCGAATCGCTATCAGCAGTTCGTCGCCGAGCATCGTGGCCCAGAACTCGACCTCTGCTTCGTCGCCGCCAAGGTGCCACTTGTGATCGTCACGCTCGGCGATTCCTTGTTCGACGGCGCGTTGCAGATCGAGGCGCCGGAACTCCTGCGGCCCGATCAAGCGCGTGACCACTCGAAAGCTTAGCCGCCGCCCGGCGCGGCTGCCGGGCATCAAGCGCACTCGCGCCGCCAATCCATCCTCGACATGCGGGGCGTTGCGCGCGGCGGCGCGAGCCTGCTCCAGGCCGGTCCGCTCCGGATTCACCGGACGGCGATATCCGACCAGGGCAAAGAGGTCCTCGACCGTGTGCAGCGCTCCAAGCGAATCGGGCCGAGGCGCGGAAAAGATCGTCATCCCGTTGCGTTCGGGGACGTCGCGACGGCCGATCTCGGAAGCGCCCGCGACCTTGGCGGCGATTTCGCTCCATGCGACGGCCTCGAGTCCCGGCTGCGTGTGCGCCATATACAGATCGGGACGAAGCCGAATCGGCGGCGCTGACGATTGAGCGCCGGACGCGGCACGCGCGGCCGCCCGTCTGGGCTCCGGCGCGCCGCCCGGTTTGGAGATCGCTGAAGCTGGACGGGGACTAAAAGGTCGCTGACGCGGCATCCGGCCAGTGTGCCTGCGATCGGCCCTTGCGAGCAATCCGATCGATGGCCATCGCGGCGGCGAGCGGCGTTACTTCGCGCGGGCCATGTATTCGTGGGTTTCGGTGTTGATCGTGATGACCTCGCCCTCAGTGATGAAGTGCGGCACCTGAATCACCAGGCCGCTCTCGAGCGTCGCGGGCTTGAGCGTGTTAGTGACTGCCGCCGACCTCATCCCCGGATCGGTGCGCACCACCTTCATGCTGACGGTCTTGGGCAGCGTCACGTTGAGCGGTGTGGTCTCGTAGAACTCGACCTCGACCTGCATGTTGGGCAGGAGCAACTGCACGACGTCCTCGATCAGTTCGCGCGGGATAGTTACCTGGTCGAAGGTCTCGGTGTTCATGAAGTGAAAGTCGTCGCCGTCCTGATACAGGAACTCCATGTTGACCTGGCTCAGGATGACGCGTTCGACCTTGTCTTCGGAACGGAACCGGTTTTCGGTCTGGGTTCCGACTTTGATGTTGCGCAGCTTGGTCTGCACCATCCCGCGCCAGTTGCCGGGCGTGACGTGGCTGACGTTCATAACCCGCCAGAGGTCCTTGTTATACTCGATGATCATCCCTGTGCGGAGTTGAGTTGCCTGAATCAGCATTGGTTCGGTCCTAAAGCCTCCGTCAAAAATTAATCCGGTCCTCGCTCGCGCTGCGCGACGAAAGCGCTGCGCCTCCGACAACTCCTAACAGTCGCGGACCCTTCGCGCGCGGCTCGTTCGATAACGCTTACTAAGCTCAGCCGCCGGCTATGGCAACGCATCCTACCACCATCTGGTTCCTGGCGGCGCAGGTGGCTGGTACGGATAGCCGTAAGGATTGTAGCCCGGCGCGATGCCGCTATTCGGGTTGATATTATAGCCGTTGTATCCGGGAATGGCAGTACCGTAAGGATAAACCGGCCGCGCATATGGATTAGCCGCATACGGATTGTACGGGGGAGGGCCGTAGGGGCCGGGCCTGTAGACGTAGGGATTCGGGCCGTAACCCGGAATCACGATCGGGCCGGGTGCGATCGGAGCGGGCATGCGAATCGAGTTCTCTACGTATTGATCGCCGCCAGCGTAAACCCTGATCGTCGCCTGAAGGCCGTTCATCACGAAGGTTTGGTTGAAAGCGCGCCGCCCCAGGCTGTCGGGAGCAGCGAGCGAAATCTCCTGCGCCAGGTTGCCGTCGACGAAAATCGTGGCGCGGTCGACTCGATTACCTGCGATCCGGCCGACGATCTGATACTCGCGAAGCGTCGGATCGACCAGGACGGTGTTCTCGATCTGGATTTGGACGTCGGACAGGCCGCCCAGATGGCTCTGGATATGCCGCTTGGAGGGCGAGGACGGCGCGGTGCTGGGAATCTCCGCGGTCTCAGCGCCACCGGCCGCGGAAGGCTCTTCCGCAGGCTCGGCGCCTTCGGTCCCGCGCTCGACGATCACGCCCGATTCAGAAGGCTCCACACTCGCCACGCCGCCCAGCGACGAGCCGGCTGCGGACGGAGTAATTTGCGCCTGAGCGCTGTGGCCCGATTTATCGTAGACCCGGACCACGGTTCCGGGTTCGAGTTCCGCGAGCTTGATATCGAAGTTGATGCGCAGCGAACTGGTTGGCGGGCCCAAATCGAAGGCCCGAATCTCACGCTCGCCCGAGTAAACGCCCGCCGATTTGAGATTGTGACCTTCGAGGAAACCCTTGACGTGCGTGATTTGGTCGGCGTCGACGCCGAGAGACTCAATTTTGACTTTGAGCCCGGCCGCGCCGCTCTCGCCGCCAGCTTCGCCAGTGCTCTCGGCCACGGCGGACGCCGCGCCCGGAGCAGACGGCGGAATCGCTTTGGCTAGCGTGTCGAGTTGGATCTTGAGCGACGCCCACTTGGCGGCGTCGATAACTCCGGGATGGGCCTTGACGGCAGCGTCGACCGCGTCTCGATCGGCTTGCAGCTCAGCTATTGCCTGGCTGGCGGCGGCGCGATTACCGCCGCTCAGCGCGCCACTCAGGCTCTGCGCGTCGCCGGCGAATCCCGCCATCGGCCCGAGCATCGCCTTGGAAGCCTCGCTGGTTCCACCGATCGTGCCAAGCAGCGCGAACGCCTGATCGCTAAGCTGGGCCGCGTTCTTAGCGTCATCTGCCGAAGCGCTGCTCGCGAGTATCAGCAACATGATCGCCGCGACCATCGCGGCCACGCCAAGGATGCTGCTGCGCGCGGCGACAATGACGCCCTCGCCGGTCATTGCTGTGGCTCTCGTCATGATAACGGCGCGCTCCGAAGCCGGTTCAGTTCGGCCCTTGCGCCTGCTTATAGCGTCCGGCAGCGGTCTTGATCTGCTGCGAGAGCTTGAGGAAAAGCTGGCCCTCGTCGTAGATGAAGAGAACCAGTGCACCGGCGGCGCCGACAATCAGGCCCAGGATAAATGCACCCACAGCTAGCCCTCCTTCGGCTTCAGTATACTGAAAAGCACAGCATCTATATAACCCGATGCGATACTAACCCCGGGCAGTTGTAGCGCCCGTTTTCAATCTGTTACTTTTACCCTTCCGAGGCTCGTTTAAGAGTAAACGATGGACTACTCAACCGCGTCGCAAGTCGCCGATAGCGCGAATTCCCGGCCCTCCGCCGGGTTCGAGGCCGATTACCGCGCGCTCACGGCTGGGGCCGGCTATCGCGTGATGGCGGACCGGATTGTGGTGCGGATGGTCGGTGACGACCGCGTGTCGTTCCTCAACGGCATGTGCAGCAACGATATCAACCGGCTGGCGCCGGGCACGATCGTTCCGGCACTGCTGATGACCGAGCATGCGCACGTGATCGCGGAGCTATACGTATGGGCCGAGCGTGACGCGCTGATGCTCGAAACCGACCGCTCGTCGTGGCCGAACGCGCGCGCTCATCTGGAAAAATTTCTGGTGGCCGACGACGTAGAGATGGAAGAACTCGCGGCTATGGCGGTAATCGATATCGAAGGACCGTTGGCCGCGCAAGCCGTTGCCGCGATCGCGGGCGAATCCGCGGCGACGCTCGCGCCATGGCATTATGTCGACAGCGGCGACGTAGCGATCGCGAACCTGCCGCGTATCGGCCGGCCAGCGTTTACCGTGATGGCCGAAAGCGCGCCCGCAGCCGAGTTCGTCGCGGCGCTGAATCGTGCCGCGGCCCAGATCGAGATTCGCGAGGTCAGCGCGGATGCGCTCGACGTGTTGCGAATCGAAAACGGAGTACCGCGAATCGGCGTCGATAGCGGAGAGAAAACGATCGCGCTCGAAGCGCGGCTCCAATCCGCGATTTCGTTCGACAAGGGATGTTACGTCGGGCAGGAAACGATCGAGCGCGCCAGCTCTCGCGGCAGCCTCAAGAAGCGGCTGTTCGGATTGCGTATCGCGGGCGCGCGCGTGCCGGAAATCGGCGCCGCCGTGCTGCTCGATAGCAACGAGGTCGGCCGCGTATCCAGCGCTGCCCTCTCGCCGCGGCTTGGGGTGCTCGGTCTCGCGATAATCCATCACAGCGCGTGGGCGATCGGGACTCGATTAACAATCAGGGACTCGCAGGGCAGCCTCGAAGCCGAGGTCAGCGAGCTGCCCTTTTGACCGGATTCTTTTGAGACGGCCGGCGACCCATATCAAAACGCCGGCCCAGGAGTGAGGAAAAGAGATGCCGACTGGACTTGGAAAGCGTTACCTGTGCGAAAAGTGTGGAACCGAAGTGCTGTGCAACAAGCCTGGCCCCGGCGCGCTGGAGTGCTGCGACGGCGAAATGAAGATCAAGGAGGCGAAGCCTCTGCCCTCTTCGGACTGATTTGCCCAAGGTCGTAGCGCGTCCGGAGAATCCCGGGCGGCTGCGGTTTGGATTGAACGCTCCGCCGAGAGCCGGAGGCATTTGTTCCAGCCGAGCTGTCGGCGGAGAGCCCTTTGTTGTTAGATGGCTATTGGTAAAGCCGATCTGGTCCTGCACGAAGGGGTCATCCTGGGGCACCCGGCGAGCGATTCGATCGCCATGGGCGGCGGGCGGATCGTCGCTATCGGCCAATTCGATCAGCTCAAGGAACTGGTCGGGCCACGCACGCGACTGGTGAAGCTGGCTGGGCGCGCGGTCGCGCCTGGCTTTATCGATTCCCATCTCCATTTTCAGGAAGCGGCCGCGGCTGCGGCCGGGCTGCAGGTTTCGCGCGCTCGCAATCTTGCCGAGCTGCTGTTGGATTTGCGCACGGGTGCCGCTCACACGGCGCCCGGCAATTGGCTGCGCGCTTTCGGATGTGACGAAGCCCTGCTCAAGGAGCGTCGCGGCCCCACACGCAAGGAATTGGACGACGCGATCTCGAAGAATCCGCTCCGCTTGCGCCATCAGACACTCCACGCGTCATGGCTCAACTCGCGCGCCATCAAGGCGCTCGGTCTGGAGCAATCCGACTTCCAGCCGAACGACGGCGCCCAATTAATCCGCGACACATCCGGCCGCCTGACCGGGCTGGCAATCGGCATGGAGGAGTGGATCACCCGCCGTCTTCCGCCGGTCACCAGTGCCGATATAGAGTCCCGCACCCGCATCTTCAGCCGCGAGCTCGCTGCCGCCGGCACGACCTCCTTCACCGATGCGACCGTGCGTAATGGCGTGGAGGAAGTGCGGCTGTTCGCGCGGCTTCGCTCGGGGGGCGCATTCTGTCAGCGGGCGTTCCTGATGATTGGCGCGAATCATGTGGATCAGGCCGCCGAAGCTCGTGAGATCGCGGAATCGGCCGGAATGAAGCTGGCCGCCGTCAAGTTCATGCCAGGAGCGTCCTGGCCGCCCGACGCGTTAGCCGATCGGCTCGCAGCCGCGATCGGCGAGGGGCTGGACTGCGCCTTTCACGCAACCGAGGTCGACGAACTCGAACTTGCGCTGACGGCGTTTGAGTCGGCCAAATCGCGCGCTCCGCAGAGCGCCGCGACTCGCTTTCGGATCGAACACGGTGGGCTGATTCCTCCCAACTATGTTTCGCGATGCCGATCGCTGGGCGCGTGGGTGGTTACGAATCCAGGGTTTATCCATTTCCGCGGCGCCAAGTATCGGCAGGAGCCGGGATTGATTCCCTACCTGTATCGAGTGCGCAGCCTCAAGGATGCCGGGATCGAGATCGCCGGAGCCACCGACGCTCCGGTAACGCCGGCTCGCCCGTTCGCGGCGATTGCGGCGGCAGCCTGTCGAACGTCGACCGACGGCGAGCAACTGGCACCGGATGAAACAGTCGCGATCGATGACGCGTTCGCGCTGTTCACTCGCTCGGCGGCAAAGCTCGCGCGGATAGAAGCGGGTGAAATCGATATTGCCAAGCTCGCCGATCTGATTGTATTGCCCCATAATCCGCTGGAGATGAATCCCGCGGAGCTTATGAACCTGCCCGTCGACATCACGATTATCGAAGGGCAGATCGTTTACGAGCGCGGCGTGCCCGCACTCTCAAGCGGTATGCCGGACCTATGACGGCGCGCGCCAGATCGATTCGGAATTCGGCCGAGCGCACCGGCTTCGCCACCATCCTGTTTGATAAACGCGACGGAATCGCCTGGGTCACGCTCAACCGGCCGCAGGTGCTGAACGCCTACAACGTCCGGATGCGCGACGACCTGTATCAGGTGCTGTCGGCAATTCACGAGGACCCGGAAATTCGCGCGATGGTGCTGGCGGGCGCCGGCAAGGCGTTCTCAACCGGCGGCGACGTGAGCGAATTCGGCCAGGCGCCGTCGCCGATTATCGCCCGATGGGTGCGCTTCCGGCGCGACGTATGGGGATTGCTGCGCACCTTGCCGATCCCTACGGTCGCGGCGGTGCACGGCTTTACCGTCGGCGGCGGAATCGAGATGGCGTTGCTGTGCGACCTGGCGATCGCCGCGGACGACGCGCGAATCTGCCTGCCTGAAAGCGGCCTGGGCATGATTCCGGGCGTCGCCGGGACCCAAACCGCGTCGCGGCGATGCGGCCTCGGCCGCGGCCTGGATATGTGTATCACCGGCCGCTGGATTGACGCTCAAGAGGCTCTGCGTGTAGGTTTGGTCGCCGAAGTGGTTCGGCGGAGCGCCCTTAACCGCAGAGCGGGGGACGTGGCGCGGGAGCTCAGCCGGCTGCCTCGAGCGGCGGTCGCCGCCGCCAAACTCGCCGTGCGATGCGGCCTGGATATGCCGCTTAAAGAAGCGCTCGAGTTTGAACGCAGGCTGGCCAGTGGGCTTAAGCTTGGCTAATTTCGGTCCGCGTGAGCTTGTAGGCGATTAGTGTTACGGCTAGATTTCGCCGTTGCGTGTTAGAATTTTGATGCATCCTTCGGATGGAGGCTTGAGCAGCAGTGAACACCGTTAATTTCGTCAGCATCCCCGCATCAATGATGCCGGACCAGGAGATCTTGGTCTTCGGCGAGCGCCGCCTGACCTATTCGGCTCTCAACGAATTGGTCGGCCGTCTGTGCGCGGTGTTCAAGCAGTTGGGCCTCAAGCAACGCGAGGTAATCGCCGCCCTCGATACCAACTCCGACCTTTACGTCGCCAGCTATTACGCGGCCGCCAAAGCGGGCCTCACTTTCCTGCCGCTCAATTATCGAGCCAAAGACAGCGAACTCGAATACATGATCAACACCGCCGAGACCAAGACGCTGTTGGTCGGCGATCGCTACATGGATCTCGTCATGCGCATGCGGCCACGAATCAAGCCCAAGGAGATTCTGGCGTTTGGCGAGCACAAAGAGCTGGTATCGATACGCGAAGCCGCGGGAAAGGCCGCCCCCGACGAAACCGAGGCCGAGGTCGACGATCACGACACCTCAATCCTGATGTACACCAGCGGCACCACGTCGCTGCCCAAGGGCGTGATGCTCAGCTATCACGATTTCACCGCCTACGTCACCGCCAACGTCGAGATGGCTGACGGCAGCGAACGCGGCACTGCGCTGGTGTGCGTGCCCTTCTACCATATCGCCGGCACTGCGGCGATGATGACTAATCTGTGGACCGGCCGAAAGCTGGTTATCATGCCGCAATTCGAGCCCCGCGCATGGCTGAAGCTGGTGGCCAACGAAAAGGTCACTCACGCCTTCGTCGTGCCGACGATGATGAAACAGGCGCTCGACGAGCCCGGCTTCGCACAGACTGACTTCTCGAGTTTGCAGAACCTGGCTTATGGCGGAGCGGCGATGCCGCTGAGCGTGATTCGGCGCGCGATCGACTCCTTCCCCAAGCACGTCGGATTCGTCAACGCTTACGGCCAGACCGAAACCACCTCCTCGCTCTCCGTGCTCGGGCCCGATGACCACCGCATTACAGGGACTCCGGAGGAAGTCGAGCTGAAGCTCAAGCGTCTCAATTCGATCGGCAAGCCTCTGCCTGACGTCGAAGTCAACGTGCGCGACGAGTCGGGGAACTGGCTGGCACGCGGACAGGTCGGCGAAATCTGCATCCGCACGCCGCGAATCATGAAAGGCTACGCCGGCCGCAAGGACGAAATGGTGATGGCCGATGGCTGGCGCGCGACCGGCGACCTCGGATGGGTCGACGAGGACGGCTATATCTTTTTCGCCGGCCGCAAGGACGACATGATTATCCGCGGCGGCGAGAATATCGCTCCGGCGGAGATCGAAACCGTCCTGATGAGCCATCCTGGCGTTGACGAAGCCGCGGTGATCGGTATTCCGTCGGTCGAATGGGGCGAGACGGTAAAGGCTTTCGTGGTTCCGCGGCCGGGGGTGAAAATCGATGCCAACGAACTCAGCGAGTTCTGCCGCAGCCGCCTGTCAAGCTTCAAGCGCCCCGAGGCTTTTGCCTTCCTCGATGCGCTGCCGAAAAACCCGGTCGGTAAGATTCTGCGCAAGGACCTTCGTGCCGCCGAGAAGGCCTGATCGCCAAAGGCGTTTGGACGGAGAATACGGGCGTTGCGCAACCGATGGCGGTGAAGATCAATCGTGCCGGCGCGCGGCCATCCTCGGCCGCAGGCAGCCTCAATGTGGTGCAGGCCGACGGCTGTGTAACGGTGTCGCTCGATCGGCCTGCGGCGGGAAATCGAATCGCCGCTGCGATGGCGGACAGGCTTATCGAGCTGGCCGAGAATGTCGAGGATGACGACTCGATCAAGCTGCTGGCTATAACCGGCGTCGGCGAGGCTTTTTGTACAGGCTTCGAGAACGATATTGACGAGCGGCTGGTTGAATCGCTTGCGGCCGTTTCCAAGCCAACCGTCGCGATTATCAATGGCGACGCGTGCGACGAAGGCCTCGAACTCGCGCTCGCGCTCGATATCAGGATCGCGGCGGCGCGCGCCCGCTTCGCGCTGACCCAGCTCACGCGGGGTGCGATGCCGCACTTCGGCGGAAGTCAGCGCCTGACGCGGCTGATTGGCTCGGCGCAGGCGCTCAAGATGATCCTGACCGGCACGGCGATCGACGGTCGCGAGGCGATGCGTCTGGGGCTCGTCACCTATCTCGCCGACGGCCGTAGCGCGCTGGAACGGTGTGCCCGCGAAACAATTCAATCGATGGCTCGCCGCGGCCCGATCGCGATGAGGTTGGCCAAGGAGGCCGTGCTCAAGGGCTTCGATATGACGCTGGAGCAAGGTATAAGGCTTGAGGAAGATCTCTACGCATTGCTGCAAACCACGGCGGACCGCAGCGAGGGCGTGCGAGCTTTTCTCGAAAAACGCAGACCGTTATTCAAAGGCGTTTAGAAACAGGAAACCTTAGTTGACATTGGAGGGAGCGTCGGATTTCTGATGGCAAATCAGCTCGGCAAAGTTTACATCTGTGGCAAGTGCGGTTCTCAAGTGATCGTAACCAAGGGCGGCGGCGGCGCGATCAAGTGCTGCGGCACGCCGATGGAACAAAAGAAGTGAACACCCCCGGACGGCGGCGTGAACCACGCTCGCCGTCCGGCCTACAACCACGTCTGATTGCGCCTTCGGGCTCTCGCGTGTTCGCGCCCGAGAGGGCGGTCGGATAGCGGCCGCGTTTCGATGATCAGACTAATCGTAATCGGCCTGATCGCTGGATGGCTGGCCGGCAAGCTGATGCGCGGCAACGGCTTCGGCCTGGTCATCGACATCCTGCTCGGCCTGATCGGCGCGGTAATCGGCGGATGGATCTTCGGCGCGCTCGGTATCGTGGCGTATGGCGCGTTCGGCCTGCTCGCGATGGCGACCGTCGGCGCGGTGGCGCTGGTAGGCGTCGCGCACGCGCTGCGCGGTGCCGCGTAGCGGTGGGGGTTCAGGCGCGTCGCGCCAAAACCGGCATGCAGGAGGCGCGGCCTTAAGCCGCCTAATTCCCGCCGACCGGAGACCAGAAGCCGAGCTTGCCGTTGGCGATCTTTCGCGCCGGCGCATTCGAAATCGGAATTACCCAGATCGACGGCGGCGGCGAGAACATCGGCAGCATCGCTTCCCCCCCACGGACCAGCACACCGGCGAAGATCAATGCGTCCGAGCGCGGCGACCAGATGCTGTGCGAGAGCGCAAGCTGGTCGAAGTATCGATAGGCGATCGCCTCGTCGCCGGTGGTGATGAAATCCCCAAGATGGCGGCTCTTGCCTGACGGCAAATCGGCCACCTTCCAACTGAAATACGGGCCCGGCGGAACCGCGATATACGCCAGATGGCGCGAGTCGGGCGAGAACGAGTACGCGGTCACCGGCTCTTGCACCAGCTTCGTGGTCTTGCCGGTGGCGATATCAACCAGCCCGATTCCGTTGTAGGTGAGGTTCTCTCCCGTCCGCGCGGTCGAGTACGCGATCCGGCGTGAATCAGGCGCCCACACAAAACTCGTTTCCCCTTCTGCCAACGATACCAATGGTCTCGGGTTGTTGCCCTCGCCGTCGCCGACGTAGAGCTTGGCCTGCCCCGCGCTGGTGGCCACATAGGCAAGATGTCTGCGGTCACGGGACCAAGCGGGAACTTTGAACGGCGCCATGCCCTCCGACAACAGCTTGTCTACTGTTTCACCGCTTTCGCTCAGGCTCATCAGATAAACCTGTTCGGTTCGCGCAGCCGGGCTCGAGTTCGTGTGCACCGCCAGTTCGTGCCGGGGCAGATTCCAATCGAAGTAGAGCGGCACCCCCCTCGCTACCAGCCGCAACGGCGTCCCCTCGCGCGCCTCGGCCAGGATCAGGCTGAGCCCCGACGCGCTGGCAGTGAGAAACGAAAGCTTGTGGCTGTCCCCTGCTGGCCAGAACAGATAGATCGGCCGTTCTCTCGAACTCTCGAAGATTTCGATCGAATTCTTGACGTTGAAGTCGAAGATGTGAACACCAAACACCGGCCCGTTCGGGCCGCGGCGCGCCGATACGTAGCCCAACTTGGTTCCATCGGGCGAGTAGGTGGGCCAGTTGTAATCGGCCGGCTCCGGCTCCTGTTCGGCCGCCGGCAGGGCGACCTTGAGCAGCCCCGCCGCTCGCACCTCGAGGCCGCTGACCGGACACGTCAGGCACTGGGTCACCGAACAATCGCCTTTGCAGCAGTAAATATTGCTATCAGTGCCGACAAAGGCGATCGTGGTCCGCGCTGCGCCGCCGGCCCATACAGTCGAACTCAGGACTAACGTGATTATCGCGGCAGCGACCAGCGAGCGGAGAAGGGCCGTTTCAAATTTCATACATCTTTAACCTCGCGCCTTATGGTCGCGCGATGCAAGACTAGCCTCTTCCAACGCAGGATGTTAATAGGATTAGGGGTTGCCGAAATCGGCTCTTCGAGCAATTGACAGTCCCGCCAGTCGCGGTAAAGAGTAACCAATATGCGCCAGATCAATATGCGCCAGATAATGATCGCCGCCGTCATGGCCTTTGCACTTTTGACCGGCCCGGTGTTGTGCCGAGCCCAAGTTACCGACGATAGCCAGAACCCCAAAGAATACACCGATGATGACTCCAATCCGCTCAAGATGATTTTCTACATCCTGAGCCCGGTCGGCTTTGCGCTGGAATGGACGATCGCGCGCCCGATGCACTATCTGGCAACTGAAAGTTCGCTCGCTCCGGCATTCGGCGGCGGCAACGATGAATCAAACTACGCCAACGCCTTCCCGCCGGCACCGATCGCTGAACTGCCGCCGTCGGATATGGCACCGAGCAGATCCTCGGAACTGGAAGGACCTGCGTCGTCGCATGGCTCTCCAGGAGAGCCGGCCTCGTCGCAGATGAGCCAACCATCGGTGGGCGGAGCACCCTCCTCCGTGCCATCGGCGCCGACTCAGCAGCCCGTGCTCCACTAAAGTCGCGGTGCCGGGTCTGTATCTCACTCTTCAGACGGCCGCGAAGCGCGGAGGCGCCGACCGGCAGATCGAGTCTCGGGCTTGAAATTCAGGAGGGGGTCGAGACCCATGAAAAGCGCCGCATTGGTACTTGTAGCGATTCTACTGCTTTTCGTCTCTCCGGCACTGGCGCTGGAACCCGCAACAGTCGTGGACGAAGATCCGGCGGTGACGACGCCAAAAAGGCTCGCGACGCTGGTCGAAGAAGAGTCTGTAGCACCTGTTTCTAAGACGCCTCTTAGGCTAGTCCAAGAGGAATCCGACGCTCCCGCTCAGCCCGAGACAGAGCCCGAGGCGCCACAAGAGCAACCGCCAGAGCAGCAAGCACCAGAAGCAGACCAGCAAGCTCCCGAACAGCAGGCACCGGAGGCAGAGCAGCAGCCACCGGAGCAAGAACCGCCGCCGCAGGAAGAGCAACCCGAGGAGCAGCAGCAGGCGCCAGAACCTCCGCCTCCACCTCCGCCGCCGCCGGCTCAGCCGCTTCCGGAGGCTCCCGCACCGATGCCGCCAGCTTCCGAGATGCCGATGCTTCATCAATCCACCCCCGGGACTCGGCAAGCGGCCACGACGACGGTTCGAATAGTGGCTTCGGCACCGGTTCAGGACGCTCCCGCCGCGCCAACTCAGCCAGCTTCCACAATCGTCGATGAAGAAGCGCCCGTTGCGCCAACTCGGCAAGGCTCTACAACAGTCGCTGAAGAGCAATCCGCTACGCCGACGCCGGAGCAGAATTCTCAGCCCAGCGGACCTACTTACTTCTCCGAGATCGCTTCGGACTTCCGCTATACGGTCAATAACGCCGAGGCCGACGCTGAAGATGTCCTGACTGCGCCGTTGCATATTGGCGATGCCGGCAGCCTCTTCAGCGAGCCCAAGTTTTACTACACCGTGCTCGGCGCCGGCGCCGCGCTCGGCGGAGCCTTCGCTCTCGATCAAACTGTGCGCGCGCATCTGCGACACATGGGAAGCAGCACGGCCGACGACTTCGAAACCGGCGGCAACGCTTTTACGTACGGAAGCTCGGCGCTGCTTTACCTGTGGGGGCTTCAGAGCGCGGATTCGAATCTTCGCGAGCACGAGATTACGGGCTTCGAGGCTTCGGGAATTGCTTCACTGATAACGATCGGGTTCAAGGACGGTTTTGGCAGACTTCGTCCGCGCCAGGGCCATGGTCACTTTGCGTTCTTCGATCAGGGTGAGTCGTTCGTTTCGGGTGCCGCGACCCCTGTGTACGCGCTGGCTGCCGCGACCAGCGAGGCCTATGACAACGCATGGTATGCTGCGATTCCGGCGTATCTCGGCGCGTCCGCCGTGGGAATCGGCCGGATGGGCAATGACGCTCACTGGGTGTCGGATATCGTTGGAGCCGCGCTCGTTGGGGTCGGCACAACGGAGTTGATGCTCTACATGCATCGACAGCATGCACTCGACACGAGCCGATTCAGAATCTTTCCGGTCTCCGCCCCTGCTTCGACTCTTCCCGCGGCCCATCAAAACGTGTCGCAGGGCCTCGGGCCTCAGGGATTGGGCGTCAGCTACGAGTGGTGACCTCGTTCGCGCGCACACGCTTTTGATTGAAGCGCGCTCATTTCGCGATTACTTTCAAGCAGACGCTGCTAGCAGCCTCAGGAGGAGGCTTGGTCATGGTAGAGAAGACGGTCGAGCTGACGGGGATCTCAAGCAACTCGATTGAGGATGCAGCGCAGCTCGCAATCGCGCGCGCCGGCGTGACACTCGCTGGCATCCACACCGCAAGGATAACGGATATCTCGGCAGTGGTGGACAGCAACAAGGTCACGAAATGGAGGGTCACGGTCAAAGTAACCTTCAACATCCAGGACCAGATTCATGAGTGACGTCTCGTTGTCGCGCATGCTATCCGGCCCTGCAATCGACCGCGCCGGCGCGAGATCGATCCGCGCCGGTCGAACAGCTAAGCCGGGGCCAAGTTAATGCCGGCCAAGATCGTCGAGGTCCATCCGGGAATCTACGAGATATTCCTGCCTCTCCCGATGAGGCCGACGATTATCAACGGCTATCTGATCGATTGCCACGGAAAATGGGTACTGATCGACACCGGGATGAACACGCCCGAAAGCGTGAGCACCCTGGAAGAAGCCTTTGCGACGCTCGGGCTAAAAATCGAGGACCTGGACGTACTGATCGCCACGCACTATCACGTCGACCACTTCGGCGCTTCCGGGACGATCCAGCAACGCAGCGGCGCAAAAGTTTATTTGAATGAACTCGAGCTGGAACGAGCCAATCGCATGCTGCGTCTGGCCAAGAGCACGCCGATGGAGATTCCCGAGGCTCGGGCGTTTTTCATTCGCAACGGCTTCCCGGTCGATCGCTTCGCGCCGGAAGGGATGCGGCCGAGTTGGTTCGGCACCAGCCAATACAATCCATGCACCACCCCGGACCTATTTATCCGCGACGGTGATGTCATCCCGATCGGCGACCGGAAGCTCGAGGTAATCTGGACGCCCGGCCATTCGCCGGGCCACACCGTACTCTATCTCCGCGACGAGAAAGTGATGATAGTCGGCGACCATCTGTTGCCCAAGATCACGCCCCACGTTGGTCTATATCCGGAGAGTCCCCCCAACCCTCTCGGCGATTTCCTCGCCTCGCAGCGCAAGGTACAGCCCTTTGACGTGGAAACGGTGCTCCCGTCGCATGGTGCCGTCTATCACGACCATCGGCACCGCTCGAATCAGTTGATCGAACACCATCACTACCGCGAAAACGAAATCCTCGACATAGTGAGGCATCGACCGCTAACGGCGTTCGAAGTTGCCCAACAGATTTTCGCTGACCCGAATTTGCCGGTGTTTCACGTGATGGCGGCGACGTTTGAGACGCTCGCCCATCTGGAATTTTCTCACCTCGAAGGACGTGCGCGAAAGGTTGAGCGCGGCGATCGAACTCTGTATCAGACCGCTTAGCAGGCAGTTGACGCGAATCGCGAGCAGACTCAAGGGTTAATGTGCTTCAAGCCGCGAAAACGATCATGTGTGGTGTTTCGAGAGCGCCTCGCGTTCGGGGCGGCTTTCGCGCCACCCCGAACGCGGTAAAAGTGGAAGATCGAATGGGGCTGAGCCGCCCTAGCCGTTGCTCACCATCTTGCCCCGTCGGCGCCTCACCGTAGCCCTAATACGGCCCGTGCGTACCACCGGCGAGCGCCGAGCCAAGCGACGGCGAGCCGTGCCTGACGCCTGCTGCGTGCGCCAATCACGCAATCCCTCACGCAGAAAGCGTGGCTCGATCCCGAGCGTTTCGCACACGATTTCGAAGGAAAAGGGACCGTCGCCGCCGTTGCCGCACAGCCAATCCTCCGCCTCCTTGAACAGGCGACGGCGCAACTCGGTTTTCGCGTCGAGATTGTTCTGGAAACACCGCAGCGCATCTTCCAGCACTGCCAGCATCAGCCTCTTTACCGGCCGTATTTCTCCGTCATCGCGCCGCTCGTCATAGAACTGAGCCGGTGTGGTGACGTCCGGTACGAAAAGCGAACCCAGCGTTGAACTCTCACTCTCCATCGTTACTATCCCCCGACACCGTCCTTGCTCATCCGTTAAGTTAGTCCTTGTGACCTATGCGCATGGAGAAAGAATTAACCTCCCATCTAGCAACAAACGTGCCTAAGATGAACAACTCTCGTCGGCGTCCGCCAAAATTGAGATTCTGGCTTGATCTCAGAGTTTCAGATGCGCCTTGATCGCCAAAATCTTGCCTGAAGCACGAGATATTGGCGCCAACCTGGCCAGTTCACGGACGAATGCGGACCGTGGCAACGACGCGGCAACATCGCCCGTTCAAACGAGAAAAATCTGTGGGAGAGGCTAAACCCGCAGACCGCTTTCGCTAGATAAAGGGAGGCCTCTGGACCTGACGGAAGGGTTGCGAAGGGGGGGACGCATCCTCGACCGCGGCCAGAGGCCTTCCTTTTAGGCCTTGGCTCTGCCAAGGCCTATCTTGCAGCTCTTGCACTAATCGTTTTCTGCTACATCCGCCAGCGCCAGCGGTCTTTCATCGCGAAGCACGAACGGCAAAGAGCTCCATTTTTTGGTAACATCCGCTTTTCGGGCTGTCAAGAAATTACGTTAGCTCGGCTGCCCAATCTGTCAACATAGTCTCCATCAGGTTTTCACCACTGGGCCTAACGCAAACCGCGCGCCGAGCTTCCTTAGCCCATTAGGGCCATTATGCTGCAAACCCGCCGCGACTGTGTACGACATGTCTCGATCTAGAATCCCGAATGGTCGCAACGCGGGCCACTGTGTGGGCACCCGCTCCGATGCTGGCTGGACGCCATTGCCCAGTCTGTACTATAAGACCGGGCGAGCCGAACATTCGGCCGAAAACTAATCTTTGGGCGGCTGCGTCTATCCGACTGTCGGTCGGGTACAACGAAAAGGCTATGGAACGACGCGAACAAGAACCTGTTCCTTTAAGGAGGAGCCATGGAATTTAAAGAGGTAGTCGGCCGCCGGCGGTCGATCCGCTATTTCCAATCGTGGAGGCCGGTGGAGCGCGAGAAAATCCAGATCATGCTTGAGGCGGCGCGCCAAGCCTCGTGCGCCGTCAACGCGACCTTCATGAAAGCGATAGTGGTCGAGCGTGACAAGCTCGACCAAGCCACTATCGATGC
>JBEKLA010000027.1:0-26087 GCA_050010455.1 Binataceae bacterium (SeqCode) | reverse complement strand
GCGGCGGCTCGCCGACGCTTCGTGGAGTGATGGCATGAAAGGGATTCTCTCAGGGCTGCGAGTTATCGAAGGCTCCGCGTTCGTCGCGGCGCCGCTGTGCGGGATGACGCTGGCTCAAATGGGCGCGGACGTTATCCGCTTCGATCAGATCGGCGGCGGCCTGGATTTCCATCGATGGCCCCTGGCCGCCGACGCCCAGAGCCTGTTCTGGAACGGGCTGAACAAGGGCAAACGCTCGATCCAGGTCGACCTGGGCTCGCCGCAGGGCCGCGAACTCATCACCGCGTTGATTGCCGCACCAGGCGAACAAAACGGCGTCTTCCTGACGAACTTTCCGGCCCGCGGATGGCTCAGCTACGACGCTTTGGTCAAGCGCCGCGCCGACCTGATCATGGCGGCGCTCACCGGTAATCCGGACGGGACCAGCGAAGTCGACTACACCGTTAATCCGGCCACCGGCTTCCCGTGGGCTACCGGCCCTCGCAACCTCTCCGAGCCGCTCAATAGCGTCCTGCCCGCGTGGGACATAGCTTTGGGAACGCTAACCTGCGTGGGTATATTGGCCGCCGAGCGCCATCGTCGAACCACCGGCCAAGGCCAGCTGATAAGGCTCTCGCTTTCCGATGTAGCCTTTGCGATGGTCGGTAACCTGGGTCGCATCGCCGAGGCCCAGCTCGACGGCCACGACCAACCCAAGGACGGCAATTATCTCTATGGCGCTTTCGGGCATGATTTCGAGACTGGCGAGGGCCGCCGCGTGATGGTGGTCGCCCTGACTGCGCGTCAATGGAATGCCTTGCAGGAAGCTACCGGTATCACCGAAGCCTGCGGCGTGATCGAGCGCGCGACGGGTCATGACCTAAGCACCGAGACCGGCCGCTTCAAGGCCCGCGACCTTATTGCCGCGCTGCTGCGTCCCTGGTTCGCGGCGCGGGATCTGGCCACGATCCGCAAGACGTTCGCCGGGACCAATGTGTCCTGGGGCCCCTATCAGACGTTCCGTCAGCTCGTTAGGGAGGACCCGCGCTGCTCGACCGCCAATCCGATGTTCGCCGAGGTCGAGCAACCAGGGATTGGCACCTATCTGATGCCTGGCTCGCCGCTGGACTTCGGCGCGACACCGCGTTTGCCGGTCCGACGCGCACCTAGGCTCGGTGAGAATACCGACGAGGTGCTTGCCGACGCGCTGGGAATGAGCTCAGCTCAGATAGCGCGTCTCCACGACGATCGAGTGGTGGCCGGCCCGACGCGCACCTGACGCGAGACTGCTCTCGCCGACAGCGCGGTAGCGGCTTGGTCGGCGCTGCTTGCCGGGCGTGCTACAACAAATTATGGAAGCAGTGCCGCCCCTCGCACAAGCCGACCCCGAACTCATAGACACCGGCGCGCCCAGCCGGCGCTATCTTTGGTCCCTGCTCGGGATGCTGATGTCGGCGACCATCTTCGAAGGCTACGACATCACCATCTTCCATCTCTGCACGCCCGACATCGCTCGAACCTTCCATCTGAGCGACGCCGTCGTCGGCGCAATAGCGACAACCGTCCGCACCGGCGGAATCATGTCGTTTTTCGTGGTGACGCTCGCCGATCGCTACGGACGCAAGCCGCTGATCGCGAACACCGTGCTCTTCTATGCGTTCTTTACGTTGCTGACGGCGCTCTCCTCGGGAGTCGCGACGTTTACGGTCTTTCAGAGCGCGGCGCAGTTGTTCCTGGCCGGGGAATTCGGCATCGCGGTGACGATCATATGCGAGGAGTTCCCCGATAGCATGCGTGGGCGGGCGATATCGCTGCTGCATATGGTCGCGTTCGTCGGCGTGGCGACCGCCGGCCTGCTCTACGGCTACGTGGCGGAATCAAGCTGGGGATGGCGCGGGATGTACCTGATCGGAATCGCGCCGTTGCTGGCGGTGGCATGGCTCAGGCGCCGGATGCGCGAAACCGCCAGATTCACCGCGTCCGAGGCCGAGCGCACAGCAAACAATCAACCCCGATGCGGGATCTTCGAACCGACGCGCCGATGCCTCAAGCACGGCGCAACGTCCTATCGTCGGCGTCTGCTGCTGATCGCCACGCTCTGCAGCAGTATCGGTTTGGTTGGTGGACCGACCATCTCTTTCTTCAGCCTTTACGCCAAGCGCGACCATCATTGGACTTCGGGACAGATTGGAGCCGCGATGGTGCTTGCCTACCTGATGGGCACGATCGGGACGCTGCTGTGCGGATGGCTGCTCGACCGGATCGGGCGGCGGACGACGACGGCCTTCTTTTTCGTCGCGGCCGGGGTCGCCATGTACACGCTCTTCCAGAGTACGAGCCACTGGGCAATCCTGCTGGCGATGATGGCGACCATGTTCGGCTACCAGGCGGCTCGCACCGCGATGTCGGCGATCTCATCGGAGCTTTTTCCCACCGCATCGCGTGCGACCGGATACAGCTTGGCGGTGCAGGTGCTGGGGCAATTGGGCTGGACGCTCTCGCCGCTCGCGGCGGGGCTGTTGGCAAAACCGATGGGCGGGCTCGGCAACGCCGCCGCGCTATTCGCCATCGGGCCCGGCCTGGGCGCGCTGCTGGTTGTCGCATATGTGCCCGAAACCCGCGGTAAGAAGCTTGAAGAACTTTCGCCCGAAGCCTCAACGCCCGGCGCGGGGCACGGTCGCCGTTAAGAACGCTTTATAGTTTCAATTATACTCCTGCCGCGCGACTTTGCTTATGGCCGCTCCTTGTGAAAAAAATACAGCAGAGCGCTGCGATCGTCAGAACCCTCGCCGTGCAGCTTTAGGAGAGAAGAAGCAAGATGGCCCGTAATGTAGACCCGATCACCCTGGCTGTGGTGCGCGGCGTGCTGGAGACCACCCAGCGTGAGATGACGCTGACGCTGGAGAAAACCGCCCGTTCGAGCGTGTTCAACGTGGCGCACGACTACAGCAACGCCCTGTTCAATCATCGCCCCGAGATGATCCTCCAGGGCCAGGACATCCCGATTCATCTCGGCGGCCTGATTCCCGCGATGAAGGCGGTCGCGCGCTTTTTCGGTGACGACATCCACGAGGGCGACGTCATCTACCACAACGATCCCGCCTACATGGGCAGCCACATCATGGACTGCTGCATGTACAAGCCGGTCTTCTACAAGGGCGAGCTGGTCTTCTGGACGGTCTGCAAAGGCCATGTGACCGACATCGGCGGTCCGGTTCCCGCCGGCTACAACCCGGAAGCGAAAGAAATTTTCGCCGAGGGGTTGCGCATCCCGCCGGTCAAGCTGTGGGACAAGGGCAAGCCGCGCAACGACGTGATCAATTTGCTGCTCACCAACATGCGCTCACGCCGCGATCAAGAGGGCGACCTGCGAGCCCAGCTCGGCGCGGTTTCCGTCGGCGAGCGCAACCTGATCGCGCTGCTCGATAAGTACGGGCTCGATACCGTGCGCGCGTGCATCGACGAGCTGATGGATATGGCCGACCGCCATATGCGCCACATCATCCGATCGCTCAAGGATGGCACCTACGAAGCCACCGCGACGCTCGAAGACGCCGGCCACGGCTTCGGCGAGATCAAAATCAAGGCGACGGTCACAATCGCCGGCGATCATTGCGACATCAAGATCGAAAGCCCGCCGCAAATCCCGTACTTCATCAACTCGTACGAGGGCAACACCATGTCGGGCATCTATCTGGGCCTGATGATGTTCGCGCAGGTGGACCCGCCCTACAACGAGGGCCTCTACCGATGCGTCACGGCGGATGTAGGTCCCAAGGGCACGATCTGCAACGCGATCGAGCCGGCGCCGCACGTGAACTGCACCACCACCCCGATGGAGACGCTGGCCGACGCGGTGCGCCTGGCGCTCGAGCAGGCCGCGCCGGAACGCGCGGTGGGATCGTGGGGCCATTCCAGCGGAATCAATATTGCCGGCTACGACGCGCGCAATAGCGAAAACTACATGACCATGGTGCTGGCGTCGCTGATCTCGGGAGCGGGGGCTACGCCCTACATGGACGGATGGCATGCGTGCGGGCCGCAATGCTGCTTCGGCGCGCTAAGTTCCGGGGATATCGAGATTCTCGAGTATTCCTATCCCATCATAATCCATCGTTACGGCTTGGTGCGCGACAGCGGCGGCGCCGGCAAGTATCGCGGTGGATGCGCCACCGCATGGGAAGTGGAACCGATCGGTCACGAGATGACAGTCGTGAGTTTTGGCGAAGGGCGCTACACGCCGGCCCTCGGCGCCAGTGGCGCTGTGAGCGCCAGGCCCGATTTGAAGTTGGGGCGTATCGAACTCAAGCGCGGCGAACAAGTGGTCGACGTATTGAAACGGAACTCGATTTTAAGGATCAAGGAGGGCCAGCGGGTCGCCGCTATAAATCCCGGCGGCGGCGGCTGGGGCAATCCGTTCGAGCGCGATCCGGAGATGGTGGCGTCGGACGTACACAACGGCTTGGTGTCGGTCGAGGCCGCGCGCGACGAGTACGGCGTGGTCGTGAATCCGGCCACGTTCCGCGTCGACGCCGAGGCGACCAAGCGCAGCCGTTCAGCGGCACGTTGAGCATTACAGGACAAATAGGATCATCAGAGGAACATAGGATGGCGACAAAGTACCGGCTTGGCATCGACGCAGGCGGAACTTTCACCGATTTCGTGCTCGCCGACGTCGAGGGCGGAGTGCGGTTATTCAAGGCGACTTCCACGCCCGAGGACGGCACCATTTCGATCTCCGACGGCTTGCAGCAAATGTCCGAGGCGGTCGGCAAGCCGATCGGTCATATTCTCGCCAACGCGGATCTGTGCGTGAACGGGACTACGGTCGCGCTCAACGCCCTGATCCAGCACAAGGGCGTCAAGACGGGGCTGATCTGTACCGCCGGTCACGAGGATTCGCTCGAAATCCGCCTCGGCCATAAGGAGGAGGGCCATCGCTACGACGCCAAGTATCCTCCGGCCAAGATGCTTGCGGAGCGCTATCTGCGCCGGGCCGTGCGCGAGCGTATCTTGTCCGACGGCACTGAGCATACGCCGCTGAACGAGGACGACGTGCGCGCCGCGTGCGAGTTTTTCAAGCGCGAAGGTGTGGAAGCGGTCGCGGTCTCATTCTTGTGGGCGGTCGCCAACGAATCACACGAGCGCCGCGCGGCCGAAATCGTGCGCGAGATGATGCCGGGCGTCTACGTTTCGGTCGGCGTGGAAGTATTTCCGCAGATGCGCGAGTACACGCGCACCTCGACTGCGGTGGTGAATGCCTACCTTGGTCCGGTGCTCGAAAAATACGTCGGCCGAATCGACCAGTATTTCGTCGATAAAGGCGTGACGGGACCGGTGCGATATTTCCAGTCCAACGGCGGGATGGCCTCGCGCGCCAACATGATTTCGCGCGCCGTAAGCGCGATCAATTCCGGTCCCGCTTCAGCGCCGCGCGCCGGATTGTTTTTCGCGCAGCCGCTCGGTTTCGACAACATCATCACGGTCGACATGGGCGGCACGTCATTCGACATTACGCTGACCAAGAACGGCAAGACCAACGTCAGCAAGAACATAGATATGCTGCGCTATCGTATCGGCACGCCGATGATCCAGGTCGAAACGCTGGGCGCGGGCGGCGGCTCGATCGCGTGGATCGACTCGATGGGGCTGCTCAAGGTCGGCCCGCAGAGCGCAGGCGCCCATCCCGGACCGGTATGCTACATGCGCGGTGGCACCCAACCGACGGTGACCGACGCCAACGTCGCGCTGGGCTATCTCAATCCGGATTATCTGCTCGGCGGACGCGTGCCGATCGACGGCGCGGCGGCGCGCCGAGCGATCGAAGAGAAGGTCACCAAGCCGCTCGGACTCTCGCTCGAACGGGCAGCCTACGGCGTTTTCAATATCGTCAACAGCAACATGGTCAACGGTATCCGCCGGGTTTCGATCGAGCGCGGCTACGATCCGCGCGACTTTGTGCTGCTCGCGGCGGGCGGCGCCACCGGCCTGCATATCACCGCGCTGGCTCGCGACATCGGGGTGAGCACGGTTCTGGTGCCGAAGCTGGCCTCCGGCCTGTGCGCGTTCGGTCAGATCATCTCCGACGTCAAATACAACTATATGGCGGCGTGCCCGATGCGGATCGATGCGGATACCGACTTCGAGCGGATCGAGAAGCTGTTCCGCGAACTCGAAAGAGCTGCGACGATCGAGCTCGAAAAAGAAGGCTTCTCGCGCGACCGCATCAAGGTTAATCGCAGCCTCGACATGCGCTACCTCGGCCAGGTGCACGAGTGCTCGGTGGATATCGGCGAACTCGCTGTTTCGCGCGACACGATCAAGCGAATCCGCGATGCCTTCGACGAGCGTCACAAACAGCTCTACACTTACGACGAGCCGGAAAGTACGGCCGAGTTCGTCAACCTCGAGAGCACCGTATCCGGCGTGGTCAATCCGGTCGCGCCGATGCGTGAAGCCAAAGGAAAGGGCGGCGCAAGTGCCGCGATCAAGAGCCGCCGCAAAATGATCTTCACCGACGGCGCCGACATCGCGGCGATCGATTCGCCCATCTACGACGGCGACAAGCTTGGCGCCGGCGATCGGTTGACGGGTCCGGGCGTGATCGAGGAAATTACCACCTCGATTGTTGTCGAGCCTGGCTGGCAGGCTGAATTGCACGAGAGCGGCGTCTACATCCTGCGCCATCAGGGGTGACCATTCTTCCAGGAGCCTAACAGCATGAAGAGACAGGGGTTTTCGGCGGCGCTCGTTTCGTTGACGCTTTGCGTGATAATTGCGTTCGCGAGCGCGTCCAAGGCGACCGCGGCCGGTGAGAGTCAGGCGGCGGCCGGCCTGAAGGAGGCGCTGGTGACGAGCACGGTCGAGGCGGTGCATCTGACCGGCAAGCCCAACGGCTATTTCGCGAATCCCGCGATCAAGATTCAGCTTCCCCAGAAACTGCATTTAGTCGATAAAGGATTGCGCGCGGTCGGCTATGGCCCGCAACTCGATCAATTCGTGCTGAGCATGAATCGCGCGGCGGAGGCGGCCGCCCCAAAAGCCGAGCCGATTTTCAAGAACGCGATCACCGGCATGGCTTTCAGCGACGCGCAAGGCATCGTATCGGGCGGCAAACATTCGGCCACCGATTACTTCAAACGCAAGACCTCCAGCGAGCTCACGGCCGCCTTCACGCCGATCGTGAAGAGCACGATGGCGCAATATTCGGTGACCAAGCAGTACGACGACCTGATGGGAAAATATCAGTCGGGTCCGCTCGCGATGGGCGGGATGTTCGGCGGCGCGACCCAGAAACTCGACATCACGAGCTACGTGGTTCAGAAGAGCCTCGACGGATTGTTCTTCGTCGTCGGCCAGGAAGAGGAGAAGATCCGCACCAATCCCGCCGCGCAAATCACTCCGCTGTTAAAGCAAGTATTCGGCGGCCTGCGGTGAAGGAGTTGCGGAACGGACCCAGACAGGTTCGCCAAGCGGTATCAGTCTATGTAGCTTTGGTCTTGAAGCCAACGCTGGGCTGATTCCACGTCCTGAAAATCACGGTCGAGTTTGAGCGTCAGGCACGCCGCTTCGCAAATCTGTTTCCAGGTTATGCACCCGATGTAATGGTCTGCCAAGAACGCTTTTTCCGACTCATTCATGTGCGGAAACCCTGAGGCGATTTTCGCCGGGCTGAAATCTATGTCCTCCTCGGCAGCTAGTAAAACCGCATAACGTTTTCCATGGGCAATACTCTGGGCAGCTTCTAAATTTCTAGCGATCTGGTTACGCATACGGCACCAGTCCGTACCCTCAGCGACAGAATCGGTCCGCTTTCCCTCTATTAGCAACACCAGATCCGAGGTCTCCAGAAAGCAATCGACCGAGGTGGGTCCCTCAAACGTCCACCATTGGTTTCTGCTTCGATCTGTTCCGGCCAGGCCCAGGTTTCGGATCGCCTCTTTCCGAGCATCGTCTCGATTCGCTTGGTTGTCGCCGAACAGATCCGGCCGACGACCTGCGTTTCTTTGCGCGACGTTCAAACCGGGCTTCGGCAGGCAGCCATCTCCCGTGTGCTCAATCAGCCATAGGAGAAACCGCTCGGTCGGAGGAACGGAATACTCGAAGCAACGAGGAAGTCGTACTTTGAGGCCGTATTCGGTTCGAGCCGTAGCTGGCTTAACGACTAGGTCTTGAAGAACGGGGCCTGCATGGTCTTGGAGTCGCTTCGCGAGCACATTACCGGAGGCCTTGAACGCCAAATCAAGCATCAAGCCGAGCGACTCGCTCGGCTTACGGTCGTTGCACATCAACTCCAGCAAAACGGGCCATACGCGGGTGACAGAACTGTTCTCTTTGCCCATTCGCGACCCCCTCTTCGTCCTAAGAATTGGGGTAGCGTGACACCGGCCCACCTTAGTGTCAACGGCGCCGTCCGTAGCCCTAACGGGCCGAGCGCGATCAGTCCACTGGCGGATGTTGGGCGCGCCAGGGGCGGGCTTCCTCGAACGCCGCAGCTATTGAGATGATCGTCGCTTCGTCGGCGGGACGGCCGACGATCTGCAGGCCGATCGGCAGTCCGGCCTTGGTGAAGCCGTTAGGCACCGAGAACGCGGGCTGGCCGGTGGCGTTGAACGGAAACGTAAACGGCAGCCAACTCCACAGCTCTTCCATATAACGCCCCGACGCCGAAGGCAGGGTGCCGAGCGGCACGGCAGGACGGGTGAGCGTCGGTGTCAGCAGCGCGTCGTATGCGACCAGGCTCTGCACGATCTCGCGCGACTGGTTATGCATTCGCATCACCGCGCCAAGGTATTCGGCAGCGCTGATCTTCAAGCCGTAATCGCGAAACTCGCGCACCACCGGGTCCATCAGCGTGGGATCGGGCACGGGCAGCGAAGCGAGCCCTGCGCACATGATCGTGATTGTGCTCTCCAGCAGCAGGCGCGCCGGATCGATCTTGATCGGCTCGACGCTATGGCCCATCGTCCTGAACGCGTCGCAAGCGGAATCGAACGCCGCGAGTGTCTCGGGATCGACTACCGCTAGCGAGGTCTCGGCCAGCGACGCGAGACGCAGGTCTCGGGGACGGACGTCGACCGCGGCGCTGAACGGTTGCGCCGGTGGCGGCGCCCAGTAGGGTTCGCCAACCGGGGGCCCGGCGATGACGTCGAGCATCAGGGCGGCGTCGCGCACCGAACGCGCCATCGGGCCGCTGGTTGCGAAACCGGCCCAAACCTCGCCCATCATCGGCGCAAAGCTGACCCGTCCGCGCGCGGGCTTGAGTCCGACCACGCCGCAGCACGCCGACGGGATACGAATCGAGCCGCCGCCGTCGCTGCCTTCGGCGATCGGGCCGAGGCCCGACGCTAGCGCGGACGCGGCGCCTCCGCTGGAGCCTCCCGCGGTATGGGCCAGGTTCCACGGATTGCGGGCCGCGGGGCATAATCCGCCTTCGGTCGTAGGCCTGCCGCCGAATTCGGGCGTCGTGGTCTTGCCGAGCAGGATTCCGCCGGCGCGCTGGAGTCGAACCGCGATCTCGGCGTCGACCTCCGGCACGAACTCCGCGAAATTGCGCGAACCCATCGTGGTCCTGATGCCCTTGGTCCAGGTAAGATCCTTGAGTGAATAAGCGACGCCATAGAGCGGCATCGACGCCGCCTGCGTCGCGTCGGCCTGTTCGAGTCGGCCGGCATCGTCCAGCGCGCGCTCGGCGGTGACCGTCATGAACGCGCCGAGCCTGGGGTTGAGCCGTTCGATACGATCAAGAAAAAATTCCGCGACCTCGCGTGGCCGCACTTGCCGCGTTACCGTCAGTCGGCGAAGCTCGCAGGCTTCGATGTAAGGGTCGATCATCGGGTGTTCCTCCGCGTTCGAAGCCGGCCTTTCGGAAGGCAACGGTTGTGTTGGCGGATATGAGCGGTCTTAATATGAGATGCAGCTCAAGGCAAACCAACTGGAAAGGACCGACGATTTGAGAGCCGCAGTTTTATGGATTCACGTGCTGAGCGGAGCAATCGGAATCGGTGCGTGCGCCTGCCTGGCGATAGCTGTCTCGGCGCTGACGGCGGGAAGCGACGAGTTTCGCGATTTTGCGATCCGGGGAGTGCCGGCGCTAAACCGCGTCAACGTGGTGGCGGCGGCAACGGTGGTCGTCACTGGGGTGACCAGGCTCTTGATTATGATGGTGGCGGGCGGATTCGTTCCGTCGGCGATGTTCATTGACGTGCTTTTGATGAAAGTCGCGTTGTTCGCCGGGATGGCGATAGCGCTGGCAGGTTCGATTCGCGCCGCGGCGGTGCTGAAGGCGGACGGCGGGAGCGGCGCCGAATCGGCGCCGTCGGCGCGCAAGGTGGCGATGTTCTCCGGCCTGGCCGCCGGTCTGGGTGGCGCGGCGATGATGCTGGGAGCATGGTTGGTCGGAAGCTAGTCGGCGTCTCGTCTGGCAACGAGGATACGTCTCGCTGAGTAGGCCCGAAATGGAAACTCCACCACAAATCAAGGTTGGTGCTTTCACGATCGCGCTCTTAACCGACGGCCTGTGGCGAAACGACGGCGGATGCATGTTCGGCGTGGTGCCGCGTGAGCTTTGGCAGCACAACCATCCGCCCGACAAACACAATCGTATACGTCTCAATCTCACTTGCCCGCTGATTATCAAGGGTAACGACGCGATCCTGATCGATACCGGGATCGGCAATCGGCTGAGCGACGTCGAGAGGCGAATTTTCTCACATAACGAGGGCTGGCTTCCCGAGGCGTTGGCCGCGCTCAAGATGGAGCCGGGCGATATCACTCACGTCGTGCTATCTCATCTGCACTTCGATCATTGTGGCGGCATCGTGCGGCGCAGAGCGTCGGGACGCCTCGAAGCGGCGTTCCCTCGCGCCCGCCATCTGATCCAGCGCGGCGAACTCGAGCTTGCGCTCGGCTCTCGCAACGAGCGGATTCGGGCTGCCTATCGCCATGTTGCCGAATGCGTCGAGCCAATCGACGTATTGATCGAGTCGATTGCCGGAAGCGTCGAAGTGATTCCCGGGGTCAAGGCGACGGTCACCGGTGGACATACCACCGACCATCAGATCGTGCTGGTCGAATCCGACGGCCAACACTTCGCGCATTTGGCAGATATCGTTCCCACCCGCTCACACATGAAGGGTCCCTGGAATCAGGCCTATGATCTTGACCCGCTAAGGACGATGGAAGAGAAGGCGGGCTACCTGAATCGAGCCATTGACGAGCGCTGGTGGGTTTCATTTGCGCATGACGATCGAGTCCTGGCCACGCGTGTCGTCAACGATCGTGGTAAGATGATACTGAAGGATATCGTGAATTCGCGCGAACCAGTTCCTGAAATAGAATAGTTTAAGTGGCAGATTCGTCAAAACTGTGATTGCAACCAACGAGCTGAGCGCGAGCTTGGCAGGCAACAATCCGTGCAGTTCGGACAACGATCCATTTTGTATCCCGCGCACACGAGCCTACCGAAACATTTACTTGATTGGGCAACACGCGCTCCGTTATACTTCGTGTGGGGTGTGGGGAATATGTGTGTGACGACAACCCCATCAAGTGGGGGATTATCAATAATCCGCTCCCGAAAAATCAACTACAAATCATAACAAGGAGTTAGTAATGGCCGAAAGCAACGCTTTCGAGCGGGTAATCAAAGAGGATCGCGCCGCCCGCGAATCGAAGCAGTGGCGCGGAACGCTCCTTGAGTATCTCGATCTGGTTAAGGCCGATCCAACCATCACGAAGTTGTCGCACGCCCGGCTCTACGATCTGATCATCGCCGGGAAGCTAAGAGATATCCAGGCAACCGACGACGTTCGCACCAAGCGGCTCTACAAGGATGAGCCGATCAAGGTGTTCAACTTCTTCGCCGAGGAGTTCTTCGGTATCGAGCGCACGATCGCGCAACTGGTGCGTTATTTTCATTCCGCGTCGCTCAAGGGCGAGGAAAGCCGCCAGGTGCTCTATCTGATGGGCCCGGTGGGATCGGGCAAAAGTTCGCTGGTCGAACGGATTCAGCGCGGATTGGAACAAGCCGGACTGATCTATTCGATCGAGGGCTGTCCGATGCACGAGGAGCCGCTGCATCTGATTCCGCGCCATCTGCGCAAGGAATTCGAAAAGATGCTCGGTGTCCATATCGAGGGCGACCTCTGCCCGGTGTGCCGTTACCGGCTGAAGGAAGAATACGGACAGCGCTACGAGGAATTCCCGATCGAGACGCGCAGCTTCTCCAAGCGCAACCGCGTCGGTGTCGGCGTGGTGCCTCCGGTCGATCCTAACAACCAGGACACGTCAGTGCTGATCGGCTCCGAAGATATTTCCAAGCTCGACCAGTACTCGGAGGGCGATCCGCGCGTGCTCGAACTCAATGGTGCGCTCAACGTCGGCAATCGCGGCCTGGTTGAGTTCATTGAAGTTTTCAAAAACGAGACCGAGTATCTGCACGCGATGATCACGGCGACCCAGGAAAAGGTGATTCCCGCTCCGGGCCGTCACGGGATGGTCTACGTCGATACGTGCATCGTGGCGCACTCCAACGAAGCGGAGTGGCAGAAGTTCAAGGCTGATCACACCAATGAAGCGATCCTCGATCGCATCGTGGTGGTGAAAGTGCCCTACAATCTGCGGCTGTCGGAAGAGGTCAAAATCTATCAGAAGATCATCCGCAACTCCGACTTCCGCGCCCACGTCGCGCCGCACACGCTCGAAGTCGCCTCGATGTTTGCGATTCTCTCGCGGCTTGAGCCGAGCTCGAAATGCGACCTGATGACCAAGCTCAAGCTCTACAACGGCGAAGAAGTTATCGAAAAGGGCCGCACCAAGAAGATCGACGTGCAGGAGCTGAAGGAAGACACCAAGCGCGAAGGGATGTCGGGAATATCGACGCGCTTCATCATGAAGGCGCTGGACAACGCGCTTTCCGACAACGTGCTTGGCAACTGTATCAACCCGATCAACGTGCGCGAGGCGCTGATCGCGATGACCAAGGAAGCCGATCTCCCCGACGACACGCGCAAGCAGTATTTGGAATTCCTGCAGGACGTCCTGCACAAGGAATACCTGGAGCTGCTCGAGAAGGAGATCACGCGCGCCTTCGTTTACTCCTATCAGGAGCAGGCCGAGTCGTTGTTCCAGAACTATCTCGACCACGCGGAGGCTTACGTCAACAAGACCAAGGTCCGCGATCGCAACACCAAGGAAGAGCTTTCGCCCGACGAAGGTTTCCTGAAATCGATCGAGGAGCAAATCGCGATAATCGGATCGGCCGCCGAGGGATTCCGCCAGGAAGTGATCGCGTATCTGTGGGCGTCGTCGCGCCGCGGTGAAAAGATCAGCTTCAGGAGCTACGAGCCGCTCAAGGAGGCGATCGAGAAGAAGCTGATGACCTCGGTGCGCGACATCTCGCGAATCATCACCAAGGCCCGCACCCGCGACGAGGAGCAGGGCGAGAAGTACAATGCGATGGTCAAGAACCTGCTCGAGAACGGCTATTGCGAATCGTGCGTCGACGTGGTGCTGAAGTACGCAGCCAACAATTTGTGGAAGGATTGAGGGCCGGCACTCGCTAGGCCGTCACCACCCTGAGCGAAGCAGGGGGACAGCCGGCCTCGGTGTATAATACGGGCGGGGAAAACCATGCCGATAGTCGAGACCATCTTCCGCGAGTATCGCCCATCCGACGCTGAGCGCTCCGACCGCTCGGCCGGCGATCGGCTGCGCCACCGCCAGAAGGTGCGCGAGTCGATTCGCGAGAATATCGCCGACATCATCTCCGAAGAATCGATTATCGGCAAAGACAAGGATCGCGTGATCAAGGTGCCGCTGCGCGGCATCAAGGAATACCGCTTCGTATACGGCGAGAACGCTCCCGGCACCGGCCAGGGCGACGGCGACTCCCAGCCCGGACAGGTGGTGGGCAAGAGTTCCAAGGACGGTCCCGGCCAGGGCGACGAGCAGGCCGGCGATCGTCCCGGCGTCGATTACTACGAAACCGACGTGACGCTCGAAGAGCTGATCGAGATCATGTTCGAGGATCTCGAGCTGCCCAACATGGAGCGCCGCGCGCTGCGCGAGGTCGAGGCCGCGCGCACCAGCAAACGCAAGGGCTATCGCAAGGTCGGTATCCGGGTGCGCCTCGACAAGCGCCGCACCGCCAAGCAGCGCATCATGCGCAAGCTGGCGAGCCAGCATCGCGACGGAGCGCAAGCCGGCGAACTCGAAGTCGCGCGGGAACGGCGGTTTCCTTTTCACGAGGACGACCTCAAGTACCGTCACATCGAGGCCGAGATGCGCCGCGAATCCAACGCGGTGGTGATGTGTATCATGGACACGTCGGGCTCGATGGACACGATGAAGAAGTATTTGGCGCGCAGCTTCTTCTTCCTGCTCTACCAGTTCATCTCGACCAAGTACCGCAACGTCGAGATCGTTTTCATCGCCCATCACACCGAGGCGCGCGAAGTGACCGAGGAAGAGTTCTTCCACAAGGGCGAATCGGGCGGCACGTTTATCTCGTCGGGCTATCAGAAGGCGCTCGAGATAATCGCCGCGCGTTATCATCCGTCGCTATGGAACATCTACGCGTTCCACTGCTCGGACGGCGACAATTTCGATTCGGACAATCCGGCCGCGCTGCGCTGCGCGAAGGATCTGGCGGAGATCTGCAATCTGTTCGGCTACGGCGAGATCAAGCCGCTGGGGTCGCGCTACTACGAATCCTCGATGCTGAACGTATTCCGCCGGCTCGACGCGGCCAACTTTCAGACCGTGCTGATCGAGCGCAAGGAAGATATCTGGCCGTCGTTCAAAACCTTCCTGGCCAAGGAACGGCCCAAGGAATGACGGTGCGGTCCGCGATCTAAGGATCCAAAATGAATTACGAACTCCACGACTTGGCCGAGTGGGACGCGAAAATCCGCGATAAGGTCGCGGAGTTCAAGCTCGATTGCTATCCGCAGGAGTTCGAGCTCTGCGATCACACCGGGATGCTGGGCTATATGGCCTATTCCGGGATGCCGTCGCATTATCCGCATTGGTCTTACGGCAAGTCTTACGAAAAGCTCAAGACGCTTTACGACCACGGCGTCAGCGGCCTGCCGTACGAGATGGTGATCAATTCGAATCCGGCGCTCGCCTACCTGATGCGCGACAACACGCTGCTGCTCCAGATTCTGACTATCGCGCATGTTTACGGGCACAACGATTTTTTCAAGAATAACTTTACCTACCGCTCCACCCGCGCCGAATACACGATCGAATTGTTCAAGGCCCATGCGCTGCGCGTGCGCCGCTACGTTGAAGACCCGTCGATCGGGATCGAGAAGGTCGAGCGCATCTTTGACGCCGCGCACGCGCTGTCGTTGAATTGCACCCGCAACCTGGCGATCCGCAAGCTCAGCCGCGAGGAGCAGATCGAGCGCGCGATCGAGGCCGCGCAACCCAAGCCCGATCCGTATCAGAAGATTCACAGCCGCCGCCCCTTCGTCGAGCCTAACGTCCACAAGCTGCCGCTGATCCCCGAAGAGGACATCCTGCTTTTTGTCCGCGATCACAACCCGTTCCTGTCCGAGTGGGAAAAGGACCTGCTCACCATCGTCGACGAGGAGGCCAAGTACTTCATCCCGATGATCGAGACCAAGATCATGAACGAGGGATGGGCGAGCTACTGGCACAAGCGAATCCTCGAATCGCTCAACCTCGAGCAGGGGCTGCATCTCGAGTTCATCGTGCGCCACAACCAGGTGGTGCGGCCGATTCCGGGCCAGATCAATCCCTACCATCTCGGACTGCGCATCTGGGAAGATCTGCATCGGCGCTACACCAATCCAACCGCCGAAGAAATCAAGCGCGACGGCGCGCCCAACAAGAGCGGCGACGAAAAGATTTTCGAGGCGCGCGAAGTCGAACGCGACAGCTCGTTCATCCGCCGCTATCTGACCGAGAATCTGATGCGGGAGATGGACATCTTCGAATACGAATCACGCGGCGAAAACCTGGTGGTCAGCAAGGTCTCGGATGAGGAAGGATGGCGCGAGGTCAAGGAGATGCTGATCAAGAACGTGGGCGTCAACAGCATCCCGGTGATCAAGATCGAAGACGCCGACTTCGGCCAGAACCGCACGCTGTATCTGCGCCACTATCACGAAGGGCGCGATCTCCAGCTCGAATACGCCGAGAAAACCATGTCCTACCTGCAGCGATTGTGGGCACGTGAGGTCGCGCTCGAGACCATCCTTCAGGGCAAACGCTCGCTGTTTACCTACAACGATCGCGGATTCTCGACTCGCGCGCTGAAGTAGCGCCGCCGCCGAGGCTACGCCGCTGGCTTGATCGCGGCCGTGTGCCGTCCGATGATCTCCCGATGACTTCTGGAGCCAAGTTTGAGCAGGGCCTGCGGCTGATGCTCGAAGCGATCGCCGCTGCCGAGCAGGATTCGACCGCCTCGCTTAGCCATTCAGATATGGAAAACGCGCTGGCTGAATTAGCCGGCTTTCGCGCGCGGCCGGCGTTCTATCCTTATCTGGGCTCGGGGGTGGGAAGTGGTGCGCGCGCGATGCTCGCGGACGGCCGCTGGGTGCTCGATTTCGCGCTCGGGATCGGCGTCCATCTGTTCGGCCACGGCAATCCCGATTTGATCGAGACCGCGCTGCGGGCCGCCGCGTCCGATCTAGTGATGCAGGGCAACCTGATCTTCAATCGCGACTACCCGGCGCTGATGAAAACCATCCTCGCGCATGCGCCGGCCGGAATCGATCATTGCTGGCTTTCGTTGTCGGGCGCCGACGCCGCCGAGAACGGGCTCAAGCTGATGCGCCAGAAGCGCGACGGGCGCCCGGGCGTAATCGCGTTTCGCGGATGCTTCCACGGCCGCACGTCGGCGATGGCCGAAATTACCGATCGGCCCGATTACCGCCGCGGCCAGCCGCGCACTTTTCCCGTCGAATACATCCCGTTCTACGATCGCAACGACGCGGCCTCGAAGCAGAAGTCGCTCGAAGCGCTGCGCGCGATTATCGGGCGCCAGCGCGATCGGATCGCGGCGTTCGCGGTCGAACTGGTGCAGGGCGAGGCGGGTTTTGTCACCGCGCCGCGCGATTTCTTCGTGCCGCTGTTCGAGGAGTGCCGCCGCGCCGCGATCCCGGTCTGGGTCGACGAAGTCCAGACCTTCGGGCGAACTTCCGAGCTGTTCGCGACCAACTTGCTGGGCCTCGCCGAGTACGTCGACGTGATCACGATCGGCAAGCCGTTGCAGGGCAGCGCGGTGCTGTTCCGCAAAGACTTCGCACCCGATCCGGCGCTGATCTCGGGAACCTTCTCCGGGGCGACGGTCGCGATGGCGGTGGGGCGGCGGATCATCGAGAAGCTGACCAGCGAAGGGTACTTCGGTCCCGACGGCCGCGAGAAACAGCTCGAACGGCTGACGCGCCATCATCTGGAGCGCCTCAGCGAGGGCCATCCGGGGGCGATTTCGAATATCGACGGCGTCGGCGTGATGATCGCGTTCCGGGTGGGCGACGGATCGCTCAAGGCGACGCGCGGGTTTATCCAGCGATGCTTCGACGCCGGGCTGGTGCTCTATTACGGCGGCCACGATCCCGCCTGCGTGCGGCTGTTCGTGCCCGTCGTCGCGACCGAGGGCGAGATGGACGAAGCGTTCACGATCATCGAGCGCTGCCTTTAAAAACCGGCGATCGTATGTGATGCTCAATAAGCACGAGCGGAGGGAAGCGATTGGCAACGAAGGCGTATAGCTTCACAGTGCTGTTCGAACCCGCCGAAGAGGGCGGCTACGTAGTCACATGTCCGGCCTTACCTGGCCTGGTAACCGAAGGCGACATGCTCAAAGAGGCGCGCGCCATGGCTAGAGACGCGATCGCGGGCTATCTCGAAAGCCTTCGCAAAGATGGACTTCCCATACCTGCCGACAAGGCCCTGAAACACAAACCCGTCAAGGAGAAGGTAACGGTCCGCGCAGCATGAAGCGCCCGTTGCCGGTCCTAAAGCCTCGGCAGGTCCTCAATGCTCTTAAACGAGCAGGCTTCATCGTTCACCACGTAAGTGGTGGCCACTACATTTTGAAGCATCCGGCTAAATCGGGCTCTGCGAGTCACTCTGCCGTTCCATGGCAAGGACCTAAAGCGGCGAACCCTCGAATCGATCATTGACCAATCTGGGCTGACGGCAGACGAATTCTTGAGGCTTCTATAAGGGCCGCAGGCCTGCGCGCCTGCTCCTCCCTGACGCTATCGGAGTCAAGCCTGTGTCGAAAGGCGTCAGGCGCACGCTTCCAAGTTCGAATCATGAGCGACTGAGTCTGCCGTAGAATCAAGCGGACTTAATTAATAAATCAGCGATTGTTGTCTTGGCACGCTCAGTGCGTGCCTGCGCTCTTGGTCCAACGGACGATCCGCTGAACCGCCGAGGGTTCCAAGCGCAGGAAAATAAGGAGAAACGCCTATGCCGTGGAAGGATGGTTTTCGTCGAGCGCCGGAGACCGAATTTAGAAACGAGCCGATTCCTGTTTCCAGCAATCCTTGGGAGCAGGGCACAGTACCCTTTCTGGATCGGCCGCGACTATCGGAGGAACAAAAGAGCGAGGTCGCGATTACTCGCGCGTTCTCCTATCACCAGGCGGAGGCAGCGGTCCGCGATGCTATCGACCTGCTCGGGGGCGTAGGCAGAATCTGCAAAAAAGGACAGACAGTTCTGATCAAGCCCAACAATGTCTTCGGGCTCGATCCCAAGCTACAGGATACGACCAATCCGGCGGTAGTCTACGCGCTGGTGAAAATTCTGAAGGAGACTGGCGCAACGGTTAACATTGGCGAGTCGACCGGATGGGGATTCGACGCCGATGAAGCTTTCGAGATCAATCAGATCGCAAAGGCCGCTCGCGAAGCCGGTGTTGACAACATATACAACTGGAAGAAAGAGAAGCTGATTCCGGTCGAAGTACCGGACGGCCGCTCGTTCGGTACCGTCAATCTGCCCAAGTCGGTGGTCGATTGCGACGTCTACTGCGACATCTCGAAATTCAAGAACAACCTGGTGTTCGATAACCGCGGAATGACCATCGCCTGCAAGAGCATGTGCGGGATGATCATCGAGCTCGACCGGCGCCTGCAGATCCATCGCACACCTATCGATATGGCGATGGGATGCACCGACGTGCTCAAGACCATCATCCATAAGTACAAGCTCTGCCTGGTCGACGCGATCTACGGGATGGAGGGCATCATCCACGCCGGCCCGACGATCAATCCCGGCCTTATAATCGCCTCGCACGATCCTGTCGCGGCCGAAGGCGTCGCTCATCATATCGCCGGCTATCACTGTCTGGAGTCGCCTACGGTGCAGGTTATGATGAAGGCCGGGCTGGGGACCGGCGACCTGTCGGAAATCCGTATCCTCGGAGCGCGCCTACAGGATGTTCTCTATCCGGTGCAGCGCTGGATGCCGCGTTACGTGCAGAAATACTCCAACGTCCACGAGTATATCGGCGGCGGCATCTGCAACGCATGCATCTGGGCGGCGATGACGACGCCTCCCAACGTGGACCCCGACAAGAAATACGCGGTGGTCTCGGGAACCAGGGTTCTGGTGGGCAAGCCTCTCGACGGCTACGACGAAGCTTGGTTAGTGGGTAAGTGCGCCTGCTATCCGTCCCATCAGTTCAAGGGCTACATGGACAAAATCAAGGCGGCCAAGAAGATCGTCAAGCTCGATGGCTGCCCGGGCTGCGATTCCTTGTATCAGGGCGGATTTGGCGGAGCTTACGAGGAACCGTGGGCGCCGATCGGACTGGATATGTGCGTATCCGCCAGTCTGCCGGTATGCACTCGAAGCAGCCTTTACGGCGAAGCGATGGACCGGCGCGAGGGCAAGGCCAACGGCAAGGCAAAGGCCAACGGCAAAGCCAACGGTAAGGTAAATGCCGACGTCAAGACGGCGGCGCCCGCGCACGGCGCGGCTCGGACCGTCAAGGTAGGGCACAACTCGTAAGCGATACCGTCGTCAGTCGGTTGGCCGCGCGGCCCAAGCCCGGATGCTATGCTGACGGGTGATGACGGGAAATCGCGCGCTTGCAGCCGGAGGGTGGATGAATCCCCGGCTGCTCGAATGGTGCAAGCGGCTGATCGCTACGCCCAGCGTCACCGGTGACGGGACGCGTGGGATAGCCGAACTGTGCGCGGCCGAGTTGCTCGGCCCCGCAGGGATAGCGGCGCGGCTGATTTCGTCGATTCGCGAGGGCGCGAATCACGTCAATCTGCTCGCCGTCGTGCGCGGCCGAGATCCCGCCGCGACGCCGCTCGTGCTCAACACCCATCTCGATACTGTGCCGCCAGGCGATCTCGCGGATTGGACCGCATCCGGCGGCGATCCGTTCGCGCCAACCGTGATCGGAGATCGAATCCACGGGCTCGGCGCCGCCGACACCAAGCTCGACTTCGTCGCCAAGGCGATCGCGCTCATCGAATGTGGCGCGCCGCGGCGCACGACATATCTGGTTGCGACTTTCGGCGAAGAGCACGGCTTGGTCGGCGCCAAGGAAATCGTCGAGGCCGGCTTGATTCCCGCCGGAGCGCTCGCGTTCGTCGGAGAACCGTCGCAACTCAAGCTGATAACCGCCCACAAGGGACTCAGCGTCTTCGAGATCGAAATCGGCTTTCAGCCTTCGCGCTTCGATGGCGCGATATCGGCACAACGATCGATATTCATCGGCCGCGCCGCGCATTCGAGCACGCCCGCGATGGGCGTCAACGCGATCCGGATGGCGCTCGCGGCCGCCTGCGCGCACCCGCAGCTCAACATAATTGCGATCAAGGGTGGCGACGCCGTCAACAAGGTTGCCGCGCGATGCGAGATTATCGCCGCCGGTGATTCCGCACATTTGCTAAGCGGTGCCGCCGAGGCCAAGGCTGTTGCGGACGTTCGCGGCGAACTCATACCGCCGCAAGCGATCAGTGTCGCTTCCCGATTTGTTGAACAATTGTATGAGTTCGCGGAGCGGGCAGGGCCTCGCGAAGACGATTTCGCGGCGCCGACGCTAACCTGCAACGTCGGCATTATCGAAACGGCGCCCGGCTGTATCAGGATGGAATTCGAGTTGCGCTCGCCGCCGTCGCTCGCGCTCGACGAGCTTCGCAGCCGAGTCGAAGCGCTTGTGAACGATATCTCCGCTGGTGCTCCCGGCGTCAGATTGACGCTGCGGCAGCGGCGGGCGAATCCGGGGTTTCGATGCGCGCCTGGAAGCGAGACCGTCGAGTGCGCGATGGCCGCGATGGCGCGGGCCGGATTGCCGCTTGAAACCGGCGTCAAGGCCGGATGCACCGAGGCGGGAGTCTACGCGGCTGCTGGCCTGAAGCCGGTCGTAATCGGGCCAGGGCCGTCGGTCGGTGTGATCCACGCGCCCAACGAATACAACCTGCTGACCGAGGTCGACGCCGCGGTGCGCTTCTATCGCGCGCTGCTGGAGGCCTAGCTCGGAATGACAATTTCGCGGGGACGCAGAATGAATCCGTCTGGCTGTTATGGCAGCGGTACGACGTCGACGCGATCGCCCTCCTTGATTTTAAGAAGGCCTAGCAGCTCTCGCGTAAGCGCGATCGTCTCGCCGTCGGTTGGCGCCTGGGCCTTGACGGCGCGAAAGCCGTGTGCGGAATCCTCGCGGGCGACCAGGCATGCGACGCCGCCCACGTCCGCGCTTTCGGCGCTGACGGCTGCGTAACTACGCAGAGCCTTGACCGGCTCCAGATCGGCAGTGGCGGCGCCGTAATAGGGGCCTGCGTCGAACGGATCGACATGGTTCAGAAAGCGCATGCCGGCCTGTTCCACCAGCCGCAGCGCGCCGCGCGAGTGCTCATTCACCTTGCCGAGCGTCATCCGCACCTCCTCGGGCAGCAGGAAGGTGTAGAGCGGGGCTTCGGGGAACAGCGCGCGGATGAACTCCTTGTCGCGGGTGGAGAGCCGGTCGGCGTCGCGAAACGAAAGCCCGGTGACTTTGCCCCCATAATGATCCCAGAACAGATTGCCGTGCTCGCCGACCATCGGTGCCAGCATCTCAGCGATCACACGATTCTCGAACCGGCCACGATGCTTGCCGATGTAAAGGAATCGAATCCACGAAAGCTGTTTGCCGATTTTTTCCGGATGGCGGCGCATCTCGGGCGAAACGATCAGGCCGCCCACTTCGGTCGGTCCGTCCATCGAGTGGCGCAGCCGCATATAGCTGTGACGGAACATCTTGCGCAGCGTCCTCGAGTAGCGCTCTTCGGTATCCATTTCGAGGTAGAAGTGAGACGAACGTGGAGTGCCGTGCTTGGCGATTATCAGCGACGCGCCCGCTATCCGGCCGCTGCCGGCTTCCTCGGCGCAGATGACATAAACGGCGCGCGAGCGGTCGCGAATCCGGCCGCGAAAGGACCGGACGGAGCGCTCCAGGGTTTCCTCCAGCTCGCCCTCGTCAGTCGGCAAGTTGACCGAATCGAGCTCGCGGGCAAGCTCTAGCAGCGGGCACTTGTCGCCCGATCGCGCCTCACGCAGCAGAAACATCGCGATTTATCCTGCAACTAGCCCGAAGCCGCGTAAAGGCCTGACGGTTCCCTATGGTTAAAGGGCCCCGGCTTCCACGTTGCTTTAGAAACTGCGGTTGGATATTTTGAAAGATGGAGCGCCGGGGGTGGAAGGCGCAAGGAGGCGTGGTCGATGGAGTTGCCGAAGTGCCAAAAATGCAACGATGGGTCATTGATTCCGTTGTCGGATTATGGTCAGGAAGGCGCTTCGGTGATTTTCAAAGCATGGGTCTGCACCAATCCTGATTGTGGCTTCAGCCTGCGGGTGGACAAGGGCGAAGTCACCTACGGCAAGCGAATCGAATCCAAACACTGAGCAATTCCCGACGATGAGTCGAGGCGGTTATCCAGACCGCCTTTTTTTTCGTCTGTGAAGCTTACCTTCCGCTCGCATCTCAGCGAAAGTTGACGTGTATCGGGGCTGTAGCCGCGTGCTCGGCCCGTCGTCTATACATCAGTAGGACCAGCACAACCTGTCACGACGAAAGTGACTGCGGGGGGAGACGCCGACATGAGAAAGATGCTGATTGCCTGCGCGGTGACGATCTTGGTGTGTGCTGGCGCTGCCCGGGGCGGCGAAACCTGCAGCTATGAGGGCAGCGACGAGGTCCTTGGCACTAAGACGGCGATCGCTAACCGACCGTGGAACAGCGATAACATCGCGGCTCTCCGCAGCCTCGATCAGGCTACCATCAAGAAATTCTACGAGGACTTTTGGGAAGAACAAGGTGGCGGTGTGGAAGAGGAATGGGGCGGTTCCAGTTGGGTTGATCTTGCGGGCGACGGAAAATTCGAGCTGCTCGTGAGCAGGTATAATAAAGCCATCACAGATTTAACTATTTTCTGGCAGGAAGCGCCCGGAAAGCTGAGGGTGGACTACTACATCGGCGCCGGATCTCGATCCTAACGAGACAGTCGAAGATTTGAACGGTGACGGGAGAAAGGAGCTGATCCTTATGGCCAAACTCGACTCGGATGCGCGTACGAACAGTAATTCTGCGCCCGTCGCGGTTTGGCCGCGGGTGTGTCGCCTGCAGAATGGTCGCTACGTGGAGGCGAGCCGCGACTTTCCCACATACTACGATAACACAATTCTACCATCGCTCGATAATGCGATCAGCGAAATGCGGCAAACGGTTGCTGAACAGCAGCGCGTACCCAAGCCCACGCCCGGCTCGAAATACGGCACTCAGGCTCAGATTGACGTCACGTGGCGCGAACCCGAACGCGGCCTGGCGACGTATACAATGATAAGAGACAAGGTCCTGCGCGTGCTGGGCCGCGACTCAAATGCGGGGTTGGCGGAAGCACGCGAATGGATGAAGAGCTCGGACCCGGAACTGGTGCAAGACGCGGTTGTGGTACTCAGAGACATGGGAGGACACCCGCAAGATCTGGCTGGCGCCAAGGCCGCCCTGATTCGCTTGGAGCCGTATCAGGCGGACCTGCAGGATTTCATCGACAAGCAGAAACCATAGTTCTTGACGGAGCCCTTGATTCGCCGCGCGCGCTTTGCCGCAAGCGGACGAGCGGATTATTCCGGGCGGATGAAACGCGTCAGGTAGACGATCTTGCAGGCGGCTTCCAGCAGTCCCATGTAATAGAACGCGCTCTCGCAATCGGCGGCTGCGCAGAATGCGCCATGCCCGCGCACCATCACCGCTTGGCGATCTTTCAACACCCCGACGATCGGCGCCGGATCCTCGCCCTCGCCCTCCCGCGTGCTCGAAGCCGTTACCTGGATATCGCCCAGCAGCGCTTGAGCCTCATTATGGATCGGACTTATCACCTTGGCGCCGAAACTGAGCGCGATAGCGTAGGGCGGATGTGCGTGAACCACGGCGCGATGGCCGGTGGAGCAATAGATCGCGCGATGGACCGCGACCTCGGAAGACGCTTGCTCGGGAATCGGACCGTCAAGCTCGACGGTTACGAAATCGCGTTCCGGGTCCAGCCTCCGTAGCGACGAGCCGCGGCGCGTAATGACGAAAGAGCGGTGGTCATCGAGCATCGCGCTCAGATTCCCGCTGAACGGAGTCTGCAAACCCATCCAGAACAGATCACGTCCTATGCGACTGAGTTGCTCGCGAATCGCTGGTTGCTGCACGTTAAGATAGCTCTCCGGCGGAAAGGGGGTGTCGAAGGGCACGCTCCAGCCCGCAATCTCTTAATGATACGAATATGCACTGCCGAGCGGTCCGGAATCCAGAGCGCGGACGCCATTTCCGCTGAAAAATGCTTCGGACGCTGCCTGAAATCGGATTGTCACATATAATAACCGCAGCCATCTGGTCGACCTCATGGCGCTATGCCGAAGACAATCGTAATGGGGAATCCGGCGTACTTTTCGGTTCGCGGCGCCGCCAATCCTCATACTCGCACCGCATTGGGCACGAAGAAGAAGGTCGATCCTGAGCTTGCCCGCCGCCAATGGCATGCGATGGCGAAGGCGCTGATTTCTCACGGATGCGAGGTTCTGGTGATCGATCCGTATCCGGAACATACCGGGTTGGTCTATCCGGCAAACGCGGGCTTCGTGTATTCGGACGCCTCCGATCGCTCCAGGCGGTTCTATCTGTCCAATCTATTGCCGACCCGGGCGGGCGAGCGGGCGATCTACCAGCAGTTTATCCGCTCGATCGGCCTCGAAACCTGCGATCTCCAGAGGCGCTTCGAGGGCGAGGCCGATTTCTTTCCGGCCGGCCGCCACATGATTTTCACTTACGGCCGAATCGAGCGGCAGCGTTTCGTTCCCCGCTTCGGAATCCCGCCCTGGAAGCGAGTCTATGGCTTCAGATCGGACATTCGCGCCCTGGCCGAGCTCGAGCGTATCGCGTCCGATCGGCCGATTCTGGCGCTGGAACTAAGCCTCGAAGCCTACTATCACGGCGACACCTTGCTCTGTTCGTTCGGGCCCGAGCGCGAGTTCCTGATGGTATACATGGACGGCCTGACGGCGGAGTCGCGATCGCGCCTGACGCGCGCGTTCGGCGGGAATATCGTCGAGCTTTCCGCGTATGACGCGGCGCTCTACGCAGCCAACTCGTTTCAAACCGATTTCGATGGGCGGCCTTATCTTTTCATGCCCGACGGCGTGAGCAATCGGCTCATCGGCGCTATCCGCGAGCGAGGAGTAGAGCCGATAACAATCGGGGTTAGCGAGTTTTTGGCCAAGGGCGGCGGATCGGTCAAGTGTATGATCCTGGATCTCGGTCAGACCGCAGATCTTCCCAGCGATCCGGCAGCGGTCGCTTTCCGCACCGATCGCAACTACCTCAATCTGTTCAAGGATTGACCGACGGCATCAGGCCGGGGGCGCCTCTTTGCCGCACGTCGCGGCACGGCTAATAATCTTGCGCGAGGCAACGATGGAGATCCTTGGTACCGGAGTCGATATTATAGAGGTGGCGCGTGTACGGCGGGCGCTCGAACGCGCCACGACCGGTAATCGCTTTCGCGCACGAGTATTCACCGATCGCGAGATCGCGTACTGCGAGTCGCGCGGCAAATCTCGCTATCAGAGCTATGCGGCGCGCTTCG
>JBEKLA010000026.1:0-26726 GCA_050010455.1 Binataceae bacterium (SeqCode) | reverse complement strand
GGCTAACGAGGCCACGGGCGGAAACTGCCACGGTGCGATCACCGGCGGCTACAATATCTCCGACGATGCTTCCTGCGGTTTCGGCACCAGCGCCGGCGCCAATGGACAGACCATAGGAGATAGCGTCGTCAACCCGGGGCTCAGTTCGACCTTGCGAAACAACGGCGGCCCCACCCAGACCCTCGCGCTTCAGTCGACCAGCCCGGCGATCGACGCGGTCCCGCTCGAGGATTGCCCGTTGACCGACCAGCGCGGCGTTGACCGCCCCGGCTTTGAAGACAACTACCCCGTTCCCGCCTGCGATATCGGCGCGTTTGAGTTTACGGGCGGCATAGTAGTCAACACGACCGTCGACGACAGCACTCCCGACGACGGACTCTGCAGCTTGCGCAAAGCAATCACCAACGCCAACAACGCAGCTCAAACGTTCACCGAGTGCAACACCGGCACCGGTTTCGACAGCATCACTTTCAGCGTCAGCGGCACGATCTACCTCGGCAGCACGCTTTCGATAGCAAATGCTTCGCCGGGTTCTTTGAGCATCGACGGAAGCGGGCAGAATATCACCATCGACGGCGCCGATACTTACCAGGTGCTCGTGGTGAACCCGGGCGCCACGCTCAACGTGAATGACCTGACGATCGCCAACGGCTACGCCGACTGTAGCCTCACCTACCCCGACGGCGGCGGCATCTATAACTACTTCGGCTCCCCCGGCGGCACGCTGAACGTCACCAACAGCACCTTCTCGGGCAACAGCGCCTGCGACTTCGGCGGCGGCATCGCGAGCAGCGGCACGCTGACCGTCACCAACAGCACCTTCTCGGGGAACAGCGCCGTAGACGGCGGCGGCGGCATCGCGACCAACGGCACGGCGACGGTCACCAATAGCACCTTCTCCGGCAACAGCGCCCCCAGCGGCGCGGGCGGCGGCATCTGGAACGAGGGCACGGCGACGGTGACCAACAGCATTTTAGCTAACAGCACCTCGGGCGGTAACTGCTCAGGTCTGTCCCCTACGACCAACAACAGTGGCTACAATATCTCGGATGACGGTTCATGTAGCTTTGGTACCGGGCCCGCCGCCAACGGCGATACGATCGGCGATAACGTCACTGATGCTAATCTGGCGCTCGGCGCGCTGGTGGATAACGGCGGGCCGACCGAAACCATCGCGCTCGAACCGGGCAATTATGCGATCGACGCCATCCCGATAGCGGATTGCCCAGTCAAAACCGATCAGCGCGGCGCTCCGCGTCCTGATCGCGAAGACATCGGCAGCCCAAACGTCGCCTGCGACGTTGGTGCGTTCGAGTCCGGCAATGTGCTCCTGACTCCTACTCCGACTGCCACGGCCACCCCGACTCCAACGCCTACGCCGACCGCGACTTCGACGCCGACCGAGACTGCGACAGCTACGCCAACCGAGACTCTGACTTTCACTCCGACGGGCACCCCAACACCAACGGCCACTGCGACATCGACGCCTTTGCCGACGCCGGTAGTAATTCCGTCGGTAACGTTGCAGCCGTCGAGCTTGAACTTCGGGACGCAACGGATCGGGACTACTTCTGTATCGAAAAAGGTCACGCTGACCAACGGAAATAGCCCGGTGCAAATCGACAGCTGGAACCCTGGACCAGATTACATAGTCACCAGCACGAATTGCCCAATAGCGCCATCCGTACTGGCAGCGGACCAAAGTTGCTATTTTGAGATTGCCTTTAAGCCTCAGAGCAAAGGAACCGAGAACGGAACGCTGCTAGTTTTCGACAACGCTCGGAAGAGTCCGCAAAAGGTTCAACTGGAAGGCGTCGGCATACGCTGATATCGAGTGGCTACGTTTCAGCAATACTGGCGATTATAAGGCGAAAACTGCGGACAGAATTCAACGATATCAATAGGTTACAGATCCTGGCTGGAACCGGGATCCGGGCCGAGATGGAGCGCTGGCGCCGCGTCGGGGCGTCGGCGCTTGCGCGATCAGGTTGAAGGGATCGCGGAAGGGGCGGCGGCGGTGATGATCTCCTTGGCGCGGCGGACGTCGATCCCAATCTGGCGGCTGAGTTCGTCGGCGGAGGAGAATTTCAGCTCAGGGCGGATGCGCTCGATCATCTCGATGCGGAGCTTGCGGCCATAGAGGTCGCGATCGAAGTGGAAGATATGCGCCTCGATCGTGCGCTGGGCTTCCGCGAAGGTCGGGCGCATCCCGATATTGCAAATCGCCGGGTGAACGCCTTCGGGCAATACGACGCGGCTGGCGTAGACGCCGTCGGGCGGGAGGCATTCGGTTTCGGAGGCGATGTTGGCGGTCGGGAAGCCCATCTGGCGTCCGCGCTCGCGGCCGTGGACGACGGTGCCGGCCAGGAAATGATAGCGTCCCAGCAGACGCGCGGCGCCCGCGAGATCGCCGTTTAAGACCAGCTCGCGTACTTTGGTGGAGCTGACCTCGATCGCGCCGGATTTAACCGGCCCGACGATATCGGCTTCGAAGCCGAATTCGCCCCCGAGCTCGACCAGCGTCGCGGCGTGGCCGGCGCGGTTGTGTCCGAAGCTCATGCTATGGCCGGCCACAACCACGCGTGCGCCGATCTTGTCGAGCAGATAATCACGCACGAACTCGCGCGGCGTGAGCCGGCTCAGCTCGAGAGTGAAGTTGACTACCAGCACGCCGTCCAGCCCGCATCGGCGCATCAGCTCGAACCGATCCTCGGCGGTCAGCAGCAATCGGGGCGCGCGCTCGGGCGCGAGGAGCTTGGAGGGAATCGGACTGAAGGTGAGCGCGAACGCGGTGCCGCCGGCGGCGTGGGCGCGATCGATCGCGGTCTTGAGGATGGCCTGATGGCCGAGGTGAACGCCGTCGAAGTTGCCGAGCGCAACGACCGGAAAAGGATGGGGCGGCATCGAATCCAAATCGTAAACAACTTCCATCGGACCGGGTCAGGCGGATTCGCGCGGAATCCGCCGGCTCCTCAGTCTTTCTCGAGATTTCTCATCATATTGTTGGCGACCGACGCTTCGGGCGCGTCGCCGTGATCGTCGATCAGCTTCTGCAGGGTCAGGCGCGCGTCGATTCGGTCATTGAGCTGGACGAAGGCCTGGGCTTCGCGCAACAGCGCGGCGCTGGCAAAGCGGCCCTTGGGGAATCTCATCACCAGGTCATTGAACTGGAGAATCGATTGGTCGTACTTGCCGAGCTCGTAAAGAGCGTTGGCGGAAAAATATTCGGCCGGCTCGCCCAGCGGCGATTTGGGATACTTCTTCTGGACGGCGGTGAACTTCTCGACGGCGGCGGAATAATTGCCGGCCTTCATCGCGTCGAGCCCCTGGCGATAGATCTTGACGCCCGGGCTGCTGGACGTCGCGGCCGCGGCGATTTCCTGATCGAGGTCGGCGTGCCATCGCGGAACCTCAGGAGCCGCGGCCTCCGGCGGCGCGGGCGCTACCGCGGGCGGAGCCTCGCCCGGCGCGGACGGCATCGGCGGTCCTCCGGCTTCTCCCGGGACGCCGGGAAGCGGAGCGGGCGCGGCGCCCGGGGCGCCGGAACGCATGCTGGTGACGGCGGCTTCGAGCTTGGCGACACGATCGTCGAGTGCGCCGACGCGAGTGTCGGATTTTTCGCTATCGCCGTGCTGGGTTTCCTGCAGGCGATCTTCGAGCCGGTTCAGCCGCTGGTTAAGCGCTTCGATCTGCTGCTGGTCGTTGGCGATCATGCCGCGCATCTGGAACTGGGTGGTCTGGACCTGATCCATGTCGGCGCGCGGAGCGCATCCCTCCAATCCAGCCGCCACCAGGACGAGGCCGATCGCAAAGCAAGTTGAATGTCTTCGCACTGGAGCGATTTCCTTTCTTACTTGGATACCACGAAATGCGCGCGACGATTCTGCGCCCAACAGCTATCGTCGTGCTCGGTGCATACCGGCAGCTCCTTGCCATAGCTGATGGTAGAGATGCGATCGCCGGCGACGCCGAGCGTGGTCAGATATTCCTTGGCGCTCTGGGCGCGCTTGGCGCCGAGCGCAATATTGTATTCCTCGGAGCCGCGCTCGTCGCAGTGACCCTCGACCTGGACGCGGGCATTAGGATTTTTTTCCAGCCACTGGGCGTTGGCGCGCAAAATTTCGCTGTCCTGCGGCCGGATCGTGAAATCGTCGTAATCGAAATGGATATCGGTGAGCGGTCCGCCGGTACCGGCGCCGAGCGTGCCCTGTTGCATCTGCTGTAACGACGTCTTACCGACGCCCTCTTCGCCGAGCCCGGACCCTCCGGCTCCGGCCCCCGGATTTTCGGCGCCGGTTGTGGGCTGCTTGCTCGCACATCCGGCCACTGCCAGCATCATGCACAGCATCGCGGCCGCGCCGATCCGTATCACGGGCGCGCCGACGCTATTGACCCAACCACCACGACCAAGCCGGACTCGTATCATTGCCATTCTCCTCACCTAGGGCCGAAATAATTCTGCCACTCTCGACCATCATTAGATACAGCTTTGTGTTTCCTTCGCGACCGCCACTGAAGACTATGTAACGGCCGTCGGGCGACCAACAGGGCTGCTGGCTCGACATTGTTCCCTTTGTAAGATTTACCGGATCGCCGCCGTTAAGCGAAATCGTATAGATATTGAACATCCCGTGCTCACGGCTCTGATAGGCAAGACGGTTGCCAATCGGCGAAAACGCCGGATTGGTATTGTAGTTGCCTTGGTAGGTGATGCGTTTGGCCGGTCCGCCGTTGATGTTCATGACATAGATTTGAGGGCTGCCGGAACGATCCGAGGTGAACGCGACCTTCTGCCCGTCGGTGGAAATCGCCGGGCTGACGTTGATCGAGTGGCCCTCAGTCAGCGGAGAGATCATCGCTCCTGAGCGATCGAGGAGGTAGAGATTGGTGGCGCCGCCGCGCTCGACCGCAGCCACCACGCGATCACCTTCGGGATTCAGGGCGCCGCCGATCATCTGGCCCAGTCTGCTGGTCAAGCGATGCTCGCGCTGTTCGACGAGATCGGCCAGATAGAGATCGGGCGAGCCGCTCTTGTAGGAAGTATAGAGCAGGTAGCGGCCCTGGCCGCCAAAACTCGGGAAGATATTGATGGTCGGGTTATTGGTGACCTTGAACAGATCGCGGCCGTCAACCGACATGGTGTAGATTTCTTTGAAACGGCCGTCGCGGGTACTGGCAAAGGCGAGGCGGCTATCAAATGGACCACGCCGGCCGGTGATCGCTTCGAGGGTGGCGTCGGCGAACCGCCGCGCCATCCGTTCGACGTCGTTGCGATCGCCGCGAAAGCGCTTGCCCGTATCCTGGCGCTGCTGAGCCACGTCGAACAGGTACGCTTCGAGCGCTATCTGGTTGCCTTCGACCTTGAGGGCGCCCTTGATCAGAAACTCGGCGTTGAGCGAACTCCAATCGGCGAAGTTGAACTGGCCGAGCTGATATCCCGTGGCCTGCGGATCTTCGATATACGCGTGCGCGTCGATTATTTTGAAGTAGCCCGATAGCTGGAGGTCGCGCGAAAGGATATCGACGAACTTGCTGCTGAGCGTGTGTTCGTCGTCGCCGCCGAGGTCGCGCAGGGGCGAAATCGCGATCGCCGACAGCTTGGAGCCCGGCCCGACGATTTCCATCTTGATCTGGGCACGGGCGAATCCGGCCCAGGCGAGGAGCAAAACCAGGGCGGCGGCGGCGGTGGAAGAAATCAGTTTCAATCGCATCAGGATAGCCTTTTGATCGATGTTCAAGACCGCGGCACCGGCTAACCGGGTCCGGAGCCGGCGGTGGTCATGAGTTGAGTTCTCCCAGCCTGAATACGGCCTCGATGCCGTGCGCGAACTGATCGCGGTATTTATCCGGCGGCGCAGGGAACGGGGCGGCGCGCCGAATCGCGCGGAGCACCGATTCGTCGAAGGCAGTGTCGTGTGAGCTGCGCGTAATCTTGACGTCGGTGAGCTTGCCGTCGGGTCCGATGGCGAAAGCGACCTGGGTGCTCAGATCGTTGCTTCCGCCGGAAAAGCTCCAGGCCTGTTTAATCCGCTGCTGCACGGTACGATAGTAGAGCAGAAAATCGAGATCCTGTTGAATCCCCATGCTGCCGTTGCCGGAGCCGATACCGGCGCCCGTGCCTTCGGTGGCCTCCTTGGCGACCACCGGTCCGCCGCCGCTGCTCTCGGTCTCCTCGTCGCCCTCGTCGCTTTCGGCAGGAGTTTCCTTCGGGGCCGTTTTCTCGCGGGCCAGATGCTCGGCGAGCAATCGTGCGCGAAGCTCGTTCATCTGCTGCTTGACGCTTGGCGTACTCTCGACGCGAGCGATCGCGACGGCGGCTGAGGGCTTCGGCCGCGGCGGTTTCTGCGAGCGCTCGAGCGGTTTCGGCGTCGGCCGAGGAGTAGGCGGCTTCCTGGCCTCGTGCGGTTTCGGAGTAGGCCGCGGCTTGGGAGCCTCGGTCGGGGTTGGATTCGGCGCCGGAGTTATTACGGGCGGCGGAGTCGGATGGGGAGTCGGCGTCTCGATCGACACGGTCGGCTTGATACTGTTGAGCGCGATCGCGTTCTTGTCGTTCTCGGGCGGCGGTGGCGGGGGCGGAGGAGGCTTCGTCACCACCGGCTCCTGCTTGGGCGGCGGCGGAGGCGGTTTTGCCTCGGCTTCCTTCGGGCGCGCGCGATGGGACAATCGCGGCAGATGCGTGCCGAGGTCGCCGGCCGGGATATCATCCACGATCTTCACCGTGTAGGCGGGCGGTTCGCTGTGCGGAGCGCTCAGGTAGGAAGGGAGCACCACCAGCAGCAACACGGCCAGCGCGGCGTGGCTGAGCGCCGAAACCAGGATCGCTCCGGCATAGCCCCATCTACTTGGTTCGCTTTCAACCCCTGGAATGTTTGTGTCCACTCTTGCGCTCGGACGGCGGCGCGCTTTCGCTCGGCATCTGCGTCACCATCCCGACGTTCTCGATCCCGGCGGCCTTGATCGCGGCCATCGTCCGGATCACCTCGCCGTAAGGCACTTGCTCGTCGGCACGGATAAAGACCTGGCGATCGGGGCGCACGGCCGCGATCGCTTGCAGCTTGTCGGTGAGTTCGTCGGCGGTGAGCTTGGCATCGTTCAGATAGATTTCGTTGTCGCGAGTGATCGAAACCACGAACTGCTGCTCTTCGCCGGGCAGGGCCGCGGCCTTGACCTTGGGCAGGCTGACCTCGACTCCCTGCTGAAGAATCGGCGCGGTGACCATGAAAATGATCAGCAGCACCAGCATCACGTCCACCAGCGGCGTGACGTTGATCTGCGAAACCAGCGAGCCGCGTTGTCCCGGATCAAAAGCCATCCGTGGTAAATCTCAACCCAGGAAGTGGCGCTCCGCGATATTGAGAAATTCGGAGGTGAAATTGTCCATCTCGGTCGCGAGCACACGCACGCGCGCGGTCAGATAATTGTAGAACATCTGCGCCGGAATCGCCGCCACCAATCCGACGGCCGTGGTGATCAAGGCTTCGGCGATTCCCGGGGCCACCGCCTGGATATTCGAGGAATGCGCCGCGGAGAGCCCTAGAAAGGCGGTCATGATGCCCCATACCGTGCCGAACAATCCGATAAACGGGCAGGTCGATCCGGTGGTGGCAAGAAAGGTGATTCCGTGTTCGAGCTTGGTCAGCTCGACGTTGGCCTCGCGCTTCATCGCGCGGGTGACGTTATCGACACCGCCGAGTTCGGTGGTGAAGCCGCTTTCGGAGTTGACCACCTGGCGCTTGGCACGGGTCAGACGCAGGAGTTCCTGATATCCGGCGCGAAAGACCTGCGCCACTGGACTATATTTGAGATCGATGCTGGCGCTATGGATGTTGGCGAGATTCTTGGATTCCCAGAAAATAGCGGTGAAGCGTTGCGACTGGCGGCGGGCCTGCGAAATCTGGCGCAGCTTGTAGAGGATTATTCCCCAACTGCCGACCGAAAACGCGACCAGGGTCCAGAGTACGAACTGGACCACGGGGCCGGTGCCGAGCAGGAGCTCCCCCACGCCCAGACCACCCACGCCGCTCGATTGTGGAAACATACGCCGCCTACCAGCTCATCCCCATCGTAGTACGCTCGTTAGTATTAGACGTTACTTTTCGATGTGGGCGCGCGCAATCCGCCCCTTTGCAAGGGTGCGCGTTTTAGCATCACGCTTGTGTTGTGGTGACCTGGCCGACGAAATGATCCGACAAACCTAACCAAAGAGGCTCGCCGTGCCCGGTACGTATCGGTACTTCTCTTTCAGCTCATCCGTCAGCCGGACGCCCAAACCGGGGATGGTGGACGAGCGCACGTGCCCATTTTCCAGCACGAGCGGCTCTGTCATGAGTTCGGTTTCCAGTGGGTTGCCCATGATCGGCCGTTCCAGGATGACGCAGTTGGGTATCGTGAAAGCAAGCTGATAGTTCGCCGCGAGCGCGGGTGCGGCGCCCCAGACATGCATCGCGACCTGGACGCCGTGGGCCGCCGCCGCGTCGCAGGCGCGGCGAGCCTCGCCGATGCCACCGATGATTGTGGCGTCAGGTTGGGCGAGGTCGAAGGCCCCGGCGCGAAGCCACTGCTCGAACTGCGTGGCCGTGGTGAGGCCCTCGCCGCCGGAGATCGCAATCGGGCTCAGGCGGCGAAGCTCCGCATAGGCAAGAGGATCGTACGGCGGGAGCATCTCTTCGGCCCATGACAGATCGTATCGCTCCAGCCTACTGAGCATCCGCGCCGCCTGTTTCACCGACCATGGCCGCAGGTTGAAGTTCTGGACGGCGTCCAGGGCCAGCATCATGCCTTCTCCAACGGCGTTGCGCACGGCCCCGACTCGCTCGGCCTCGACCTCGGGCTGATACTGAAAGAAGTTGGCGCGCATCTTGAAACCCTTGAAACCCTGAGCCTTCGCTTGGGCGGCCTGTGCCGCGAGCTGGTCGAGGCTCAGGGTTGGAGTTCCGCCGCTCGCGTATACCGGAAGGCTATCGTGGATCGCTCCGCCAAGGAGTTGATGCACGGGAACGCCCAGCGCTTTGCCCATGATATCCCACAGCGCGATCTCGATTGCGCTCAGCACCATCACCGTCAGTCCGGTACGGCCGAAGTAGCTGGAGCTCCAATAGGCGGTTCGATAAACCGCGTTGGGATTGGCGGCGTCGAGTCCCACCAGCAGTTGGGCAAAATAGCGAACAATCTCGGCGGCGAGTTCGGGAACATATACTCCGGCGTAAGTTTCACCGATTCCGGTGACGCCCTCGTCGGTGCTCACTTCGACGAAGCACGCGCTTCGCTTGCTGATGTGGGCGCCTTCGATACCATAAGGCGCGGTTAGGAGGATGGGCTCTATGGCTGTGATTCTCATAAAGTTCTCCATTCATCCGAAAGTAGCTGGCCGATCCTCTATTGGTCGCAAGATCTGATGCGTCTCATCATGACGGTCTGGTCGCCGGGCTCGCTGCGTGAAGTTATAACACCACGCTTTGTGTCGCGGTGAGTTGGCCGACGAAATGATCATTTTCGTGACACGTTAGTGCCATGAAAGCTTTTGACCGCGCGGTTGAATTGCGGCTTGCGAGCGCGATGAGCGAGCAATATCCTTTATCGTGCGAATTCGAAAAGGGTTCCCATAGGAGGGTCTCAAAGGTGGCGATCAGGATTGGGATAAACGGCTTCGGCCGCATCGGCAGGATGTTTCTTCGGGCGGCGCTCACCAGAAAGGATCTCGAGGTCGTGGCGGTTAATGACATCACTGACGCCGCAACCCTCGCTCATCTGCTGCAGTACGACTCGATTCACGGCGCGCTCAAGAATCAGGTCAAGCTCGAGGGCAAGACTATCATGGTTGACGGCAACGCCTTCGAGGTGTTGGCCGAGCGCGATCCTTCCAAGCTTCCATGGAAGAAACTTGACGTCGCGATAGTGGTGGAATCGACCGGGCTGTTCACGGAGCGAGAGAAGGCCGCGATGCATCTGACCGCGGGCGCCAAGAAGGTCGTAATCAGCGCTCCTGCCACGGGCGCCGACGCTACTATCTGCATGGGAATCAATGACCAGAGCTACGATCCGGCCAAGCATCACGTGGTTTCCAACGCCTCATGCACCACCAACTGCCTGGCGCCGGTCGCCAAGGTGCTGCACGAGGGCTTCGGAATCGTCAACGGCCTGATGACCACCGTGCACAGCTATACCAACGATCAGATGCTGCTGGACGGGCCGCATAAGGATCTGCGCCGGGCGCGCGCGGCGGCGCTCTCGATGGTGCCGACGTCGACCGGCGCGGCCAAGGCGATCGGTCTGGTATTGCCGGCGCTGGCGGGCAAGCTGGACGGAATCGCGGTGCGGGTGCCGACGCCGAACGTATCGCTGGTCGATCTGACCGCCACGGTCGAGCGCGACTGCGACGACAAGGCGGTAAACGCGGCGATGAAGCAGGCGGCGGACGGACCGCTCAAGGGAATCCTGCAGTATTGCGACAAGCCGCTGGTGTCGACTGACTTCAACGGCAATGCGCATTCATCGATCTTCGACGCGCCGCTTACCAAGGTGCTCGGCAAACGGTTGGTAAAGATACTCTCGTGGTACGACAACGAATGGGGATACAGTTGCCGGCTGACCGACCTCAGCGCGCTGGTTGCGAGCAAACTTTAATTCCAGCCGTTCGAGCGAGGCTTGAGCAATGACGGTTCCATCTCTTCGTGACCTTTCGTTAAAGGGCAAGAAGGTGCTGGTGCGATGCGACTTCAACGTGCCGCTGGAGGGCGGCAAGATCACGGATACCTCCCGCGTCGACGCCAGCCTTGATTCGATTCGCTATATCCTGAGCCAGGGCGGGGCCGCGATCCTGTGCTCGCATCTTGGCCGCCCCAAGGAACGGACTCCCGAGCTGAGCCTGAAGCCGGTGGCCGAATATCTGAGCCAGGTGTTGGGCGCGAAAGTGGCGCTCGCGCCCGATTGTATCGGCGATATCACGCTGCGCATGATCAACGACCTGCCGATGGGCCATGCGATACTGCTCGAGAATCTGCGCTTCCATCGCGAGGAAGAAGCGAACGATCGCGACTTCGCGCACGAGCTGGCTCGCGGCAAGGACATCTACGTCAACGACGCTTTCGGCTCGGCCCATCGCGCGCACGCGTCGACGGTGGGCGTCGCGCGGTTTTTGAGCACGCGGGCGGCGGGCTTCCTGATGATGCGCGAACTCGACGCGCTGCGCCTACTGACCGTGAATCCCGAGCATCCGTACGTGGCGATCCTGGGCGGCGCGAAAGTGTCCGACAAGATCGGGGTGTTGAAAAATCTGCTGACCAAGGTCGACGCGGTCCTGATCGGCGGCGCGATGGCGTACACGTTCCTGAAGGCGCAGGGTATCGCGGTCGGCAAATCGCGGGTTGAAGAGGACAAGCTCGACGTGGCGCGCGAGATACTGGCGGCGGCCGCGGCGCGCAACGTGCGTTTCATCCTGCCGTGCGATCACGTCTTCGCGGAGGCTCCCGAAGCGAGCGCCGCTGTCGAAACCGGTGCGCAAATCCCCGACGACAAAATGGGGCTGGATATCGGTCCGCGGACGATCCAGCAATTTATCGCGGAACTAGAAGGCGCCAAGACCGTGGTCTGGAACGGACCGCTGGGCTTCTTCGAAATCCCGGCATTTGCCACGGGCACGCTCGCCGTGGGCGTTGCGCTGGCGGACAGCGGCGCGAAGAGTGTAATCGGCGGCGGCGATACGGCAGCGGCGGTCGCGGGCCACGATTGGGCCAAGCGATTCACCCATATATCGACCGGCGGCGGCGCGACGCTGGAGTTTTTCGAAGGATTGGAGCTGCCCGGAGTCAAGGCGCTCGAGGTTTGACGCGCGGGCGCCCGGCCGATTCCGCCAGGCGCGCCCGGCGGTCGAAGCATCGCAGTCAGCTAGTGTCCCTGAGTTGGAAGTGAACTTGATAAGAATCGCAGTAATCAAGACGCCTGTTGCCGTCATCCTGAGCGCACCGAAGGATCTCGCCCGGTCATCCGGGCGAATCGCGGGGCGCGGGGTTAACGCGCGCAGGAGCGCGCGAGATCCTTCGACACGGCTCGCGATGCTCGCCGGCTCAGGATGACTCCGAGGCTCGCGACGCTCATTAATGAGGCGCCACACTATGACGATGGCGGCAGCGGCCACCTCCGTTCAGGATGACGGACCGGAGAGCTCTTCATAGTCGAATTTCAAACTCGGGATACTAACAAGGAAGAAAGCGTATGCGGAGAAAAATCTTCGCCGCGAATTGGAAGATGAATCTGACGCCGCTCAAGGCGCGCGCTTTGATTGCGGCGCTCAGGGCCGATCTCGATCCCGACGCCGCGATGCTCGCGCGCGATCGCGAGGTCGTGATCGCACCTCCGTTCGTCGCGATACCGGCGGTCGCGCAGGCGCTGGCCGGATCATCGATCGAACTCGGCGCGCAGAACATGCACTTCGAGGACAACGGCGCGTTTACCGGCGAAGTGTCGGCGCCGATGCTGAAAGAGTGCGGCGTGCGCCAGGTGATTCTCGGCCATTCCGAGCGCAGGCGCCTGTTCGGCGAGACCGACAGCCTCGTCAACCGGAAGCTCAAGGCGGCGCTCAAGCACGGGCTCAAGCCGATCGTATGTATCGGCGAGACGCTCGAGGAGCGCGACGGCGGCCGCACGCTCGAAGTGGTTCTTACCCAGTTGAACGCGGGACTCGAAGGGCTGGACGATTCGCAGCTTGCCAAGATAACGCTGGCCTACGAGCCGGTATGGGCGATCGGCACCGGCCGCAACGCCACCCCCGAGCAGGCCCATGCGGTGCATAGCGCGATTCGCGGCGCGCTCGAGGAACGGACGCGGCCGGATGTCGCCGGGGGGATACGGATTCTCTACGGCGGCAGCGTTACGGCCGAAAACGTCGACTCGTTAGTTTCGAAGCCGGATATTGACGGAGCTTTGGTCGGCGGGGCAAGCTTGAAGGCCGACGCGTTTTCGCGGATAGTGCGGGCGCGGTGGAGCTGATTAAATAGGAGGCCGATGGTAGCTCTAGTAATCGTGATTCATGTTTTGATTTGCGTCTCGCTGACGGTGATCGTGCTGCTGCAGCAAGGCAAGGGCGCCGACGTCGGCGCGGTTTTCGGAGGTTCGAGCCAGACCGTATTCGGATCGGGCGGCGCGGGGAATTTCCTGACCAAGGCCACAAGCGGGCTTGCGGTGGCATTCTTCGCGACCTCGATGCTTTTGGCCTACGCGTCGACCAAGCATGTGACGTCGAGCATCTTCGGCCATTCGGGCCGCACCGTGGCGGCGCCTGGCAAGGCGGCGCCGGTCGAAAAGCCAGCGCTTCCGGGAGCGGCGACCGCGGCGCCGGCCGCACCGGTCAAGAAATAGCCAGATGTGCGAGGGTGGTGGAACGGCAGACACGCGAGTTTGAGGGGCTCGTGGTAGAAATACCGTGCGGGTTCAAGTCCCGCCCCTCGCACCAAAGTTCGAATTAAGACCCCGGTTCGCAAGCCGCGAACGCTACACGGCCCGTTCGGCGCACGCACTCGTGGGTCGCCGCGCGGAGGCCCGCGCCGTCTCTATCAGGATAGTGGGCGCGCTATTTAATTTAAAGCGTCACGCGTGCGCTAGCGGCGTCGCGCGGCGCGACGGCGTCAGGATTCCTTGGCCGTGCGGATGCACTCCCGTTCGGCTTGTAACCAATCTTGAACGTCGCTGCCGTGGGCGTACCCTCGAGCCACGAAGATTTCGTACGCGCGACGCTCGATTTCCTCGCGAGCAGACGATTTTTTGCTGGTGCCTTCGCAAGCCGCCGGGCTGATAGCGATCGGTGAGACGACCGACGCTTCAACCACGTCCACATGAGTCGGCACGACCGTAGGTTCGGGAATCGAAACCTTCGGCTCCGCCGGCTTCGTGGAGCCGGCGGCTTTCGTCTTACGCGCGGGCTTGGCAATCCGTTCGGCTGTTGTGGTCTCCAACTCCGCGGCCGATTCTTCCACCGTCGGCCCTTGTTTCGTCGCGTCTTGCTTTGAAGATGCTTTAGTTTTTCGCTTCTGCGTTAACGTAGCCACATTGACCCCCAAACACTTTAAACGGCGCCTTGAGACGAAAATTCTGGATAAAGGGAAAAAGAGGTAGTCCTCGATAACTTACAGGCAGCGACGCCGCCATAACCTAATTTTTTAGTAACTTCGACCTTCTGGCCGCTCACAATCGGCAATTCAGATCGGCTGCGATACTAACCGCCCTTTAGATTATCTTCATCAGGCAAGATTCACCAGCATGAGAGGCGTTCCGTCATCGGAATTTAAAGAGAAATTAACTGAACCGTATAAGCGATTGATCTTATCGGCTCCAAATCAAGGCAAAATGACGAAATCATAAGCCGGCGGCAGCTTGGTGGCGATCGCGGCGACGCTTTGGCCGCAATCGCGCGAACGGATCACGGTGCCGTCGCTGGTGACCGCGAACACTTCATCGGAATCGGCCGGGCTCTGCAGGATCCGCATCACCATCCCACGCATCGGGCCCGCCTTGGCCGCAATCGGATGGAAGGTGCGGCCGTGATCGAGGCTGCGAAACAGTATCGCGCTCGCGCCATTGGCGCCCGAGGCCCAGGTTGGCGGCGGACCGGCGGCCGCCGCGGTGTAAACGATCCCGTCAATACGCGGATGGACCGCGACGGGAACCGCATAAGAGCGCGTCAGGCCGTCTCCGGCCCGTCGCCACGAGGCGCCCGCATTCTCGGAGCGGTAAAACCCGCCGCCAGTGGCCGCGTACAACGTCCGCGGGTCGCGAGGATCGACCGCGACGCAATGGACGTCGGGATCGATACCGTGCTTGATGATCTCGAAGCTGACGGCGCGATCGCGCGAACGGATCACGCCGCCCTCCTCGACGCCGACGTACATCGTCGACGGGTTGGACGGGTCGAAGGTGATCGAGCGCACGTGCGGCAGATGGGGCGGCACGGGAAACGTCCAGCGCTCGCGTCCGGGGATATCGAGAAAGCCCTGGCACTCTTCGAAATCGCGCCCGCGATCGAGGCTCTTGAACAGGCGGGCGCGCGCGGTGCCGATCAGAACCTCGCCGGCGCGATCGGGCTGCGTCGCGAGTGCCCAGACCTCTTCGTCATGGATGTTGTGGGGCGTGATACCGGTCCAGGTCCTGCCGCCGTCGACGGAACGGAACAAGGAGGTGGCGCCGCGCGAACCGCCCATATCCATATGGGAACCGGCACCGACGTAGATAAGATTCGGATCGCGGCAATCCTGCGCCATGCACCAGATCGAGGACGGATCGGCCAGCACCATCAGCGGCACGCCGGCACGATCAGGATCGAGAACTACGATCCCCTTCGAGGTTCCAACGCATAACCGCATAGCATCCCCCACCCCCGCCGATTTCCGCGCTCGCCCGCCGAGCGCTATTCGAGACGGCTTCCGGCAACCAACTCGCCGGTATCGGCAAGCTCCTTGGGCGCGACTTTCTTCGCCGCCGGCTCGATCCGCACCTGCTTGATAACTATCGTTGCGTCCGCAAGCGCGACCGCCATCCCCCGTTCGTCGATCGACATTATCGTTCCGGGTGCGGCTCCCGGCGCCGCCGGCTCAAGCGCCGGACCATACAGCCGCATCCGTTTGCCGGATAGATTCGCGTACGCGCCGGGCTGCGGATCGCATCCGCGCACCAGGTTGCAGACGTCGCGCGCCGGCTTGGTGAAATCGACCTGGGCGTGAGCGTCGCGGCAGGGCGGCTCGTAGGTCGCGAGGCTCTCATCCTGCACGATAGCCGGTGGATTGCCCGCCTTGATCAGATCGACCGATTCGAGAACCGTCTCGACGCCGAGCGGAAACAAGGTATTGAAGTACAGCGAACCGGTGGTGTCGGCGGGTCCGATCGGAGCGCGTTTCTGGAGCAGGATCGGCCCGGTATCGATACCCTTGTCGGGCCAGAACACGGTGACTCCGGTTTCGCTATCGCCCTGAATGATCGCCCAGTTGATAGCGCTGGCGCCGCGATGGCGCGGCAGTAGCGAGGGGTGGAAGCAGATCGATTTGAACTTCGGAGCGTAAAGGATCGGCTCGGGAACGATAATCGTCACGAAAGCCAGAATCGCCAGGTCCGCTTTCAACGATTTGAAGTGCGCCAACGCGGCTTCACCGCGAAACGAAGCCGGCTGACTGAGCGGAAGCCCGAGCGCCAGAGCCCTGACCTTGAGCGGATCGGCGCGGCCGCCGGGAGCGTCGGGCGGCGCGAAGACGTGGACGATCTCATCGCCGCGCGAATGCAATCCTTCGAGAACCTTTTCCGCAAACGCGGCCTGGCCGATAAGCGCGATACGCAATTGACTACCCCCGCTCCAAGATTATCAGACGAAATTAGTCATACCACGAACGGCGCGATGATTCTCCGGGCGCGAGGGCGCCGTTAATCAGTAATTGACGAAGCGGAGCCACGCGATCCCGATAATGAGCGTCAGCATCGTTACAGGGATGCCAACCTTGGAGTATTGCCAGAAAGAGATAGCGACCCCATCGCGCCTGGCGTTTTCCACAACAATGAGGTTAGCCACCGATCCCAGCATCGTGAGGTTGCCCACGAAAGTGCTGGACATTGCCAGCGCCAGCCAACTGTTCTGTTGCGATGCCTGAGGGATGGCTCGAATCACCGGCTCAAACAGGAGGACGGCCGGTACGTTGCTCACCAAATTGGACAACGCGGCCGACGCGATGCTTAGCAGATCGATGGGATGTTCCAGCAGCCAGTGCCAGTGCTCAATATCCCACGTCGCGACCACGTGGACCTGAAAAGCGTGGACGACGATGAACAAGCCGATGAACATCAGCAGCAGGCTCCAGTCGATTTGGTCGTAGATCTTCTCGGATTTGATGCGGTCGACGAGCAGTACGGCTGCCGCGCCGACCGCGCGCGCCGGGTAGATGTTGAGCTAACTTTGTCAAAGGTTTTGCTCCGGGAGATTGACCCCAGGTCAATACCGGCGTATTCAAAAATTTTAGGCAGCCAAAGAGCGCCAAGAAGCGCATTGGCGCGCGCCGGAAGAATTCCTGTCTGACGCCATCGCTGTCGCGACGACCCCGCCGCATTTCTGATTGACGCTCCACGCTTGAACGCCGATGACACTGGAGGAATTGACGATGGATAAATTCGCTTCCCGCCTGAAATATGCCCTGCTGGGCGCGACGATGATGATCGGCTCCGCTGGGCTGGCACTGGCGCAGCCGGCACCGGCCGGCAATCCAGCGCAAATGCCGGAAATAAAGGGTAAGGTCGCGCAATACTCGCTCACGCCGCGCGGCGACGTGGACGGCCTCATTCTGGCAGACGGCACCGAGGTATTTTGGCCGCATCACTTCTCAACCGAGCTCGTGTTCTCCGTTCGCCCTGGCGACGCCGTGACAATCCACGGGTCGAAGGTCGGCGTTACGCCGATGGTGGCCGCCGGATCGGTCACCAATGACGCGACCAGCGTGACGGTTGCCAACATGGGCCCGCCTAGCCCGCCGAAGCGGTTGGAAGACGAGGGTCGCATCAAGGCTCAGCTGCACGATCAGCACGGCACTCTCAACGGCGTGCTGCTCGAGGACGGTACCATCGTCCGCATGCCGCCACCCGAGGCCGAGCGGCTTGCCGCTAACCTCGCCGTCGGGCAGCCGCTCTATGCCAGCGGCGACGGCAGCTCCAGCCCGCTCGGCAAGGTGATTGCCGCGCGCGAGATCGGACCGAACAGGACTCAGCTCACCAAGGTCGACGAGTCGCGCTTCAAACGCTGGATGCACGAGGTCTTTGGCGGCAGCGAAGCGCCACCGCCGCCGGCCACGCCGAAGACACCGTAGCGCCGACCGACATCGGCCCAACCCGCCGACCTGCCGGCGCAAACGCCGACGAAGTATCAATTCGTCGTCAACCTGGTGACGGCGAGGAAACTCGCCTTCACGATTCCGCCCACGCTCCTCGCGCGGTCGCCGACAAAGTGATCGAGTGGGGGCTTGGGCGGCTATCGCAGCCATTCGGTTGCGGGACCGACTTCATTTGTTGTTAAGGTCTGGCTGCGGTCATTGTACGCTACAAACACTAACGAACGGAGCCGGTGATCAGCAGTCCCGCAATCGCGAGCAGTAAAGCCGGCGGCATCACCAATGCACCAAGTTTCAGAAAGCTCCAGGCGCTCACCTGCTGATTTTCCCGCCGCAGGGCGGCCAGCCACAGGATGGTTGCCAGCGATCCGGTAACGGACAGATTCGGTCCGAGGTCCACGCCGATGAGCACGGCACTGGCGACCTGCCGCGGCACATGCGAAGCAGACACAACGGAGCCTGCCAGCAGACCGGCCGGCAGGTTGTTGACCAGGTTGCAAATCAGGGCCAGAGTCACGCCCGCTGCCCAGGTCGTCACCATCGCGGAGCGATCGGCCGCCATCTGCAGAACATGAATGAGCGCCTTCAGCAGGCCGCTGCGATCAAGCGCCTCTACCAGGACGAACAGACCGGCCACCAGCGGTAAGATTTCCCAAGCAGTGTCCTTCACGACGGTCCACGGTGACTCGCGCTTTAGAAAAAGCACTACCGCAGCAGTCGCGACAGCGGCGACAAATGTCGGCAGTCCAAGATCAACGCCGAACCCGGAGACAAGCAGCAGCACGATTCCCATGCCCACGATGCCACAAGCGGTCATGCGGCCGCCGCTGGACAGACCAGGTGCATCGACCTCAGCGGCCATTACCTCCTGGCTCAGCGAATCGCGCTGCGTGAACCGAAGGACAGCGTAGGTAACCGCGATCGACAGCACCGATGGCAACGCGAACCGCCCGAGCCATTGCAGCAGCGGCGGCATTTGGTCACGGAATATGATCAGGTTCGCCGGATTTGAGATCGGCAGGACGAAGCTTGCCGCGTTTGCTATAAACGCGCAGATCAACAGGTAGGGCAGCGGGTCCTTCACCTTGGCGGCCTTGGTCGCGGCGAACACGGCCGGCGTGAGAACGACGGCAGTGGCGTCGTTCGACATAAAAACTGTAACCACTGTGCCGACGCCATAAACCAGCGCGAACAGCTTCATCGCGGAGCCGCCCGCCAGGCGAGCGGCTCGCCCGGCCAGAAAGTCGAACAAACCCTCTTTTCGCGCTAACTCCGCGAGCAGCATCATGCCGCTCAGAAACAGGTACAAATCGGTCCCCTTAGCGACCGCTGTTAGAGCGTCGCTCCATGGCAGCAGACCGAACACGATCAGCATGACCGCGCCGGCCACGGCCCAGATCGCCTCAGGCAGCTTCCAAGGGCGGACGATCACGCCAAGGGCGCTCAGCGCGGCGATTGCCCAGATAGTGTCATTCGCGATCGTCAACGCTTCGCCATCGACGTCGGCACCGGAGCATCGCCTTGCCATTCGAGGGTTTCCGGCATGAAGAGCCACAGGATCACAAACGCCGCCGCCGCCACGAGGGCCAGAAACAGGAACCCGGCTCGGTCACTCGAGTGGTGAACAATCGCTCCAGCGATCGTTTGACTGAGAGCCGCGCCGATTCCCACGGCCGTCGCGATCGCGCCCAGCGTGAGATTAAACCGCCCGGTGCCACGCGTCAGATCGGCGATCACCAGGACGGAAACGACGCCGAAAATGCCGGCGCCGACGCCGTCGAGCACCTGGATACCGACCAGCAGATAGAGGTTGTGGGTGAGGGTGTAAAGGATGCCGCGGATCGGCAGTACTCCGAATCCAATGAGCAGCAGGGGCTTTCTACCCCATGAGCCAGCGCTGCGGCCTGCCCATGCCGCGAGAAGTGTGATTGTGAACTGGGTGGTCACGACACAGGCGGACATGAACATCATGGAAGTGCGGCCCTTGCCCTTTGCCAGCATCTCGCCTAACAGCGGGAGCATCGCCGCATTGGCGAAGTGAAACATGACCGCACAGCACAGGAAGATCATCAGCGGGTGGTCCCTCAGTAGATCCAAGACATTTGCCGGATCTCCGTCATCCTCGCCGTCCCTAGCCCCCCTGGCTAGTTCGTAGTCGATCTCTTCCGGGCGGATGAGGAACAGCGACAGGATCGTCGGGACTGCGAGAGCCACGACAAAGAAAAAGACGCTGCGGTTCGAAATGAAATATCCGATCAACCCCATCATTAGGGCTGCGATCACGTTGCCGGCCGAGTTGAATGTTTGGTTTCGTCCCTGGCGGCGATTGAAGAGTGTATGCCCCACAATCCCAAGAGAGATGGCGGCGATGGCAGGCATGAAGAAACTGGACATTACGCCGATGAGCATTTGCGCTGTGACGACCGGCCAGAACGACGGAAAGGACGCGATCAGGAAAGCTCCAATCGCCAGAGCGACCACTCCGGCCGCAATCAGCGCTCTTTTGGACTTGAGCCAGTCCACCAAACCGCCCGCTGGCGTCTGCGATGCGATGCCGGCGATTCCGCCAATCGTGAGCGCAAGGCCCACGCGCTCCTCGTTCCAGCCGTACGCGGCAAGGTAGATCGCGAGGAACGGCCCCACGCCGGTCTGCACGTCGGCGAGCAGGAAGTTGAGCCAGTCGAGTCCGCGCAAGCTCCGGGCGGAGGGCCGCCTATCCAGGTCCGAGTCGCAAGGAACAATGGCCGGCCTATCGTCTGCGTCGGACACGGTCCCGGAAGCACTCGGCGGTCGTCGCGTCATTCGGGGGCGTCGGGCGGCGCGAAGACGTGGACGATCTCTTCGCCGCGTGAATGCAATCCTTCGAGAACCTTTTCCGCGAACGCGGCCTGGCCGATAAGCGCGATACGCAATTGACTACCCCCGCTACAAGGCTATCCGACGAAGTCAGTCATACCACGAACGGCGCAATGATTCGCCGGGCGCGAGCGAGCCGCTAATTGCAGGCGCAACTCGAGCACGGATTGAACACGGGCGGTGCCGGAGTCGGTTCGACCACCGCGGTGGGCATCGGTATGAAGGGAGACGCCGGCACTCCGCTCAGCGCATTCAGACATTGTGCGGACGCTTGCTGGCTCGCCTGAAAATAGTTTTGCGCCTGAATCATTCCCTGCCATACCACGGGCCGGCCGGGCGTCGAGCAGCTACAGTGGAAGACCCGCGTCGTTGCTATCGGCAGCGGGGTGAACGTCGGCACCACGCTCGGAGTCGGGATAGGTGTCGCGGGCTGGGCGTGAGCGGAGCCGGGCGCGGCCGCCGCGGCAATGATCGCGACCAGCAACAGAATCAGGGTTTTTTTGGTAAGCATATTTCTTGAGCGGCCTCTGCTCGGCGGAAGCTTCCTTGGGCAACGCAGTGTATGGTTGGTTATCATTGGAGTTTATCGAGGCCGCTTCAAGAGCTGATCGTGATCCAGTCCATCCCCGGATGGAAGGAGACAGGAGAAACCATGGGCAGGCGAATTCTTCGATGGATCGTGCGTGCCGCAGTGACTCTGGTCGTCATGGCAGTGATCGCGGCGATCCTGGACTATACGTCCCATCGCGTCGCGTCCGGAACCGTGCTGATGGTGAAGCTCGAGGGTCCGATTAGCGAGCGTGGCAGCACCAGCGTGATGGGCGCGGTACGCGGGGGTCACGAAACTCCGCTCAACATCGTGCGCCGCGCGATCGATCACGCGATCCGCGACTCGCGGATCGAGGGGCTGGTGATCGAAGTAATCGATCCGACGATGGAACTGGCGCAGGCGCAGGAGTTGTCCGGCCTGATCAAGAAGTTCGCGGCGAGCGGCCGATGGACCAGCGCCTATATCGAAACCGCGGGCGAGTTCGAACCCGGCAATCTCGACTACATGGTCGCGAGCGCGGCGGGCGAGGTCGCGATGATGCCGCGCGGGGAGCTGAATCTCATCGGCGTCCAGATGCGCGAGTTGTTCATCCGCGGCACGCTCGACTGGATCGGGGTCAAGCCGAATATCGACGCGATCGGAGTATACAAGAGCGCGAAGAACCTGTTTACGGAGAAGACGTTCACTGCCGCCCAGCGCGAAGAGGATGACGCCTTGGTGGGAGACTTCTATCAGCAGCTCGTGAATCAAATCGGCGCGCAGCGGCATCTGGACGCCGCGGCGGTGCGGGCGATTATCGATCGCGCTCCGCTCGACGCTCCCGGCGCGATCAAGGCGCGCCTGGTCGACAAGCTGGAATACGAAGACGAGTTCAACGACCGAATCAAGCATCGCGGCGGCAAGGAACACGCCGTCCTGGACTATGCCAACTACGAGCGTCCGCGAATCCTGCCGAGCTTCTCGCATCCGGAGAAGATCGCGGTGATCTATGGCACCGGTGAGATCGACCGCGGCAGCGGCGGTTTCGATCCGTTGCTTTCTCCCGGCGGCACGTCGATGGGCTCGGATACGATGGTTGACGCGTTCAAGGCGGCGCGCGAGGACGACGCGGTGCGCGCGGTGGTGTTCCGGATCAATTCGCCGGGCGGATCGGTGATTGCCTCCGAGCTGATCCGGCGTCAGGTCGAGCTGACCGCGAGCAAAAAGCCGGTGGTGGTCAGCATGTCGAGCTATGCGGCGTCGGGAGGCTACTGGGTGGCGACGCCGGCGAAGAAGATCATCGCCGATCCCGGCACGGTAACCGGCTCGATCGGCGTTTTGGGCGGCAAATTCACGATCGCGGAGGCGGCGGCGAAGCTCGGAGTCACGACCGGCGCCGTGGCGCGCGGGCAGAACGTGACGATCTTCGATCAGTTCACGGATTTCACGCCCGAGCAGCAGAAGCTGCTTCAGGACCAGTTGCTGGGCAGCGTCTACCAGGACTTCGTCAAGCGAGTCGCCGACAGCCGCCATCTCACGATCGCGCAGGTCGAGAAGATCGCGCAGGGCCGGGTGTGGACCGGCGAGCAGGCCTTCGACGTCAAACTGGTCGACACGCTCGGTGACTTCGACGCCGCGCTCAAGGAAGCCAAGGCCGAGGCCAAGCTGCCGGTCGAAAAGCCCGTGCAAATCGAGGAATTGCCCGAGCAGCCCGGCTTGTTCGAACAATTGCTCGGCGGGCTGAGCGCGCGCGCCGAAATCGCCGCGATCACGGCCCGGATGCTCGCGCCGCTGGCGCCGATTATTCGCGCCGAGCTGGCGAATCGCGGCGCGATGGGTGCGCTCTACTGCTCGCGCGTTCCGATCATGTAGTGAACGATGGAGTCGGCAAATTCTTTCGATCGGAAAATGCTGCCATGGATTCTCAACTCGAAGCGTTACTGAATCAGTTGGGTGAAGCGGAGCGCGCCGGCGGGCGAGTGCTGCATGAGCTGGTGGAGCTTGCCCAATCGCTGGAGCTCAAGGAGCTGCTGAAAAAAGTGGGCCACGACGAGGGCTACTATGCGGGCGAACTCGCCGCGCACGTGCGCCGATTGGGCGGCAATCCCTCGAACAAGACCGGAGATTTCGTCGACAAGGTTCGCGCGGTCGGCGATTTTAAGGGCAAGCTCGAGCTGCTCAATCGCGGCCAGCGCTGGGTGATTCGCAGAATCGAGGAGCAAATCCCGTCGCTCGGCGAGCCTCGGCTCAAGGCGTTCCTGACCGTGATGGCCCAGGGCCATCGCGTCAACATCGCGGCCGTCGATGACGCGCTCGCCGCCGGATTGAATTGAAATCTCTCGGCTGTTGCCACAGAATTTCGCGGCGATGCGTGAGACTATCCTGGGGCTGCTGATGGCGGTGCTGACCGCGGCCGCTTTCTATGCGATCGGCCGTAATCGCTATCGATGTCCGCATTGTGGCCGAAGGGTGCGATGGAAGGACCTCAACTGCCCGCATTGCGGCGAGGACATGAAGTACCGCCATCGCGCCGGACTCCCGCCCGGCAAGAGCGGCCTCACTCGCAACAAGTGAAATCGCCGCTCCGATGAGGTCGCGTGCCGAGCAGCCGCCGGACGCCGGACGCTAGATCATGAAGCCGCCGTCGACGCTGATCACCTGGCCGGTCACCGCGCTGGCAGCGTCGGAGGCGAGGAAAGCCGCCATCGGGCCCAGTTCCTCGGGTTCGACGATTCGCCTTTGGATGTTCTGGCCCTCGGCAGCCCGCTTGGCTTCCGCGGCTGAAGTGCCGGAATAAGTTCCGATCATTTCCCAATCCACGAGCTTGGTGTTGGTCCATCCCGGACACAGCACGTTGACGTTGATGCCGTAGCTGGCGGCGGGATAGGCGAGCGACCGGGTCAGGCCGACGATACCGTGCTTGCCGGCGGAGTAAGCGAGCGGGCCGTTGCCGTTTTTGGCGTAACCCGATCCGATGCTGATAATCCGTCCCCACTTTTGCTTCATCATGTAGGGCAGGGCGGCCTTGATGACGTAGAAGGCCTGAGTGAGGTTGAAGAAAAGATTGTCCTCGAAATCCTTGGCGTCGTGGTCGAGCGGGTTGAGCTTGGCAAAATCGTCGCTGATAACCCCGCCCGCGTTGTTGACCAGGATATCGAGCCCGCCCAGCTTCTCGGCGGCTTCGTGAACGCCGGCGGTGATTTGCTCGCGGCTCATCACGTCTATGATGATCGGGACGCCGCGCCTGCCTATCGCTTTGATCTCGCCGGCTACCGCTTCCAGTTCGGCTGGAGTGCGGGAACTGACCGCGACGTCGGCGCCGGCCTGCGTCATCGTCAGCGCTATCGAGCGTCCGATTCCGCGGCCACCGCCGGTGACGAGCGCACGCTTCCCCGTGAGATCGATCAGAGCCTTGACCATACAAACCTCGCGACGAGACGCAACGACTATTTCACGGACGAAACGACTATCTCACGACGCGGGTTTGCGGCAACCAGTCAGGCTTCGAGGCCGATCGTCGAGTCGTGGAACAGGACCTTGTCGTCGTAGAGCGCGGCGATGTCGCGGTCCGACATCCCGAGCATCTCGCGCAGCACGATTTCATTATCCTCACCGAGGCGCGAAACCTTGACGTCCGACTTCTGCGGCCATCCCGAGAACTTTACCGGCATCCCCGGAATATCGAGCTCGCCCAGGAATCGATCCTTGACCCGGCGCACGGTCTGGCGGTGGCGCAGATGCGGATGCGCCATCGCCTCGCTCAGCTTCAGCACCGGCGCGCAGGCGACGCGTTCGCGGTCGAGCACGGCCAGGGCCGCGTCGCGATCGGGGAAGGTGGCGAGCCAGGCTTCGATAACGTCGCGCAGCGCTTCCTTGTTGCGCGTGCGCGAACGATCGTCCTTGAAACGGGGGTCATCGCCCAGACCCGGCTTGTCCATCGCGCGCAGCAATTGCGGCCACTGATGGGGCAGGACGGTGAGGAAAATGTAAGTGCCGTCGCTGGCCTTATACATGCCGGTCGGGGCGCCGTTGGGAGCCAGCGAGCCGGCGCGATTGGGCTCGTATTGCCCGGCGCGCATCGATACCAGCGGCACGTTCAACTCGTGCATATGGAAGTACGTATCGAGCAGCGAGGCGTCGATGAATTGTCCCTCGCCGGTGCGCTCGCGATTGAGCAGCGCGAAACCGACCGCCATCGCGGACGAGACTCCGGTCGAGATGTCGCCGATCGCCATCGTGGTGATCGACGGCGGCCGGTCGGGCTCGCCGATCAGATGGGTGATGCCGGCATAGGACTGCCCCATGTAATCGTATCCGGGCTTGTAGGAGAGCGGGCCGGTCTGCCCCGCCATCGAGATCGAGCACATAATAATGTCGGGCCGGATCTTTTTGACCACGTCGTACGCGAGCCCCAGCCGCGCGATTACGCCCGGCGCGAAGTTCTCCACCAGGACGTCTATTTTAGGGATCATCGCAAGCAGCAACTCGCGGGCGCGCGGATGCTTGGAATCGATACAGAGGCTCAGCTTGCTGTGATCGTGCTGAACGAAATAGGTGCTCTGCGCATTCTTGAATTCGGGCTTGGTCGGCTTGTAGCCGCCCGCGCGTACGCGATCGCCGCCGGGGGCGAACTCGACCTTGATGACCTCGGCGCCCATCTCGGCGAGGATCCGAGTGCAAGTCGGACCGGCGACAAATTGAGTGAAATCCAAGACGCGATATCCCTGAAGCATCTGCGGCCGATCGGACATTATTCTTCAAGCCTCCATGGCTAAACGAGTTCCACTTTAAGGGCGGCGGACGACGGTAGCTATCCTACAAATTCCCCACCTTCTGTCAAAGCTACCGGATTGCCCCCTTTTTACGCACTGAATCTCGATTCCGGGGACCGGCCTCGAACAACAATCTACGTAATCCGGGCGCCCGCCTTGCGGCAGTCGGCGCAAAGCCCGTAAAGCTCCATCTTATGGCGCGTGAGTTGGGCGCCGAGGTCGCGCGCGACGAGCTGCTGCAGGCGCTCGATCCGCTGGTTCTCGAACTCGATAATCTTGCCGCATCGCTCGCAGATGAAGTGGTCGTGATGGCGCTTGGTGACCATCTCGTAACGCGCCTGAAGGTCGTCGAAGTGGCGCTCGTAGACCAGTTCGCATTCCTTGAGCAGCTTGAGGGTGCGATAAATGGTGGCGTAGCCGACGTGGGGATTGATTTTTTTGACTTCGGCGTAAAGTTCCTCGGCGCTGATGTGACGGCCGAGCCGAAAAAACACCCGCGCGATATCGTCGCGCTGGGCGGTGGACTTGAGCCCATGGTCCTTGAGCCGCTCGCGGAAGAGCGCCATCGCGCGGTCGGAGCTCAAGTCGGACGAGTCGTTGCCCATGGTATCGGCCATTCCGACGCTGTCTTGCGGACTCGGCATCGGACGCTAGGAGCGCTCGCCGTCGCAGTGGAGGATTTGCCGTGCGGCGGGCGATAGATAGAGCGCGTCGAGGTCCTTT
>JBEKLA010000025.1:0-51007 GCA_050010455.1 Binataceae bacterium (SeqCode) | reverse complement strand
TATAATCGCCCGCCTCTCTGTCGCCCAAAACATCGAAGCCTGACCCGATAGGGCCAGGCTTCTTATCGCTCCCCAGATACCAAGCGCGGAACTTCGCGATCAAGTCGAAATTTCTTTCCCGCCTCTCGCGCGGCGATGCGCCGTTACCCGGTCGGCGTCATTTGCGCCGGCGCTTGGGCAACGCCGCCTTGAGGAATCTGTCGATCGCGTCGTTGACCTCGCGCGGCTTTTCGGTCGGGACGTTATGGGCCGCGTCGGCGATGATTTCCAGACGCGCGCGATCACCGATCTCGCGCTTGATCAGTTCCGCATTCGCGGGCGGAGTGGTCTCGTCGTCGGCGCCGGCGATCACCAGCGTCGGCTTTTGGATCTTCTTGAGATCGGCACGGAGGTCGACCGCGTTGCAGGCGAGCACATCAGTATAGCGCACGCGCGGATCGGTCTTGATTTGCTCCATCCAGGATTCGCGGATAACGCCGAAGTTGTCGGCAACCGTCTTGGGCGAGAATCCCATCGTGACGAAGGCCTGCGGCGCGCGCCCCTGGGCGACCGCCTTGAGACCGGCGACCCGGTCGGCCGGAACATCGAACTTGGCCGCAGTCGCAACCAGCACCAGCGCCTCGACCAGATGGGGATGGCGAATCGCGAGATCCATCGCGACCGCGCCACCCATCGAACGCCCCACGATTACCGCCGACTTGAGCTTGAGCGCCCCCGCGAACGCCGCGACGAAGTCGGCGTATTCGCGCACCGAAGCGAAGCCCTCGACGCCGGACGAACGCCCGTGCCCGGGCAGGTCGAGCGCGATTGGGCTGTGCTCGACACCGAAATAATCCAACTGTTTGTGCCAGCTATTGCCATTGGAGCCGGCCGCGTGGATAAACAGCATCGCATGGCCACGCGAGAAATCCGGAGTTACATCCGGCAGCGTGGTGCGGCCCACATAGTGGTAGTAAATGGCGTGGTCCTGAACTTCGACGTATTTGGTTGGCATGGCAGCGAAAGTATCGTGATCTTCGCTGGTTTTAGCGATTAGTTTTCGTCCTTGTCAAATTGGTTCAAGCATAGCATCGAGATTGGCCAGATCTGGTTCAAAGATTGCTTGCAATCGCGTATGATTGGAACAGAATAGCGGACGTTATGGACGTATTGACGCACAGGCGGCGGAATCTGCTTCTCGCCGTGGTCCAGGATTTTATCACCACGGCGGAACCGGTCGGTTCGCTGCATCTAGCTTCCAAGTACAGCCTCGGAGTGCGCGCCGCGTCCGTCCGTAGCATGATGGCGGAGCTGGAAGCCGAGGGATTCCTCCATCAGCCGCACACCTCGGCCGGCCGCGTCCCGACCGGCAAGGCGTTTCGCTTTTACGTCGACTCGATTATTCCCAATCAGCCTGATATCGGCTTTCGCGACCGCGCCCAGATCGAGTTCCACTACTCGGAACGGAGCGGCGACTTGGTCGCGACGATGCGGGATACGTCGCGGTTGCTTGCGCTGCTGACCGGGCAGGCGGCTGTGGTGGTCGCGCCCCGGCTCGAATCGATCGTTTTGGAGCGGGTTAACCTGGTGCGGGTGCGATCGCGCCAGGTGCTGGCGGTTTTTGTGGCTCAGGTCGGAGGCGTCCAGAGCCGACTGATCGAGACTGAAGACGACCACGGCCAGGACGAACTCGATCGGATGTCGAATTACCTGAACCAATGCGTCAACGGGCAGACGCTGGAGGGGGCGCGGCGGCGTATCGAACAAGCGCTGCGCGAAGAACGGGCTCGCTATGACCATCTTGCCCGGGCCGCCCTGACCCTGGGCGACGCGGTTATCGGCCGGCCCGCGCCGACCGAGGTTTACGTCGAGGGCAACGCTCAAGCCGCCGAGCAGCCGGAGTTTGCCGACGTCAACAAGCTCAAGGAACTGCTGCGGGCGCTCGAGGATAAGACCGCTATCCTGAATCTGCTGGAACGCAGCCTCAACGGGCCCGGCCTGATGGTGTCGATCGGGTCGGAGAACGTCGACGCCCGGCTCAACGATTTGAGCGTCGTGGCGGCCGTCTACGCCAGCGGGCCGGCAGCGCTCGGCAGCGTCGCCATCGTCGGGCCGGTGCGGATGGACTACGGCCGGGTGATTCCGCTGGTCGAGTACACCGCGAAGGCGCTGTCCCGGGTTCTCGAACCGTAGCCGCTGCGCTCACGGACGACCCGATCCCCGTCATTTCCGGGTTCGGCTAATCAAGCTTCCCGTTGGTTCCGTCATTTGAACGCGACTTTCATGGCGACCCGCCTTGGCGGACGGCGTAATCGTGCTTACTTTAGCTCGTAAGTTATGCGCCCGAGGAAGCGAATGGCTGGGAAACCGTCGAATTCAGAAAGCGAGCATCCGATCGTTGCGGAGGCCGAACAGGAAGTCGAGCCTGCCGAGGCCGACGCGGAACTGATCCCCTCATCAGAAGTGGACAAGCTAAACGCCGCGATTCAGGAAAAAGACCGCGAAATCGCCGATCTCAAGGATAAATACCTGCGCGTATTGGCCGATTCCGAGAACACCCGCAAGCGTATCCGCCAGCAGAGCGAGGAATCGGTGCGTATCCAGAAGGAAGCGCTGCTCCGCGAGCTGCTGACGATCGTCGACAACCTCGAACGCGCCGTCGAGGCGGCGCGCGGCGGCGGCAACGGCAAGCCGATCGTCGAGGGAGTCGAGCTGGTGCTGCGCACGATGCACGATTTTTTGCGCAATCAAGGCGTGACCCAGGTGAGCGCGATAGGCCAACCCTTCGATCCCTTACGCCACGAGGCAGTCAGCCAGGTCGAAAGCTCGACCCATCAGCCGAACACCGTGGTCGAGGAGTTCAATCGCGGCTACCAGATCGGCGATCGAACGCTGCGTCCGGCACGGGTCACCGTCGCCAAGGCTGCGGTTTCGGGGGGCGATGAAGAGGCGAATAACTAGCCTCCGAAGCCGTCGTCGGTTGTTGCGCCGCCGGAGAATCGAACGGCGTTGAAAAGACCAATAACGTGGTTAACTTTATCGCGAATCGTAGAGATATTGTGACGATCGCGCGATTCGAATTCTGATTAATAAGAGCAAGAGGCATCTCTAAATGGCCAAAGTTATAGGTATCGACCTGGGAACCACCAATAGCTGCGTCGCGATCATGGAAGGTGGCGATCCGGCCGTGATCGCCAATTCCGAAGGCAGCCGGACCACTCCGTCGGTGGTCGCCTTCACGGAATCCAATGAGCGGCTGGTGGGCCAGATCGCGAAGCGCCAGGCGATTACCAATCCGACCAACACCGTATTCGCGATCAAGCGCCTGATGGGCCGGCGTTTCGAAGACGCCGAAGTGCAAAAGGCGCTCAAGGTATTGCCGTATAAAGTCGTGCGCAACGACGACGGCGCGGCCTGGGTCGAGATTCGCGGCAAGAAATACAGCCCGGCCGAGATTTCGGCCTTCGTCCTGCAAAAGATGAAGCAGACCGCCGAGGATTATCTGGGCGAAAAGGTCACCGAAGCGGTGATCACGGTGCCGGCCTATTTCAACGACAGCCAGCGCCAGGCGACCAAGGACGCGGGCCGGATCGCGGGCCTCAACGTGCTGCGAATTATCAACGAGCCTACCGCGGCGTCGCTCGCCTACGGCCTCGACAAAAAGAAGGACGAGAAGATAGCGGTCTTCGACCTGGGCGGCGGCACGTTCGATATTTCGATTCTCGAGTTGGGCGAAGGCGTCTTCGAAGTAAAGGCGACCAACGGCGACACCTTCCTGGGCGGCGAGGACTTCGATCAGCGGATTATCGATTATCTGGCCGACGAATTCCGCAAGGACCAGGGAATCGACCTGCGCAAGGATCGGATGGCGTTGCAGCGGCTGAAGGAAGCGGCCGAGAAGGCCAAGTGCGAGCTATCCACCGTGATGGAGACCGATATCAATCTGCCGTTCGTCACTGCCGATCAGACCGGTCCCAAGCATCTCAACATGAAGCTCACGCGGGCGAAGCTCGAAGCCCTGTGCGCCGATCTGCTGGACCGGATGGACCAGCCGTGTATCACGGCGCTGCGCGACGCCGGACTCAAGGCTAGCGACATCAACGAAGTCGTCCTGGTCGGCGGCATGACCCGGATGCCGGCGGTTCAGGAACGCGTGCGCCGCCTGTTCGGCCGCGAAGGGCATAAGGGCGTCAATCCGGACGAAGTCGTGGCGGTGGGCGCCGCTATCCAGGCGGGCGTGCTCAAGGGCGAAGTCAAGGACGTATTGCTGCTCGACGTCACGCCGCTGTCGCTGGGTATCGAGACCCTGGGCGGCGTTTTCACCAAGCTTATCGAGAAGAACACCACTATCCCGACGCGCAAGAGCCAGGTGTTCTCGACCGCGCAGGATAATCAGACCGCGGTCACGATTCGCGTGTTCCAGGGCGAGCGCGAGATGGCGGCCGACAACAAGCTGCTCGGCCAGTTCGATCTGGTCGGCATTCCACCCGCGCCGCGCGGCCTGCCTCAAGTCGAGGTCAGCTTCGATATCGACGCCAACGGTATCGTCAACGTCCATGCCAAGGACCTGGGGACCAACAAGGAGCAGTCGATTCGAATCACCGCGTCTTCCGGCCTGACCGAAGCCGAGATCAAGCGGATGGTGGGGGAGGCGCAATCGCACGCCGACGAAGACAAGCGCAAGCGCGCGGAGGTCGAGGCTCGCAACAAGCTCGACAACATGATCTATACGACCGAGAAGTCGCTGAAAGATTACGGTTCCAGCCTCGACGAGGCTTCGAGAAAAACGGTCGAAGAGGCGATCGCGACCGCAAAGAGCAAACTCGAGAGCAAGGACGCCGACGAGATGAATCACGCGGCCGAGAACCTCGCCAACGCCTCGCACAAGCTGGCGGAAGCGATGTACAGCAAGGCTCGCCAGAGCGCGCCGGGGGCCGAGGGCCATCCCGGCGAGGCACCGGGCGGCGACAGCGGCGGAGCCGAGCAGCAGGCTAAGAAGGAAGACGTCGTCGACGCCGACTTCAAGGAAGTCAAAGATTAAGTTTGGCGGGTTGGCTGGTTGACAGCCTAAGACCCGTGGCCGAGCGAGGGACTTAGCGTGGAACCCGGCTCGGCCGCTTACTTGTTCGTGATATCTAGGTTACAATCGCTGCGGGATGCCAGGTAACAACAACAATAAGCGCGACTATTACGAAGTCCTCGGAGTCGCCCGCGGCGTATCGGATGAGGAGCTGAAGAAAGCCTACCGGCGCCTCGCGATTCAGTGCCATCCGGACCGCAATCCCGGCGACAAACAGGCCGAGGAACGCTTCAAGGAAGCCAACGAGGCTTACCAGGTTCTCTCCGATCCCGAAAAGCGCGCACAATACGACCGCTTTGGTCATGCCGCGTTTCAGGGGCCGCAGGGCGGCGGCGGTTTCGGTGGCTTCGATTTCTCGCAGGGCTTCGAGGACGTCTTCTCCGACATCTTTGGCGATTTCTTCGGCACCGGACGAGGGCGGGCGCGCACGCGGACCCGGCGCGGCGACGACCTCCGCTACGATTTGGAAATCGAGTTCGAGGAGGCGGCCCGCGGTACCGAGAAGGTCGTCAAAATCGCGCGGCTCTCCCTGTGCGAGGCGTGCGACGGTAATCGCTCTCGCGACGGCAGCGGCTCGCGCACCTGCCCCAATTGCCGTGGCACCGGCCAGGTGCGGACGCAGCAGGGTTTCTTCTCGATTTCGACCACCTGCGGCTCATGCCGCGGCGAGGGCTCGATCATTTCCGACCCGTGTCCCAAGTGCCAGGGGCAGGGACGCGTGCGCAAGCTCCAGTCGCTCTCGGTGCGTATCCCGCCCGGAGTCGATAACGGTTCACGCCTGAAGCTGCGGGGCGAGGGCGAGGCCGGATTCGCCAACGGACCGGCCGGCGATCTCTATGTCGTCGTGCACGTGCGCGAGCATGCGATCTTCACGCGCCAGGACAACGAGGTGATCGTCGAAGTGCCGGTGAGCTTCCCGCAGGCGGCGCTCGGCGTCGAAATCGAAGTGCCCACGCTAGACGGCAAGGTCAAGCTCAAGCTTCCGCCCGGCACTCAATCGGGCAAAGTCTTCCGGCTCAAGGGCAAAGGGTTCGTAGACCTTCACGGCTACGGCCGCGGCGACGAACTGGTGCGAATCGTGGTCGAGACGCCGCGGCGGCTCTCCGCGCGCCAGCGCGAGCTGCTCGAGGAGTTCGCCAAGGTCTCCGGCGAAGACGTCACCCATCCGCTCTCCAAGGGCTTCGTCGACAAGATCAAAGAGATGTTCGGCTAGTCCCCACGCACACATCGCAAGCCGCACAACGTCAACGAGCTAATTCGAAAGATACCTGAAGATACCTGAAATCCGGTTTCGCGATCGCGTTGATCACACGCGTGGCGCGCGCATAACGCTACCTACGTGTTCCGGAACAGCGATCCGCGATTACCAGTATCTGACGCGGCCGATGTCGACGTGGATGAAATCCGAACTGGGATAGTAGCCGACGCCGCCGCCGCGCAGCGCGACGGCCACTCGACGCAGCCTCGCCAGATGGCGTCCCGGCACGCGGATATCAGCCGCCATGCCGTACTGATGCAGGCTGTGGAGCGCGACGCCCTCGCTCTGCGCCGCCAGCATCGCGTTGGTCGCCGGCGAACGATAGCCGGAGATAATGTGGAACGGCTGGCTCGTATTCAGGTGTCGCGAGATCGTATGCAGCAGGTCGAGCAGCGGCACCTCGATCGGCAGGATCTCGTTGGCGCGGAAATCGCGCATGATAAAGTTGATTTCGTCGAGCGCGCCGGGAATGTAGCGGCCCTTCTCCCAGTACACCGTACTCAAGCTCTCGCCGGTATGGGTGTTGTAGAACGCGAGTGATCGGGCGCGTGCCGCCGGGGCTCGCAATCGCGCCCACGCCGCGCCGGGCAATAACAACGATGTCGCCGAGAGTGCGCCTATCCTGAGGAAACGACGGCGAGTCAACCTCGCTAACCGATCGTCTTCCTCGAGTGGAGTGATCATGTGCTACTTGCGATCGCTCTTAAGCGATATGTCGCGGGCCAGTCCTTCCCTGCTATTAGCTATCTCTGACACCCGGCTCCAGTCAATCATATTTGCGAGATGGTTGGAATCGGCAAGTGTGTGAATCGCCACCATCGCGGGGCACGATTTTTTGTAAATATCGCGATGCACCTCGACAAAAACGCGGCCGTCGTCGAGCGCCGCCATCAGCACCGGCGCATAGATTATCCGGCCGTGCTCGCCGATTTTCACCTGCTTGAAAAGCCCGGCCGCGTCGTCGGGATGCAGCCGGATGCATCCGTGGGTGCGGAATCCGTAGATGCTGAGCGGCACGTTGGTGCTGTGGATACCGTAGCCGCCGAGGTTCAGGCCTACCCAGTAATCGCCGAGCGGATTGTCCGGTCCGGGCTCGACGCTGTCGATGACGTCCTTGCCTTCTTCCTCCATCTCGCGCTGGATCGAAGCCGGCACGTGCCAGGTGGGATGCTCCCGTTTTTCAATTACGCGGAAGCGGCCGGTCGAGGTGGGCCAGGTCGGACGGCCCAGCGCGACCGGGTAGCTGCTGACCAGCTTGCCATCGGCAAACAGGAACAGCATCCGCTGCGGCACGTTGATCACGACACCGTCGTCGAGTTCGCGCGGAACGACGTGCCGGTTATCGATTTGGAGGACGTCGCCCGGTTTTATCCGCGCCGAGGTTTCGAGCGCATTGCTGGCCGCGAGCACCGACGGTCCGACGCCGTAGCGCGATCCGATACTGACGATAGTGTCTTTGGGCTTGACCGCGTACAGGAAGTCACTTCCGCTGAGTTGGTTGGCGATTCGGGGCAGTTCCTGCGCGCTCGCGCGCGGCGCGAGGGTAAGCACCAAGACGGCCGCTGCGGCGCAGATGCACCCCAGGGCGGTCGCGAATCGCTTGCGGCTGGTTGCCTGGTTTAGTGGGGAGTCCAACCGCGCTACCGGTCGGCTAGTTCTTGGCCGGAAAATGGACGGTCGCGGTGCCGATCACCAGCCGGTCGGCGTCCTCGTTTTCCATCCACAGATCGATATCGGCGGTGCGCTCGGCGGGATTGGTGTGAGTGACAAATCCCTGCATCGTAACCGTATGCTCGGTCACCACCGGCGAGCGATAAGTGGTGCCCAGCCGCACCAATCGCGCGTTGGCGTTGCCGATCCAATCGGTCAGCAGCTTGGTCAGCAGGCTGAGACTCATGTTGCCGGGCAGGATCGCTCCGGGCAGCCCCTGCGAACGCGCCCAATCGTCGTCGGTGAAACGCGGCGAGTCCATGTGCGCGGCGCGCACGAAAAGCCTCGTGTGTTGCTTGCCGACGAACAGATGCTCGGGGCCAAGCGTGTCGCCGACTTTGAGCGTTTCGAAATCGATTAGCTGATTGGTGGCCATCGCGGAACTCAGGGCTTGCTCATGAAGCGATGGTCGATATGGGCCACGACTTCATCCTTCTGGTTGCGCAGCGTGCAGCGAATGATCACGAAGACCATCGAGCCGCTGCGTCCGGTCTTCTCGTAAATCTCCTTGACGTGCGATTCGAGCCGGATTTGGTCGCCCGGCCGGATCGGCGCGATGAATTCGACGTCCTTGCCCGCGTCGAAGCCGGTCGAGCCGAAGCGCGGAACCTGGCTGAAGAAATGGCGCCCGTTGCGAAACGTCACCGCGAACGACGGCGGCGCGATCAATCCGCCCCAGGGCCCGGCGCTCGCCGCGGCCTCGTCGGTGAACAGCGCATTGGTCTCGCCGATCGACTCGCAAAACATCCTGATGTCTTCGGCCGTGACCGGCTGCGGCTCGGTCCGCTCGAATACCCTGCCGATTAAAGCCGGGTCGTATTCTACCGCCATAGCTTATCTACCATTCTTCGCTTCTTCGACTTTCCGCGGGAGTGGCCGACGCAAGATTCCGTGGAAGCCGGGATTCCTCGCTGTGCTCGGAACGACAAAAGATGGCTTTTCGCCTGTCATTTCGAGCGGAGCGCGAGATCCCGATTCCCATACACCAGAAGTTACGTAAAAGTCTCCTTTCGGATGCAATGCCCCTAACGGGCCTCGACTGGAATCGCGCGCGGGACGGCTTTGCGGCGCGGACGAAAATCGACCGCCTCGTAGCGGCCGTCCTTGAGTTCCGATACCAGCGCGTCGATCGTCCTGACGTCGGCCTCGAAGCGCGTCGCGCAAAGCCCGATCAGGCTCACCAGATGGCTGTCCGAACCGCCGGTTGCGCGATAGCCGTAACGCTCGATCAATTCCGCGGCGCGTTCGTTCTCGCCCTTGCGCGATCCCCCGTTGTACAGCTCGGCCGCGATCACATTTTCGAGCGGCGGCTTCTTGTCGTAATGATCGCACAGCCCGATATTGGGACGCCCCGGATGGCACGGCACAACCACGCCGCCCATCGCGGCGACGCCGTCGATTAGCCCCTGGGCCTCGAGCCGGACGTCGGCGAAATCGAATCGCCGAATGATATCGTCGTTGACGCCGAACACCAGCATATGGCCGTAATCGGTCTCGACCTCGGAGGCCTTGAGCACCAGGATTCCGAAACGGTCTTCGAGCGCGCGATAGTCGCCGTCGCGATTGAACTGGCGATGCTCGGTCAGGACGATACCGTCGAGCGGGCGTTCGTCGCGGCGTAATTTGATCCAGTTGAGATAGGCTTCGACCGGCGCGCGGCTATCCTCCGAGGCTTCGCTGTGACAATGCAAATCGAGAGTGGTGGCCACTAGGGATGTTTCTCCTGCCTCGCCGGGCGAAACTTCGCGAGGGTCACCTCGGGCGTGACATCCTCGTATACGACCTCGACGGGCATTCCTATTTTAACCTCATCCGGCGCGCAGTCGACAAGATTGGTCAACATCTTGACGCCTTCCGCCAGCTCGACGTAGGCCATCACGTAGGGTAGCGAATCGCGAAAACCCGCTGCCTGATTCTGATGGGTGACGGTAAACGTGTAGACCGAGCCCGTTCCGGCGCATCGTATCCACTGCGTGCCCGAAGACAGGCACTCCGGACAGAGCGCGCGCGGATAATATCTCAGCGCGCCGCAATCGCGGCATTTCTGGATATACAGCTCGTGACGCTTGAGCGCCTCCCACCACGGCCGGCTCTCCTCGTCGATATGCGGCAAAGGCTTGGAGTTTTTCTTCTTGTCGTCAGCCATCAGACAAACTCTACTGATTCGCTAAAATCAGCGTCGCGCCGGAATGCCTCTGGCCCAGCGTTCCGCCGGTGCCGTGCACGAGCGCGACGTCGCAATCCCTGACCTGGCGCGGGCCGCACTCGCCGCGCAATTGCCGGACCGCCTCGATTACCAGAAAGATTCCGCGCATCCCGGGATGATTCGACGACAGGCCGCCGCCGTCGGTGTTGACCGGCAGCGCGCCGTCGAAGCGCAGCCGTCCGCCGCTCACGAAGGCGCCGCCCTCGCCGCGCCCGCAGAAGCCCAGATTCTCGAGCGTCAGCAGCACGGTGATCGTGAACGAATCGTAGATCATCGCGAGATCGATATCGCCGTGGCTGACGCCGGCGCGCTCGAACGCGAGCCGCTCCGATTGCGCCGCCGCCATTTCGAGATAATCGCGCACGCCGCGTCCGCTGTGGCGTACGGTCTCGCCCGCGCCCAGCAGGTAGGCCGGACGCTTCTTCAAGTCGCGGGCGCGCTCCGCCGACGTCACCACCACCGCGCCGGCGCCGTCGCTGATTATGCAGCAATCGAGCAGATGCAGCGGCGACGAAATGACCCGCGACGCGAGCACATCCTCGACCGTGAGCGGCTCGCGATACTTGGCGTGCGGATTCATCGCGGCGTGCAGCCGCATCGTGACCGCGATCTCGGCCAGTTGCTCGGAGGTGGTGCCGTACTCATGCATATGGCGCTGCGCCACCATCGCGTACGATCCCACCGTGGTAGGACCGAACGGGACCTCGTACTGATCGCACGGGTCGGAGCCGCCGCCGATTCCGCCGGTGCCGATCGCGAAACGACGCGACGCCGCGGTCGAGCCGTAGGTTATCAGCGCGACGCTGCATAGTCCGGCGGCGATCGCGGCCGCCGCATGCGCGGTATGCGCGACGAATGACGAGCCGCCGATCGCGGTCGAATCGACGTAATTGGGGGTGAGGTTGAGATAGTCGGCAAGCCCGACCACCCCCATCGCGCTCATGCCGATTCCGGTGCTGAACAGCCCGTCGACATCTTTGATAGTGAGCCCCGCGTCGGCCAGCGCGCCGCGCGCCGCCTCGGCCTGGAGCTGGAACATGCTCTTGTCCGGCGCGAACCGGCTGGGATGCTCGTAAACTCCTGCGATCGCGGTCTTACGTTTGAGGCTCATCGAGAATTAGCGCTCAGTTTTGTGGTCATCGTTCGTCATCATTCGGCGCCGACACATTAGAAATCGCATCCGGTATTTTGCAGATGAACTGTTTGTTTGATACACGAATCGACGAAGCCGATAAATGCCCACGACGGTCGTGAACGTCGCGGAAGCAAGGAGTCTCAGCGGATGCGTAAGATAAAGTTCGGATTATTCTCAATCAGCGGCGACCTGGCGGCCGTCCTGCGAGCGGCCAAAGCCGCCGAGGCCCAGGGCTTCTACTCGATGAACCTCAATGATCACTACTTCACGCCGTTCGGCCCGCCGCAGACGCCGCAGTTGGAGTGCTTCACGACGTTGACCGCGATCGCGGCCGCGACCACCAAGCTCCGGTTCGGACCCTGTGTGGCGGCGATGTCGTTTCGTCCGCCGCCGCTGCTGGCCAAGATCGCCTCGACGCTCGACATCTTCAGCAACGGCCGCCTCGACCTCGGTCTGGGCGCCGGATGGCAGCCCGAGGAGTATCACGCCCACGCCGTCCCATATCCTTCGAATGCTGAGCGCATCGCTCAGCTCGGCGAAGGCGTCAAGTTAATCAAGGCGATGTGGACGCAGGCCGAACCGGTTTACAAGGGGCGCTATTTTTCGATCGACAAGGCCTACTGCAATCCGCGCCCGACGCAAAAGCCGTATCCGCCAATCATGATCGGCGGTTCCGGGCCAAAGGTGCTTCAGATCGCCGGCGCCGAAGCCGATATCATCAATCTCATCCCGCCGGTGCTCCACGGCAAGGATCCCTACTCCGCCGATCACGCCGTGCTGGTGAAATTCGACCGGCCCACACTCAAGCGCCGCATCCAGATGCTGCATCAGTTCGCCACGGAGGCCGGCCGCAAGCCCGAGGACATCGAGATCGGCGGGCTGGTCGCGCTGACCGTCGCGAAGAGCAAGAGCGACGCCGACGCCGCCGTGCGCGCAACCGTCGCGCAGATGGGCTTCCCCAACGAAGAAGCGGCGCGGCGCGCGCCCGTGGTGCTGGTCGGAACTCCCGACGAGGTGAAGCGCGAGCTTCGGGCGCGGATCGAGGAGACCGGGATGACCTATTTCATCGTCTTCCCGACGTCGGAAGAGACGGTCGATCTGTTCGCCAACCAGGTGATGCCCGAGTTTGCGCATTGAGGGAGAGGCCGCGATCGCGGCCCGGACCTGCACCAGCTGCTGACGGCTATTAGCGCTGCGTCGCCTTAGAGGTCCGCCAGATCGACGAAACCCTCTTTTTTCCCGCGTGCGATCGCGTCATCGATGAGTTTCCAGAAGCGCTTGTTCTGGGACAGCGCCAGGGCCTCGAGGTCGGTGTCCTCGGTGACTGGCACTAGCGCGGCGCACGGCCGGCCGTTCTTGGTGATGAGGACCGAGCCGCTTTTGGGCAGCTCCTTGACGTAGCGGCTGAACCGCGTTTTGACCTCGCGAATGTTCTCGATCTTCATAGAGTCACCCTCCTGCCGCCGATGAAAAGCTGATTGCCACGCTTGCGCCCGATGGCGTCGACCAGCACCTGGTCATCTTCGACGCGATAGAAGACGCGCAGATCGCCCTCTCGGAACTCGCACTCGGACTGCCCAGAGGGCCGGCGCAAGCGGAAGCGGTTTTTGTTCTCAGCGGCGGCATCATCTTCGCCGAGCGCGGCCTGCATTGCCGCTTTGAGCCGCGAGCGTTCGGAGGCGCTGAGCGCCTTGAACTGGCGGACCGCCTCGGGGCCAAGCTTGACAGCTCCCTTCGGCATCGAACCAGTGTAGTTCAGATTGTGACTACTGACAATCCATCGTCTCAAATCCCCACGCGCTCGACCTCAGCCCGGTCTTTCAGAGATTCATGATTGCCCTCATTTGCGGGCGCGGTTCTGGAATGCCGACTTGAGGAACCTTTCGATCGCGTCGTTGACCTCGCGCGGTTTTTCGGTGGGGACGTTGTGGGCGGCGTCGGCGATGATCTCCAGGCCTGCGCTCAGACCGATCTGCCGCTTGATAAGCTCCGCATCCCAAGGACGCGATCGCGGCCTACAGCAGCGAGCCGCGGAAGGTTTCGTCGCGAGGCGGCGGATTACGCAGCAGGTCGATCGCCCAGCGCCGCGCCTGGAGCAGCGCCAACTCTGCGTTCTTGAACAGCCGCTCGCGCCACATCGTGCCCCATACGTAGACGTCGACCGACGGCTCCTCGGTCAGCGTGATATCGATCGACCAATCTTCGAACTGGGGTCCACAGATCAGCAGCCGCATCAGGCGCCCGTGATCGAGCACGATACCGCGCGCTTCGCGCGGTATCCGAAACTCATCTTTGACCCGTTTGACGACCCCCTCAGGACATCGCTGCTCGGTCATCGCGACGTAAACCCATCCACCCTGGGGCGGATTCGCCTCGCGGATGATCTTCAGGTTGTTGTCGGTCAGATCCTCTTTGGCGCGCTCCTGATCGTAGTCGGCGGCAACGCTGTAGAAGCCCATCGCGACCGGCAGCTGGGGCAGATTCTGATCGGTCGTCGCGCCCTTCTTGGGCTTCTTGACCGTGGTCTCAACCCACCATCGGTTCTGGACGTTAGGTTTGGTCGCCATCGAGCCTTGCCGATGCCTGTCGCGGTACGATCAGGCGCGGGCGCGTTTGCCGGAGCGTCGCCCGGATTGCGTTCGCGATCGTTTGCGGCGCGCGGTTGCTGCCAATCGCCTACCGCCCGACGCTCTCCCGCTCGCCGCCGCCGCTTGTCTTCCGCCCGACGCCTTGCGGCGCGACGCGGGCCGCGCCGCGCGCTCGCCCCTTGGCTTCAGTCCTCGCACCATGCGGCGGGTGAAGGCGTCGGCTTTGCGCTCGGCGTCAGTCCAAAACAGGAAGTGACCCATCTCGTGATAGATCGTCTGAATCCACATCCGCTCGGTGTTGTAAATCCTCCCCCGCTTCCAGTTCTCAGGATGCACCAGATGGATCTGGCCGTCTTCGTAAGTTTTGCCGGCGGTCTTTCCCCAATCGATGTACTCGTACCATTCAATCTTGGGGCGACGGATATTGTAGAAACGGCAGACATCAGAAATCGCTCGATTGAACGCGCTCACGCGATGGTCGCGAAAAAAACTTTCCAGGTTTCGGTCGATAGCCCGCCGCAGCGCGACGGAGGGAACAATCATTCGCACTAGGGAACAGCCTCCTCTCGGATGGCGAAGATCATAGGTAGGGCCGGAGCGGACAGTCAAGAAAGCGGCGGCAAAATGCTCCCGCGCACGGCTATCGCCGGCTGAAAAGGTCGAAAAGGGACTGAGTTGACTGACGATGTGGATATTCTAAAACGCTATTATTTTTAACCCAAGACGCCTTTCGCTTTTAGATCGCCGATCTGCTCCCAATCGAGGCCCAATTCCTGAGCCACCTCTTCGGTGTGCTGGCCGAGTTCCGGTGCCGGCGTGCGCGGACCGACTTCGCCTTCGCTGAACTCGATCGGGCTGCGAACGAGGCGGCAGTTTGGAATCTGCGGATGCTCAATCGGCGCGAACATCCCCAATGCGTTAGCCTGCGGATCGTCTATCACCTCGGACGCGCTCTGGACCCGCGCCCAGATGAAGCCATGGCGGTCGAAGATCGGCGCCCATTCGGCCAGCGTGCGGGTGGCGATCGCTTCGTCGATTAATCTGATCAGAGCGCGGTTCTTGACAGTGCGCGAAGCATGGTCTTTGAAGCGCTTGTCTTCGAGCCAGTCCGGACGCTCGAGCGCCGTGCAGAAGTCCTTCCAATAGCGGTCGCTTTGCACCATCACGAAGTAGACCCACGCCCCGTCCTTGCATCGATACGAGTTCCACAGCGGGTTGGGCCGTTGGCGGCGCCCTTCCGGAACGGGCGGGTGAGCGCCCAGCAGCGCCAGGGTCAGGTCAACCGAATTCATCCATAGGCCCATCGCGAACAGCGACAACCGCAACTCCTGGCCGCGTCCGGTCCGCTCGCGCGCGAACAGCGCCGCCGAGATCGCGCCAGCCATCGCCAGTCCCGTCGGATGGTCGATCATGCCGGGGCGCTGCGCGGGCGGGGCCTTGCCAGGCTCCGCCATGGTCGCCATCAGACCCGAACGCGCCCATCCCGCGGCGTAATCGAAGCCGGGCGACAGGCGCTCAGGGCCGCGATGGCCGTAGGCGTTGATGGTCGCGTACAGGAGGCGCGGATTCAGCTCTGAAAGATCAGCATAGGTCAGCCGCAGCCTTTCGAGCGCATCGAGCCGCAGGTTAGTCAGAAAAACGTCCGCGCGCTCGATCATCCTGAGCGCGAAGGCGCGCCCCTCGGGATGGCGCAGGTTCACCGCCACCGAACGCTTGTTGCGATTTTCGAGCTCATAGGAGCATGCGATGCGAACGTCAGGGTCGCGCGCGGACCGCACCGTCAGTCCTCGATTCGGGTCGCCGGCTTGCGGCTCTTCAATCTTGATGACGTCCGCGCCCCAGTCCGCGAGCACTGCGGTGGCCGAGGGCCCCGCGATCCAGATCGCCAGTTCCACTACTTTGATTCCGGTCAGCGGTCCGTTCATTCGCTCAGCTCCCATCGCGGTTAACCGAAAATACTTGCCGAGAGGCTATAGCAATCGGCACGGTCACGAGGCCAGCGGCTCAGCCGTCGATAGCAACCGTGAAGTTAGCCGCACGTCGAAGATCGTCCCGTCCGGCGCGCGGCTTGAAATGTCGCGCAGAATGGCTCAAAAGGATGCATCTCTCACTTCAGGCGGGGCTTATCATGGTGTGAAACTTATCTGTTATATTGCTCGCATACTCACCGGCATATCGGCCGGAAAGGCTGGGAACAAACTATGACCAGACCTGTGCTCAGGACTGAACTCTGCGACCTCCTCGATATCGAATACCCGATCATTCTTGCGGGGATGGGGGAAGCCTCGGGGCCCGAACTCGCCGCTGCGGTCTCCAACGCGGGTGGACTCGGCGTGCTGGGAGCCGCGATGCTGGGCGGCGACGACCTGGCGGCGGCTATCGAGAAGATCCGCAAGCTGACCTCCAAGCCGTTCGGCGTCGACACGCTGTTGCCTTCCAGCATGCCTGCCGAAGGCGAGGTGCGCACCAAACGCGCGGATCTTCCCACCAAGCACTTTGAATTCGCCAATCAGTTCAAGGAAAGGCACCATCTGCCTGAGGCGCATCATCGATGGCCGCGCCTGAGCAAGGATTTCTTTCAGAAGCAGCTCGAGGTGATCTTCGACCTGCGTGTGCCCGTCTATGCCGCCGGACTCGGCAATCCTGCGGCGTTCGTCAAGGACGCGCACGCGCAGGGGATGAAAATCATGGCGGTCGGTGGCAACACCAAACACGTGCGACGGATGCGCGAGAGCGGCCTCGATATCATAGTGGCTCAGGGCACCGACGCCGGGGGCCACAATTCGCGGATCGGCACGATGGCACTGATTCCACAGGCGGTGGACGCCGCCCGGCCAACGCCATTGGTCGCGGCGGGAGGAATCGCCGACGGTCGCGGACTGGCGGCGGCGCTCGCGCTCGGCGCGTGCGGCGTATGGGTCGGTACGGCGTTCCTCGCCACGCCCGAGTCGATCATCCCGCAGTATCAAAAAGAGGCGCTGCTGCGGGCCAGCGAAGAGGATACGATGGTCAGCAGGGCGCTGACCGGCAAACCGTCGCGCCACATCAAGAATCTGTGGAGCGAGGAATTCGAAGCGTCGGGATTGCAGGCGCTGCCGATGCCGTTCCAGGGGATGATCTCCGCGCCGATCATGCTGGCGGCGGAGGAAAATCAACGCCCCGATATCTACAGCGGGTTTGCGGGCCAGATTGTAGGAATGATCAAGGAGATGCGGCCGGCGGCCAAAGTCCTGGAAGACATGGTGTCAGAGGCGCATCAGATTCTGACTCAGGAATTGCGCTCGCGCGTCAAACTCGGCTGATTCGTCGCGGATGTCGCGGAAGAACAGGCGAAACAAGAGCTTAAAGGGAGAGCCTCCGGCGCCGCTCTATTACGAGCCACATAGCGAGCGGCTTCGCATCGGAGGGGGATACGTGTCCCCATCGACCGGTGACAGGGTCCTTCGCCTTTTGCGCCGCCTATTCACTCGGTCACGCGAGAGGAATGCCGATAAAGGCTAGTTCGGGTCTGATCGGAAAATCGAGCATCTCCGAGGTTGCTCCTCAAGCGCCCGGACACGACGCCGGGATAGCACTTGGCCGCTGGCATAGGCTCGCCGCAGAGCTGATAGCACTCGTTTACGTCGCTATGATTGCCGAAATCGCTTATGCAACGGGTGCCTTTTACATCTTGTTTCCGGAGCTTGGAGCGCTCTCACATGATGTGTTCACGCGGCCTCGCGGCACTTGGGCATCGGCACCAGTGCTGCTGGCAATCACTCCAGTCCTAACCGGCGCAATCGGCGTTTTTTTCACCCGCGCGCTCCCTTACGGATATCCGTCTGTATTGCTCACCGTAGGCGGCGCAATCGCCATCATACTCGCGCTGAGGTCTCCGATTGCACCCGCCATCTCAGCGGGCCTCCTGCCCTTGGTTCTCGGAGTGAAGAGCTGGTGGTATCCGCCAGCCATTGCGCTTGGCACGGTCCTACTGGCAGGGCTCTCTCTTCCATGGAAGAAGCTGACCGTGTGCGCCGCGGCGCCGCACCCAACGACCGAAGACATCGTTGACGACGAGGTCGAATTGGTACCGGCGGGATATTCCTGGCTGCTCGCTCTGATGCTCTTCGTGGTTATCGCGGTCATCGCGGTAGAGCTGACTGGGCTTCGATTCATTCTCTTCCCACCATTGGTCGTCATCGGCTTCGAAATGTTCGGCCACACTGCCGTCTGCCCATGGGCCAAACGACCGCTCCTCTTGCCGCTCGCCTGTTTCCTAACCGCTGCGGGCGGACTGTTTTTTTGGAAATTATCAGGCGGCGGGCCGGCGGGTGCTGCCTGCGGCATGGCGTCGGGCATCGTGGTATTGCGCGTTTTCGACTTGCACGTCCCACCGGCGCTGGCCGTAGCTCTCCTTCCATTCGTGATGGACGCGCCAACCATCGCCTACCCGCTCTCGGTTGGGGTCGGCACGCTGCTGATGACGCTTTGGTTTCTTGCCTACAAATGGCTTTTCGGCGAGATCCAGAATGCCCACTAGCGAACAGCGGGCAAGTTCATTTCGCGGCTCATGTTTCGTGCAAAGCGCTAGCTTCATGCTTCATAGGCTGGCTCAAAAGCTTGCGTACCGGTCGATTCATGTAGTGTGATCGACCGCAGGCGCTGGCGGTATCGTTTCGTCCGCCCGACGCTGAAAACCCAGGAGGATCAAATGGATTTTCACGGTATCGATTTGCCCAAAAACCTGCGCAAGATGCGCGAGCTCAAGCCCGACATGTTCAAGAGCTTCGTCGAATTCGATCGTACCGTCTTTCAAGACGCCGCCTTGACGGGCAAAATTAAGGAGCTGATGGCGGTAACCGCCGCGCATGTCACGCAGTGCCCTTGGTGTATCGACGTGCATACCACGCGCGCCAAGGAGAAGGGCGCGACCGACGAGGAGATCACCGAAGCGGTGTTTGTCGCGATGACGATGGCGGCCGGCGCGGCGTGGGCCCACGGCGGAATCGCGATCGAATCGGCGGCCCAGCACTCGCACAAATAATCTAAGGGTGTCGCGCCTTCAGCAATCGAGGTGCAATGAACGAAGCGAAGTCTAGTCCCAGGACTCGGCAGATCGATATCGGTGGCCTTAAGGTCGGCGGCGGCGCTGCGGTCGTGGTGCAATCGATGTGCGCGACGCGCACGGTCGATATCGACCTGACCGTCGCCCAAACCCATCAGTTGGCGCGCGCCGGTGCCGGTATCGTCAGGATCGCGCTCGACAGCGAGAAGGAAGTCGCCGCGCTCAAGGAGATTCGCGCCCAGACCAGGGGCGTGGTGCTGTCGGTCGATTTGCAGGAGAACTACAAGATCGCCGACAAGGTTGCGCCGCAAGTCGACAAGATTCGCTACAACCCCGGCCATCTCCATCATATTCAGAAGTCGAAGACTATCCCGCAGAAGGTGCGATGGCTGGTCGATATGGCGCGCGCGCACGGCGTCGCGCTCCGAATCGGCGTCAACTGCGGATCGGTCGCGCCCGAGTTCCTGGATAAGTATCCCGGCGACCAATTGAAGGCGATCGTCGAGTCGGCCGTCTATCACTGCGAGTTGATGGACGAGATGGGCTTCGACCGCTTCGTGGTCTCGCTCAAGGACTCCGATCCGGCCAAGGTGGTCGAGGCCAATCGCCGCTTCGCCGAGCGCCGCCCCGACGTCCCACTGCATCTCGGCGTGACCGAGGCGGGATTACCGCCTGCCGGAATAATCAAGACCCGGCTGGCCTTCGAGAAACTGCTGGCCGAGCAAATCGGCGATACTCTTCGCGTCTCGCTCACCTTGCCCAACGAGCGCAAGCACGAAGAAGTCGTCGTCGGCCATCAGATTCTTTGCGACGTCGCGGCGGGCCGCTTCATCTCGGTGCCCGACTTCGGCAAGGGCCTGAACATCATCTCCTGCCCGTCGTGCTCGCGGGTCGAGAACGAGCGGTTCGTCGAGTTGGCCGAGCAGGTCAAGGTGCTGACCGAATACGCCGCCAACCACAAGATCACGATCGCGGTGATGGGATGTCGCGTCAACGGGCCGGGCGAGACCGACGACGCCGACCTGGGCCTGTGGTGCGGGCCGACGACCGTCAACCTCAAGAAGAAGGATCGCAAGATCGGCAATTTCGGCTACGACGAAGTCCTGCCACGCCTCAGGCAGGAGCTCGACCGCCTGATCGCCGAGCGCGCCGGCGCCAACTAAAATCGCCGCGGCCGTTCGGTCGCTGCGTCATTACGTTTGCCAAACCTCCGTCGCAAGGGCTACTAATGCCCTGAACGATAGCGGAAAGGGGTTTGCTCGGCCGGTCACTCCAGATGGTGCGGCTTCGGCACGCGCCGCCCGATCGGCCCAGCCACGGAGCCGTGCCACAACCGACGGAGGAACGATCGATGCTCCACGCTCTTTATTTCATCACGCGCAAGCCGGGATTGAGTGACGCCGAGTTCCATCGCTACTGGCGCGAGGTCCACGGCCCCATCGCCAAAGCAATCCCGCAACTGAAAGGCTACGTGCAAACCCATCGCATTCCGTTCCCCGGCGGATTTCCGAACTCGCCCTACGACGGCGCCGCTGAAGTGATGTTCGAGAGCGAGGGGTCGCTCGAACAGATGCGCCGCGAGCCGATCTATCTGAAGGGCGCGCTCGCCGACGAGCCCAACTTCATCGACATGAGCCGGGTCGGATGGCAGGTCACCAACGATCACGTGATTATCGACGGCGCCGCCAAGCCCGGCATGGCAAAAGCGGTATTCCAGGTCCGGCGCAAGCCCGGACTGACGCTTTCCGCCTTCAGGAAATACTGGCTCGAGGTCCACGGGCCGATCGTGTCGAAGTTCCCCGGCCTCAAGCGCTACGTCCAGTGCCATGCGATCGACGCCTCATACACCTTCGGCAGCCCGCTGTGGGACGGCGTCGCGGAACTGTGGTGTGACGACGTCGACGCGATGGTGGCGATGCTCGACTCGAAGGAATTCCGCGAGGTCGGCTGGCCCGACGCGTACAACTTCCTCGATACGGTCTGGATGTTCGTCGCGCAGGAGCACCGCGTGATCTAAGTTTAGATCATAGGGCAGATCATAAAGCGGAGGTCGATTCCCGATGAAGCTAGCGCTCTACCTACCCAATTTCAGAGACCATATAACCGTCAGCGAAATCGTCGATCTCGCTCGACTCGCCGAGGAGCTCGAGTTTGATTCCATCTGGACCCTGGATCGTATCGTGGTACCTGAGGCCTCCGACCGCCAGGAGCTGCGCAAGCCCTTCGGCTCCCTGCCGGAGTTTCCGCGGTCGTTGCCGATCAGCTCGCGCGGCCAGTTCCTGCAAGGGTTGCCGCTCATTCCCTATCTGGCAGCGATCACCAAGAAGATCCGCGTTGGCGTCAGCGTAATCGACACGCCCTATCGCGCGCCGGGAGTCCTGGCGGCCGAGATCGCTACCTGGGATCACCTTTCAGGCGGACGGGTCAACGTCGGCGTGGGGAGCGGCTGGATGCCTGAGGAGTTCGAGGCCGCGAGCGCTGCGCACCTCTACGACCGGCGCAACCGGCACGTCGTCGAGACCATCGAGATCATGCAGGGCATCTGGACGCAGGATCTCTTTGAGTATCATGGCGAGTTCGCGTCGTTCCCAAAATGCGGCTTCGGCGCAAAGCCCGTCCAGAAGCCTCACCCGCCAATCTTTTGCGGGGGGATCAAGGTACCGAAGCTCGCCGCCAAGCGGGTGGCCAAATATGGATTGGCCGGCTGGATCGGGGTCCTGGACACTCCCGACGACATCAAGCGCTGGCGCTCGGCGATTAAAGAAGAACTCGAGAAGCTTGGCAGTCCGCGCTCCGTCGATGATCTCGAAATCGCGAGCATGCTCTTCTTCGACATCACCAGCGAAAAGACCGATCAGACACCGCGAGGAAAACTGACTCCTTCGATGACCGGTACGGTGCAACAGATCACCGACAACCTCAAGCGCTACAAAGAAGCCGGCCTGACGCTCCCCTTGCTGTGGCCGCCATTCACCGGCGTGCCCACCGCAAAGACCCTCGTCGATCTACGGAGACTCAAGGAGGACATCCTGCCTAAGATCTAGTTTTTAGGCCGGAAATCCCGGCTAAGAAGACGAGTGCGGGTGGTGGCGAGCGTTTAAGGATCGCCCGCCACCGCTCGCACTGTCACGGCTTGCGCCCGACCATCAGCGGCTCGTGAAGTACCGTAGCCCACGATTCGTCGGCGGGCCGCATCAACCTAAGGATTTCCTCTGCCGCGACGCGCTCCGACTCGTCAACCAGGCTTAGCCATCGCAGCCCGATCCACTCCTCGAGTCCGGCCCAGCTCAGCGTGAACGACACATCCGTGGTCTGCGGGATTAACCCGGCTCGTTGATACGCGGCGCGATAACGGCTCTCGCTGATATCTGCGCGCTCCAACTGCCTGACACCGAACGCGATCGACTCGAATCGCCGCCATCGCTCGGCGTCGATCCGCTGGCGCAGTTGATCGCGCACGCCGCTTCCGCCGAAGGTCGCGATCAGCATCCCGCCGCTGGCGAGCGCGCGGACGATCTCCGCCAGGCATCGATCGAGATCGGCGACGAACGGCACGAAAACGGGATCGCCGAAGCGTCGCACCGCACCAGGTGGATATTATTCATCCCTCGTTGCCTGGCGGCGCTCAGCATCTCGTACGACAAATCGGCCGCGACGATCCGCGAGTCGCGAGCGACCTCCGCGAAATTCGCCGCATAGCGCCCGTTGCCGCATCCGAGATCGAGAACGGTTCGCGCCCGCACGAGTTCCGGATTAATCGCCGCGATCACGGCGGCCCGCCGCTTCCGATAGTATTCGCCTTCGCCGTACACGGACGCGAGACGGCCAAAGTAGTCGGCTACACCCGCTCGCCCGCCGGAGGTTGCGCCCGGCGCAACGGGTCGCGATGAACGCTCTTGGTCCTCGCTTGACATGATATCGAGCGTCGCACGCGCGCTCGCGTCGATTCAAGCCAGCGCGCCGCCGAGGTATCAGAAAGCGTGCGTTCTTCAGCCCTTAACCCAAACAGCGCGACACGCTATGGTTAGCCGGTCCGGATTTGAATCGCGACGCACAACCGATTTGGAGAGAAATCGTATGGCTTACGAAACTTTGGACGTAAAGCACGAAGGCCAGATCGTCTGGCTGACTCTCAACCGCCCGCATGTGCTCAACGCGATCAACTCGACCATGATCGAGGAGTTGCGCGACTTCTTCAGCGGCCTCCCGGCTGATACCGGCACGCGGGTCGTGATTATGCGCGGGGCGGGACGGGCGTTCTGCGCCGGCCTCGATTTGCGCGAGCAGGGCGAGAGCGGACCTGCGGGATTCTTCAATACCACCACCGGTGTCCGCGCTCAGCGCCATGTCAGCGAGATTCCGATAATGATGCGCCGGGCACCGCAACCGATTATCGCCGCTATCCACGGAGTTGCCTGCGGCGGCGGGTTTTCGATGACGCTGGCGGCCGACGTCCGGCTGGCCGGCGAATCGATGCGGATGAACGCGGCGTTCATTCGTATCGGGCTCACCGGAACCGATATGGGAACGTCCTATTTCCTGCCGCGGCTGGTGGGAATGTCGGTCGCTTCGGAACTGCTGCTGACCGGCCGCTTCATCGACGCCAAGCGCGCGCTCGCCACCGGCCTGGTATCTGAGGTGACGCCCGATAGCGAGTTGGAAAACGCGGCGCGCCGGCTGGCCGACGATATGCTCTACACCTCACCGCTCGGCCTGCGCCTGACCAAGGACGGGCTGGCCGTTAACATCGACGCCGGCAGCCTCGAAGCGGCGATGGCGGTCGAGGATCGTAATCAGTTATTGTGCACCAGCAGTCCCTTCTTTAAGGAGGGCATTCGCGCCTTTCAAGAGAAGCGTCGGCCGCGCTACGACAACCTGTAAGCCGGACAAGCAACGTCCCTCGCGGAGTTAGTCAAGATGGCATCGCAGAATACGCCGCTCAAAGAGGTCGACCGGGTCGAGATCACCACGGTTCTCGATAATTTCATCGACGTGCTGCTGCCGGGTTCCGAAACCGTCAGGCGGGTATCGCTCGGTCCCGACTGGTTAACGAAGGAAACTCTGGTCGCCGAGCACGGCTTCGCCGCGATCGTGAAGGTCAGCGCCGGCAACACCAGCGACTCGATTCTGTTCGACGCCGGCCTCAGCAAGAACGGGCTGACGCACAATCTCGACGTACTCGACGGCAAGCCCAAGGAGTTCCATACGATCGTGCTCAGCCACGGCCACGCCGATCACACCCGAGGACTGATGGGGCTGGTCGAGCGGCTGGGGCCGCGCAAGATGCCGTTGCTGCTCCATCCCGACGCGCTGCTCGAGCGCAAGGTCGTTTTCCCCGACGGCCACGAATTTAATCTGCCGCCGCCCGATTATCGCGTGCTCCATCACGAGGGTATCGAGCTGATCCAGGAGCGCGCGCCGTCGTACCTGGTGGGCGGTTTGATAATGGTGACCGGCCAGGTCCATCGCTCAACCGACTTCGAGACCGGCTTCCCGATTCATCAGGCCAAGGTCGCGGGCCACTGGCAGCCCGACCCGCTAATTCACGACGACCAGGCGGTGGTTGTAAACCTCAAGGGCAAGGGCCTGGTGGTTCTGACCGGATGCGGCCACGCCGGCGCGATCAACACGATTCGACACGCGCAGAAGCTGACCGGAGTTCAGCGAGTGCATGCGGTGATGGGAGGATTCCATCTCTCGGGCGCGATCTTCGAACCGATTATCGGCCCTACTGTCGCCGCGTTGAAAGAGATCGGTCCGCAGATGGTAGTACCGGCGCATTGCACCGGATGGCGCGCCACGCATGCGATTGCGCGCGAGTTTCCCAATGCGTTCGTGCAGAACAGCGTCGGCACGCGCTTCGTGCTCTGAGCGAACAGCTTCCAGGATAAAGGGCTAAGTTCGGCAATTAGATGGTTGAAAAAATCCTGACCCTACTGTCAGCGTTCATTATCGCGACGATTTCGGCGACCGGGTACGGCGGCGTGCTGATGATGATGGCGATCGAAAGCGCCTGCATCCCGCTGCCCTCGGAAGTGATCATGCCGTTCTCGGGCTACCTGGTGTCGACCGGGCACTTCAGCCTGCAAGGCGTGGCGATCGCCGGCGCGGTGGGATGCCTGCTCGGATCGTACGTCGCCTATTTCGTCGGCGTCCACGGCGGACGCCCGTTTCTCGAGCGCTACGGACGTTACGTGCTGATTCCGCCGTATGAGCTCGAGATCGCCGACCACTTCTTCTGGAACTACGGCTCGGCTGCGGTTTTCTTCAGCCGTTTGTTGCCGGTGATTCGCACGTTTATCGCATTGCCGGCGGGAATCGCGCGGATGGATCTGGCGCGCTTCAGTATTTACACGTTAGTTGGCTCCTATCCGTGGTGCCTCGCGCTGGCTTATGCCGGGATGAAGCTCGGCCAGCACTGGCGCGATCTGGCGCCCTACTTCCATCGCTTCGACAGCGTGATCGGCGTCGTGATAGTGCTGGGCGCGGCGGCGTTTCTTTACAATCGCATCCGCGCGATCATGCGCGAAAGCCCCGCCTCCGAGCGAGCGTGATTACCGGGATAGGGTCGTGCACTGGCGCAGCGGGCGCGCTAGTCTGGAAGTGATCCAGTTTTGGGTCTTAGCGGGGGTCAATGGCTTCGGAAAAAATTCCCGACCAATCAGAGCTCGAGCAAGTGCTTGCGCTAATCGATCCGACAGAGGTCGGGATGGCGCGCGACCTGCTCGAACAGGGGGGTATCGAGTCCTTCATCTTCGACGACGAATCGTCGCGGATGCTGGGGACCGCGCCGGGGGTTCTGGTTCGGCTGATGGTCCACAAGGATGACGCTGTCGAGGCGCGCGAGGCGCTAAAGCAACTCGGCTTCGAGGACTAGCGTCGGCGCGCCCGATTCGTAGCCAGCGCTCGCATGACAGGCCGGGGCGCGAGCGAACTAAAGGTTCGCCCGCGCCCCGGCCTGTCCGTCATTGCAAAACGTCTCCGATGCAAGAAAAAGGGCGGCGGGCTCGACGCCCGCCGCCCTTGAGCGATTCATCGATTCCGGCTTACGCGTCGAAGTAGAGCGCAAACTCGTACGGATGGGGCCGCAGCCGCGTCTGGCTGACTTCCTTGCTCATCTTGTAATCGATCCAGGTCTCGATCAGATCCGCAGTGAACACGTCACCCTTGAGCAGGAATTCGTGATCGCGCTTGAGATTATCGAGCGCGGCTTCGAGCGACGGCGGCATGCTCGGCACTTCGGCCAGTTCCGCCGGCGTCAGCGCATAGATGTCCTTGTCGAGCGGCTGGCCCGGATCCATCTTGCGCTGGATTCCGTCAAGTCCCGCCATCAACATCGCCGAGAACGCCAGATACGGGTTGCAAGTCGGGTCGGGGAAGCGGACCTCGATTCGCTTGGCCTTCGGCGACGGCGAGTACATCGGGATGCGCACCGAAGCCGAGCGGTTACGGCTGGAGTACGCCAGGTTGATCGGCGCTTCGAATCCGGGCACCAAGCGGCGATACGAGTTGGTGCCGGGGTTGGTGAAGGCAGCAAGCGCCGGCGCGTGATGCAGAATGCCGGCGATATAGTGCATCGCCATATCCGACATCCCGGCGTAGCCCGATCCCGCGAACAGCGGCGTCTCGCCCTTCCACAGGCTCTGATGGGTGTGCATGCCGGAGCCGTTGTCGCCAAAGATCGGCTTGGGCATAAACGTCACCGTCATGCCGTGGCGGACCGCGACGTTCTTGCAGATGTACTTGTACCAGGTCAGCCAGTCAGACATTTTGACCAGCGACTGGAAGCGCATATCGATCTCAGCCTGACCCGCGGTCGCGACCTCGTGATGATGCTTCTCGACGCGGATTCCGACCCGCTCCATCTCGAGCACCATCTCGCTGCGGATATCCTGCAAGCTGTCGTTGGGCGCAACCGGGAAGTAGCCCTCCTTGTAGCGCGGCTTGTAGCCGAGGTTGACGCCCTCTTTACCGCTGTTCCAGCAGCCCTCTTCCGAATTGATGTAGAAGTAGCTGGAGTGCTGGTTGGTGTCGTAGCGGACGCCGTTGAGGATGAAGAACTCGGGCTCGGGGCCGAAGTAGGCGGTATCGGCGATGCCGGTTGACTTGAGATAGGCCTCGGCCTTGCGCGCGACGTTGCGCGGGTCGCGGGTGTAATCGGCGCGGGTGATCGGGTCCTGGATGTTGCAGATCATGGTCAGCGTGGGATCCTTGGTGAAAGGCTCCATCACGGCCGTAGCAGGGTCCGGGATCACCAACATGTCGCTGGACTCTATCGACTGCCATCCGCGAATCGACGAACCGTCGAAACCAAGCCCTTCCTCGAAGGTCGACTCGTCGCGGAACTCGCTGATAGGAACGGTAAAATGCTGCCAGGTTCCCAATAGATCCAAGAACTTGAGATCTATCAGCCCAGTCCCTTTTTCCTTGATCATCTGCAGAACTTGTTTTGGGGTCATCGGACGCACAATCCTCCTTGCCACTTAGGGGGCAAGCCCTTTGTAATTGCGTTTGAGCCTCTCAAATAAAGTGTCGGCCGCCGCGAAGGCGAACGCTCCCGTGGCCAAGCATTCAAGATTCGTACCTCAACGGCGGCTCCACAAAAGGCCGCGAAGACGCGGGCATCTGTGCTTTCTGCCACGAAATCGAATGAAGCGCAACGCCCAACGCGGAAGCATCTGCCTGCTGAATGCTCACGGCTAAGACCCGTTTGTCCAGTATCAAGCGCGACCAATCAGCATCAGAAAGTATCCGCTCATCATTACCAATCCCAATGGAATTGCAACCCTCGCCCACGCCGAGCTGCCGATCTTCAGGAGTCCGGCGCAGATGATATTCGGCACGTTGCCCGGTATCAGCATCCCGCCCGAGACCAGCAGCGCGATAAGTGCCATCCGCGCCCGCTCCGCGCTCATTTTGTGGACCTCGAGCGCGACCAGCGTCGCGTTATCGAGCGCCGCCGAAATGCTGTTCATCCAAAACAGCGCCGGCGAACTGACCCTGCTGACGTAGCTCTCGGCGAACGGCGCCAGCGCTTCGCCGACCAGAACCAATCCCGCAACGAAGGCATAGATCTTAACCGTCTGCAGCACAACGTCGAGCCATCGCTCGCGGACATGGACGAGAGCGCCCCTTTCCAACAGCCATCCTCGTGCCGAATATCCGGCGGCCAACGCGCATAATACGATACCGGGTAATACGTACGGTCCCAGCAGCGCGAAAAGGCCGATGAACGGAAGGCCCATCGCCCGGGCCGCCAGCGCGGCGAGCGGCCCGCCCAAGGGCGTTAGAGCCGAGGCCAATCCTATCGCGTAGCATCCGAAGACCGTGACTCGAACTCGTGCCGGCTCCGGCAGCCGCATCAAGTTCACCGTCTCGGCGAGCAACATCGCCGCCACGACTGCCGTGATTACGCCCGACAGCAACGCGATCACGAAGACCGCGAGCCCGGAGAGTACGCTGCGCGGCGCCATCGATTCGAGCCTTACGAACAGCCGATCGAGCCGCCTTCGCGTCGCGCCGAAGATTACTCCGGATACGGCAACGGCGATCGCGATCCCTACCGGAGCGCGAGCGGCGTCGCACGCCAACGCCCAGCTAAGCCGCCGAGCCAAAACGATCGCCAGCACTCCGATCGCCAGAAAATAGAACTCGATATTCCGTTCCAGAGGCGCCGCAGCCAGCGGACCGGCAATCAGCAGGACCAGGACGATTAGGGCAAGCGTCGGGCTCATTGGCCGAAGGAGCGGTCTTAACGGGCGAACTGTATCCTAACTGCACCAATCGACTAAGAAAAAGGGCGGGCTCGCCCGATGCGCGAGCCCGCCCTGCGCCGCGGTTCCTCGAAACCTCAGAACGAGTAGATAAAGGCGCCCTGCATCGTATCCTGGCCCGAGATCGTGTAGACCGGCGCCACGAGTCCTTGATCGACCAGGCTCGCAAACTTGGCCGGCGTTCCACGATTGGTGTAGAACGGGCTCTCGTTCGATTCGTCGTGACGGTATTCGAGCCGCCACAACAGCCCATTGGCGATCTTGTAGTTCAGCGTCAGCGTCACCTCGCCGAGCGACTGGCGGAGCCCACTGGCCACGCCGTCGCTGTCGCGGAAATACTCGCCGCGCGCCACAAGCTCTATCTTGTCGTTCAGGTCGTAGACGATATAGCCGGCACCTCCCTGCCAGTCGACTCCATGGCGAACGCACTGCGTGACCGGGCATCCCGACAACTCAAGCAGCGGGTTGGGTCCCTGATTGGCGCCGAGCGCCAGTGGCGAAACCGCCACCGGATTGTCTTCATGAGCGTAGAGGTACTCGCCGACCAGCGTTACGCCGGTGAGCGGAGTCTTCCAGGTCACGACCGGATCGATCGCGCCAAGCTTCGAATTACCGTGGTTAGCCTGCTCCGGTCCGAATATCCCGTTTAACAGGATCGTCCAGGCCGCATTCGGCGTCAGCGAAATCTCGCCTTCAATAGTCTTGCCGTCGTTGTTGTCGGAGACGTCGTTCCATCCGTTGTTGACTCCCATCGTCAGCGCGATCTTGTCGTTGAACGCGTAGTTGGCCCTGACCCCGGTATGAGTCAGCGGCTCGCCAAGCGTGAACAGCAGGCCGCGCGATTCGTTGTAGTTCAGGTTGTTGTAAGTGGGGATAACCTCCGCGCCGAGCAGGGTGACGAATTTTCCGGCCGAAAGGTTGATTCCACTCCCCACCGGAACCGTGTAGGTCGCGTAGGCCTGCGTTGGATCGACCTCCTCGTTCGATGGAGAACCGTTGCTGTAACGAGTGTCGGCGCTCAGGACTTCGGCAGTTTTGCCAAAATTGATGTCGGCAACAAAACCGAGGCCGTTTTCAACCGTGCGGTCGACGTGCAACTGAAATTGCGTCAGCTCGAAGCCGTTGGGATCGGTGTCGAACTGCCGATACTGGTTAATCCCGCTACCGGACTGGCCTGGCTGCGATTCGGGATGGTTGAGATTGTACTCATAGGTGGCGTCAACCAGCCCATGAACATGGACACCAAGGTTGTCGGCCAGGCTCTTCTTGGTATCAGACAGATCCTTTTCCACCACCGCGACGTGTTCGCCGATCGTTTGCGGCGCGGCATTCGCGGTCGCCGGCAGCGCCACCTTGATGTCGTGCTGGATCTTCTGCACGGCGGTAACGTTATCGCTCTCCTGCCGGCGCAGATTGTCTACGTCGCCGCGAAGCTGGTCGATATCCCGGTGCGCGGCCTTTAGACCTATAGGATTGATCGGTCTGTGTATAACTCCTCCCTTCCTCTTGGCTGAGGTAGTCGGCGGGTCTTCGTCCGCAGCGCGGACCGTGACGGCACCCAGCACCAGCAGCATCCCTAGCAGTCCCAGGAGTCTGAACCCGGTCATCATGTTGGTCGGTATCTTTCTCATCATCAATCTTCACCTCTGTCCGTCTAGCGCCGATTTGGATTACGCGACGTTCACCTAAAAAGCCGTCACCATCACAACGGATTATCAGGCCATCTTCAAGAATTGTACCGACGCTATTAGCCACGCCGACATCGCAGATATGCACAGAGAGAAAGGCAAACCGAACAACGAACCTGGTCAAAACCGCCTGTCGAAGCGGCATCTGCCGCCTGTTTAGTCATCGATTAACCGCGCCGAATGAGAGAGAATCCCCAAGCCCGATCGACCCGCGGCGGCGCTTGCCAGCAGCACAATCGCGGCCTAGCATTGCGACGCAGAAGGGGCGACGTCGAGCGTTACTTTCGCGAAGCGCGGCTGTTGAAAATTGCTCCGCTTAGCCAGGAGATGGCATTAAACTCGATCAGCGAGCATGTGCTGGGCCTGCCGCGTTCCTACTGAGTCTGGCGTGTAATGACGCTTGAGGATCTATTTTTCCCAGGCAGTTGACCTCTGCATCGGAGACGGACCTTGCCGATATCACCATCCAAAGCGCAAACCAATCACGGGCGTGAGAAGACCAAATCACGCAGGCGTTCGATAGTTCTGCTCGCCGTCGCGGCGGCCTTCATTGTTTTTGTCCTTTATTCGCTTGTGATGATCGAGCCGGTGCAGGTGGTTAACGGCCATATCGAACGCCAGGGCGATCGCGTTTTCGTCCAGGGCGTCCTGAAAAACAGCGGCTCCGATTTAAAAGCGATCAGCGTAGAGGTCAGCTACTTCGACCAACGGGGAAAAAAGCTGGCCGAGGACAAGATTAGAGTCGAAGGGTTGCGCCACGAAGCCGAGGTCCCGTTCAAGACGCCGGCGCGCGAATTGACCGGCGCAAGCGACTTTTCGATTCGTCTGGATCGGGGCCGCAACGCTTACGGCAACTGAGTCTGAAGCGCACGTTGCGGAGGCGGCAACTATTAGACGATATCGCTCGATAAAGTGTCTCATTCTAATCCTATTCAGCTAGAAAACCATTCTGCCCAATGCCATAATCGGGACTTTCAAGCCGATTCTAAAAGGGTTTTCCCGATAGCACCGGCTTTGGCCACTGCGGATGAGCGATGTTACTTCTCTACAGAATTGTGGATTTTAGCGATTTACTGTTTGATTCTTTTCTTGCCCACTTGTCGGTTTGGTGCTAACTCAAATACATAACAGTTATGTCGTAGCCGATGACCCTTGAAGCGTGGGTGGGCTTCAAAGCAATTCGCGTGCGACTTTTGAGTAAGGAGCTAATCATGGCCAAACCAAAAGCAGTCACTTTCGGGCAGGTGGTTCGCGACCGTCGACGCCAGCTCGACCTCACCCAGGAAGAAGTCGCGCAACGGATCGGCACTTCCACTCCATACGTAGGCCATTTGGAATCCGGGAAACGTCATCCGTCGGACAAAATCGTAACCAGGTTGGCCGACGTGCTGGGACTGGAACGCCGCGACCTCTACTTCCTCGCCAATCCTGGGGCGCGCGAACTTCTCCACACTCGGACGCTGCCGAGCAACGTTACCGCGTGGGATTCTTTTCGTAAGGACGAGCGCTTAAGACGCATCCACTCCATCACACCCGAAGAGATGGAAATGCTGTCGCAGGTCGCGCTGATGGGTGAAGTGCGCAGCGACCGCGACTTTATCTATATTCTCAACAGCATTCGGCAAGCGCTCGGCCGCTAGCGGGCTATCGGGTGCCGCGTCGAGGCGCATAGGTCCTCATAAATAGCGCAGCGAGGCGCGCGGAGCCCGTCTCTCGACGGGTCTTCGCGCGCCTCGCCGCGTTTGCACTGATCAAACCCGTCAGATCGCGATAGCGAGCATGCGGACGCGGCTGGCTCTCGCGTCGATCTCAGATTAAGCTCGCGACGGCATGCCTGCTCCAGCCCGACATATTCCGCTGCGGTCGGATGCGCCGCGATGGCCCCTGCGTTACACACTGGTCGGGCTGTTCTTTCTCTCCACGGTCCTCTGTTACATCGACCGGGTTAACATCTCGGTCGCGATCATTCCGATGGCGCGGGATCGAGGCTTCGACGCGGCCACTCAGGGGATGGTGCTGTCGGCATTTTTCTGGGGCTATCTGGTCTCGCAGTTGCTCGGCGGCTGGATGGCGGATCGCTTCGGCGGCAAGCGCATACTCGCCTTCGGCGTGGTGACGTGGTCGCTTGCGACCATCCTGACGCCTCCCGCATCTACGTCGTTCCCGATGCTGCTGCTGGTTCGCGTGATGCTCGGTCTTGGCGAAGGCGTAAACTTCCCGGCGATACACAGCCTCGCCGCGCGATGGACTCGCACCAGCGAGCGGGCGCGAGCGCTCGCGCTCAACCTAAGCGGCATCCATCTGGGTTCGGTATTGGCGCTGCTGTTGACGCCGCCGCTGATTATCGCGATGGGATGGCCGGCGGCGTTCTACATCTTCGGCGCACTCGGGATCGTGTGGGTGGTCGCGTGGAATCTAAAGGCCGCGAACAGCCCCGAAGAATCCGACTCGATATCCGCGCGGGAACTCGCGCTGATCGTTGCCGATCGTCCGCAAGCGGCGCGGATCGAGTCGATTCCGTGGCGCCGGATCTTTGGCGAAAAAGCGGTTTGGGCGATCATCCTCGCTCACGTCTGCAATAATTGGGGCCTTTACATATTCCTGCTCTGGATGCCGACCTACCTTCATCGGAGCCTCGGCGTGCCGATGGCGCAAGTGGGCAGGTACGCGATGGTTCCGTGGCTTTCGACCTTCATCGCGAGCAACCTCGGCGGATGGGCCTGCGATTGGCTGCTCGCGCGCGGCTTGAGCGTCACCGCGCTGCGCAAGCTGATGCAAACCCTGGCGTTCACGCTGGGTGCGCTGCCGCTGTTTGTGCTGCCAAGGGTGAGCTCGCCCGGCGTCGCGATCCTGTTGCTTACGATCTCGGCGATGTCGTCCGCTTTGGCGTTCTCGGGCTTCGGCGTGAACCATCTCGACGTTGGTCCGCGCTACGCCGGCATCCTGATGGGCATCTCGAACACCGCCGCGACGGTGCCAGGAATTGTCGGCGTCGCGATTACCGGCTTGATTCTGCAATCCACCGGATCGTTCGCGATGGTCTTCTACCTCACAGCCGTGATCTACCTGATCGGATTGTTCGGCTTCCTGCTGTGGGGCAGCGGCGAGCAGAAGATCTGACGCGCTAGTGCGCCGCCGCCCGCCGATGGCGATGGGCCAGCGCCGTCAGCGGTTCGTGCAGCACGCCGTTGGACGCGATCAGTCCGCCGATCGTGACCAACAACTGATTGAAGCGCAGCTCGCGCCCCTCGATATCGGTCATCCGTCCGCCCGCCTCGGCGATCAGTGCCGCTCCCGACGCGATATCCCATTCGCTCTTGGGCGAGTGGGTGAAAGTTGCGTCGGCAGCCCCCGCCGCGACCAGCGCCAGCTTGTAGGCGACGCTGCCGGTTGGCTTGACGATCGTTTTCTGCTTGATCGCTTCCCACTCGCCGCGCGACAGCTCACTGCGGCTGGCGAGTATCGTGGCCTCATCGAGCGCGTGACAGCGGCTGACGTGTACGCGCTTGCGTCCGAGATGACATCCGGTGCCACGCGCGGCCCAATACATCTCGCGCTTGATCGGATTGTAGGTAACGCCTAGCACCGGGACACCGTCTTCGACCAGCGCGATCGCGACCGCGAACTCGTCAACGCCGTGGATGAACTCCTTGGTGCCGTCGAGCGGATCGACGATCCACACGCGGCGGCACTTGAGCCGGTCACCGTTGTCGGAAGTTTCCTCCGATAACCATCCGTACCCCGGGAACGCCGGCGCCAGCATCTGCTTGATGGCAGCGTCGGCCTCGAGATCGGCGGACGTCACCGGATTGTCGTAACCCTTGGAGCCGACCGTATACGAACGCCGATCCTGGTAGTAACGCGCAAGAATATCGCCTGCCGCGAGAGCAGCCTTGCGCGCCAGCTCCAGCTCGGCATCAAACTCGCTCATGATTCTCCTCGTTTGAGCCGCCGCTTGCGCACCTTGTCGTAAGCCGACGCCAGCTCCTCCGTCATCTGTTCGCGCCGCTCGTACAGACGCCGCGGCTTTCGCGGCTTGCGGCGAGCGAGCGCGTAGGCGGTGATCAGCGGCAGCGCGACGGTCGCGTCGACGTAGCAGACCACCGTATCCGGCAAACGATTGGGATCGATCTTGCCCCAGCTCACCGCCTCCGACGGCGTCGCACCGGAGAGTCCGCCGGTGTCGGGACGCGCGTCGGTCACCTGCAAGAAGTAGTCGTGCCCCTTCTCCGCCACTCCCAACACTTCCTGAAGCTGAGGCTCGGTCTGGAGCACGAAGTTTTTTGGCGAGCCGCCGCCCAGGATGAATACCGCGCTCTTGCCGCCCGCGCGCTTGGCGTCATACACGATCGCCGCCGTCTCGTTGACGTCGGCCAGCGGGTCGAGCCTGAGCTTGCCGCCCTCCAATTCGAGCAGCGCGAGGTTCATCCCGATCGACGAGTCGCCCGGCGACGAGGTGTAGATCGGGACCGCATACTCGTGGGCGGAAGCGAGCAGCGAGCGCCGTTTAAGCTTCAGCATCCGCTCGCGCTCGGCCACGTAACGGCCGGCAAGATAATGGAATTCCGCGCTCCCCATCGAACGCTGGAACTCGGCGCCGCGCGCGATTTCGCGGAAAAACGCGTCGGTCGACAGCAGCACCTTGTAGTCGAAAAAGATGTCGTAGATGCGCACCACGCCCGCGGCGCGCAACGCAACGTCGTCGGCTTCGGCCGAGCCCTGGAACATCTTCAGGCCCAGGCCAAAGTGCGTGTCGTGATAAAGATTGGCGCCCGTCGAGACCATCCAATCGATGAAGCCGTGCTCGATAAGCGGAATCAGGCACGACATCCCGATACCCGCCGGCGTTAGCGCTCCGGTCAGGCTCACTCCGACGGTGGTATCCGGTTCGAGCATCTTTTCCGCGAACAACTGGCAGCCCTCGCGCAGGCGGCGTCCGTTGTAGGCCAGGAAAGCGCTATCGATAAGCTCGGCGGCGGTCATCTCCCCGCGCACCGGCCCCGGTTCGATCGTGTTGCCTTTGAGCATCGCCGATTTTTTCTTGCGTTCCATTCCCTCACCATCACCCGGCGTTGCGCGCGATTCGTTCCGCGCGCTTCATTTTGCGATAGAAAAGCGGCTCGCGCCGCCTACTTTACACGGTTCGGCAGAGCGACGATCGTTAAACCCTAGCAGTTTAGCGACGCCGCCGGCGGCAGGCTACGCATCAATTTGAAATGATTATGAATCCCTGTTTGCCTGCGTGGGCCGGACTCCCTAAGATTGGCGCGGTCAATCTGCGCAGCACACAGAGGGGTCATGGCACTAATCGCAATCGGCCAACAGCTCGGCAGTCGCGGCCTAATGCTAGGTCAGATGACGGCAGATCAGCTTGGCTATGAATTGATCAACAGCACCGACATCCTGGCTGCGGCCGCACGCCGCTATCAGGTTACTCCCGGGCAGTTACAATTGGTCGACGAACGGACGCCTCATTTTTGGGAACGCCTGCGAACCGACACGGTCAAGCTGTATGTCTTCTACAGCGCGATGCTGTTGAAGGAGTTGACCGTCGAGGGAAGAGTGATAGTAGGCCGTGCGACTCCGCTGTTCGTACCTGAAGGCGCGGGTCACGTGCTGCGCGTCCGTACCGTCGCGCCGTTCGACGAGCGCAAGCGCCAGGTCGCGGCCGACGAGAATCTGGAGCCCGCGGCTGCAGCGCGGCGTTTGCGCGATTATGGCCGCGAGGTGCGTTCGCGGCTGCAGACGATGCTGAACATCGACATGGACGATCCCAGCGTGTACGACCTGGTCATCAATACCGCGGCGATGCCGATGTCGACCCTGGCTGAGCTTCTGGCCGACGGGGCGCGTCTCACGGACCGCGACGCCGGCGCCGAATCGAGGATCAAACTCCGCGACGCCGCGATCACGGCCCAGGTCCGCGCCGCCCTGTTCGCCCATCCGAAGATTGGAAGCGCAGCGATTAATGTGGGAACCGCCAACGGCGTCGTAACTCTCCGCAGCGCCGCGCTGGTCCCTCCGTGGGACGAACTGGCGAATCGAATCGCGCGCGAAATCGAGGGCGTGGTATCGGTCGAACTCGGACTCGAAGAGCCGCCGATTCCACCGCGCGCCGATTGACCCGCGTGGCATCCGCCGCCAGAGCCCAGACGCTGTCATGCGCAAGCTGATTGTATTTCTGGCGACCGCCGGATACGCGGGCTTCGTCCCGGTCGCGCCCGGCACCGCAGGCTCGGTCGTCGGCCTGGTTATCGCTTGGGCGATTTTCGGCGGCATCTGGCACGTCCCATGGCAGATAACCGTCCCCGCCTTCGTCGTGCTGTTCGTCGCCGCTTGCTGGATCTCGGGCCGGGCCGAGGAGATCTTCAACGAGCCCGACAGCTCCCATATCGTGATCGACGAGGTGCTCGGAATGATCGCGACGATGTTCCTGAATCCGGTTGATTGGAAGCATCTCGTCGCCGGCTTCGCGCTTTTCCGGCTGTTCGATATCGTGAAGCCCTTTCCCGCCAATACGATCGACCGCAACGTGCGGGGCGGCTTGGGCGTGATGCTCGACGACGTGGCAGCCGCCATTTACGCCAATATCGTGCTGCGGATACTAGCGCGGCTTTTCTAGCTGTCTGTTTTGAGGTTGCCCGAGACTCGAAATATTTGCCACATAGAACCCGCGAGGTTAAACGGGCAATGGCCGCCCTTAGGGAAGGAGCGAACGTGTCGAAACTCTACGATTCCTCGCACCACACTTGGATTTCGCTGACCGAACGCCGCCCCCTGGAGAGGTCTATGCTTTCGTCACAGGCAAAAAAAACCAAGCTCGTTCGCGTCCTTTGTTGTCTCATCGGCGCCACGTTGCTGATCCACGCATTTTATTCATTAGCGGACGGTCAAGAGTCCAAAAAATCGCTCAGCTCGGAGCAACGAAAGATTGATTCCCAGTTGTTGCAGGCCCAACGCGACTACCGGACCATGCCACGCGAGGCCTATGCACGGGCGAACGCTATCAAGATCGATGATGCTGGCAACACCGTCGTAGATATCACCACTCAAGTTACCAAGGCGGTGCTGGCACGCATCGACGCGCTTGGCGGTTCGGTAATCGAGAGTATTCCCAAGTATGACGCGATCCGCGCTTCGCTGCCGATAGCTCGCTTGGACCAATTGGCGTCGATGCCGGAGGTCAGATTTGTTAGCCCCGCGAAAGGGGGGTTGAGTAACAAACGGGTGAAACTTAGCAAACGAGTGGAACTTAGCGAAAGCGCTACTGCCCAGATGGCGGCCATTATCGCCGAGAAGAAGTCGCGATCCCCTGAAGAGCGGAAGATTGATTCCCATCTGTTGAAGTTCCAACGGGAGTATCGGAGGAATCCGCAAGGGGCCGCTGCACGACTGCATATCGCTGTCGAGATCGATAGTGCTGGCAACACGGTGGTGGATATCGACACCAAAGTTACTAAGGCGGTACTGGCACGGATTGACGCGCTTGGCGGTTCGGTAATCGAGAGTTTTCCCCAGTATGACTCGATCCGCGCTTCGCTTCCTATAGATCGCTTACAGCAATTGGCGGCAATGCCAGAGGTCAGATTCATTGAACTTCCGCCAAGAGCGGTGCTTGGCGTAGTTCCCCTCTTCCCAAGCCGCTAGAGCAACTGCTTGAACACCACGTGTTGACTCGACCGTGGGACAATGGAGCAGCGATGACGCCGAGAAGAGGTCCTGGCCCCCGGAACAGCAAGAAATCAATTCCCGGTTGTTGCGTTTCTCACAGGTATACTTGGGCATGAGGTCCGTGGGCATGCCAGACACGGTTTTGGTATAAATGAGCCATGATTCAGCGAGCGGTCATTCTTTCCACCGGTGATGAACTAACCAGCGGGCGAATAGTTGATACCAACTCTAACTATATCGCCGATAAGCTCGCCGAAACCGGGATCGAAGTTGCCGCGGTGCTGACGGTTGGAGACGTACCCGAGCGTCTCGAGTGGGCGTGGAAATCGGCGATCGCGATGGCCGACGTTGTCATCTCGACCGGCGGACTCGGACCAACGGCCGACGACCTGACCACCGAAATAGTCGCGCGCCTGACCGGCCACCAACTCCGCTTCGACGAAGATTCCGCTGAGAAGATCCGCCAATTGTTCGCGTCGTTGAAGCGGCGGATGCCGGAGAACAACCTGAGACAAGCGATGTTCCCCGAGACCGCCGAGATCATCCCCAATCCTCTCGGCACCGCGCCGGGCTTTCGCATGGCCGCGACGCAAGACGGCCACACCGCTCATCTGATCGTGCTTCCCGGCGTGCCGCGCGAGATGAAACCGATGATCGAACAGAACGTGATTCCGTGGATCGTCGCCAATCGCGGGCGCGACACGATTTACGCCGCGCGCACGTTTCAGACCTTCGGCATCAGCGAATCGGCGCTGGACGAGGCGGTGGCCGGATTGATCCATCCCGACGAGGCGCGGGTGTCGTTTCGCGCAAGCTTCCCGCAGATATCCTTGCGCGTCCTGGTTGAGGGCGCGCCGGGAGAGGTCGACAAAAAGCTTGAATCGCTGAGCGCGCGAGTGCGTAAAAAAATTTCGAGCTTCGTCTTCGCCGAAGGCGAGACCACGATGGAAGAAGTGGTCGGCCGTGCGCTGACCGAGAAGCGCCTTACGCTGGCGGTCGCCGAGTCGTGCACCGGCGGCTTGATCGGCCATCGCCTGACCAACGTGCCGGGCAGCTCCAATTACTTGAAGGCCGATCTGGTCACCTACTCCAACGAGTCCAAGATCAAGGTTCTCGGTGTGCGCGAAGAAACCCTCAAGCAGCACGGCGCCGTGAGCGAGGAGTGCGTGCGCGAAATGGCCGCAGGCGCGCGGCGCGTCGCGGGCAGCGATATCGCGATCGCGACTTCGGGTGTCGCGGGACCCAGCGGAGGCACGCCCGAGCGGCCGGTCGGTACGGTGTGCGTCGCGATGGATTCGGAAGGCTTCAGCACATCGCGACGCTACCAGCTATGGGGCAATCGCGATTGGGTCAAGCTAATGACCTCGCAGGTTGCGCTGGACTGGATTCGCAGACATGCGCTGGGCCTGCCTGTGGGGGAATCTTTGCTATTTCGCCGCTAGCAGACTGATAGCGGCTGCGACATCAAGGGGGGATTGTCCTGAAGACGCGCAAGGTTCGTTTATGAAAAACGCCTCGAACAACCGGTGCGGAATCTCGTGCTGACCATCGTTGCCAAACTTCTGCTGCTGGCCGTCGGCGCGGGCCTTATTGGAGCGATTTCCGGACTGGGGGGCGGCGTCTTTATCGTGCCCGGGCTCACGATACTCGGACACGTCCCGATTCACGTCGCAATTGGCGCCAGCCTGATATCGGTCGTGGCAACCAGCGCCGGCGCCAGCGCGGCGTTCGTGCGCGACGGATGGACCAATCTGAGGGTCGCGATGGCGCTCGAAGTCGCGACCGTATCAGGCGCGGTAGTGGGCGCGTCGCTGGCAGGAATCCTTGAGGCGCGCACCCTGGAAATATTGTTCGCGGCGATGATGCTGATTTCGGCTTACTTCGCGGCAAGAAAACATGGCGAATTCGTATCCGCAAAAAATGACCCCATCGCCGTGCGTTTGAAACTTGGCGGCAGCTTCCCCGACGGCGACGGCAAGCTCGTATCATATGGAGTGCGCAATCTCCCCGGTGGCGCCGCGATAATGGTAGTCGCCGGCCTGATGTCGGGAATGCTCGGAGTGGGCGCGGGCGCGCTCAAGGTCGTGGCGATGGACAGCGTGATGGGCCTGCCGCTCAAAGTATCAAGCGCAACCAGCAACTTCATGATCGGCGTCACCGCCGGCGCGGGCGCCCTGGTGTTCCTGTCTCGCGGTGACGTCTCCGTGGTAATCGCGGCTCCGGTCGCACTCGGCGTAACGTTAGGCGCCCTCGTCGGAAGCCGGGTGCTGATGCACGCGAATGTGCAAGCGTTACGGCTGGTGTTCGAAATAATCTTGCTGTTAATCGCGCTCGAAATGGGTTGGCGCGCTATGAACGGGTTCTAGTGATGACAGATCAGGACGAAGACCGGGTTCTGCGCGTCTGGACGCCCATTATCCTTCGCGTATCGGTTCTCACCAGTGCCGTCCTTCTGATACTCGGACTGATAGTGATGGCGCTGGAAACTCCCGGCTTTTACGTCGCTCGCGTGCACGAGATCCAAACCCAGGGGCGGCGCGCCGATAGGCAACCCTGGGGCGCGCTTGCCGTCGACGCGATCCACGGTCAGCCGCGCGCCATCCTGGTGCTCGGTCTGCTGGTGCTGACCATGGTGCCGCTCGGCCGCGTCGGATTCACCTTCTTCTTTTTCCTCAAGCAACGCGATCGGGCGTTCACGCTTCTGACCGCGACTGTGCTCTTATTGCTGGTGCTCGGCGTGATGCTCGGGCGTGTCGGCTAGACGCGCTCGATAACTGACGCCGGATAAACGGCAAGCTCGAACTCGATACAGGAGTATCTAGGATGAACTTGGAGGGCAAGGTAGCGGTTATCACGGGAGGAGGTTCGGGTATCGGCCGCGCCAGCGCGCAGCGCCTGGCCGCGGAGGGCGCGGCGATCGTCATCGCCGATATCGACTCCGCTACCGGCGATGAAGCGGTAGGCTTGATCGAGCGCGCGGGCGGTCGTGCGGTTTTCGTGAAAACCGACGTGACCGACGCCGGGCAGTCGGCTCGGATGCTCGATACCGCGATTCAGCGTTTCGGGCGGCTCGACATCCTGTTCAACAACGCCGGTACGGGGATGAGCCCGCCAGGCTTCCCGCGCGCCGGTCTCGAGGCCTGGCGCAGGGTGCTCGATATCGACCTCCAGGCTGTCATCCTGGGATGCTATCTGGCGGCTCCTTTGATGGAACGTGAGGGCGGTGCGATTATCAACACGGCCTCGATGGCCGGACTCTATCCGTATCATCACGATCCGATTTACGCCGCGGCCAAGGCCGGCGTGGTCAATTTCAGCTACTCGCTGGTCGGATGGGCCGCCGAACACAAGATTCGAGTAAACTGCATCTGCCCGGGAATCGTCGACACCCCGCTGGTTCGCAGGCTGACGGCCGAGCGAGCGGCGGCGGGTTTGTCTTCGCTCGTTCCCAGCAAGATACTACAGCCCGAAGCTATCGCTGAGGCGGTGATGTTCCTGCTGCGCGACGATACGCTATTCGGCCGAGCCGTCGAGATTCGTCCGGGCGGCCCTCGGCTGGTCGACACGCCCGGAGCGCCCGGCTCGGGCCGCAAGTAGCGGCCCCCAGAGCGTGAGCGCCAGCATCGGCGATACTACGGCAAAATTGACCAACGTGGAGCGCTCAAACGGAGAGAAGCGGATGTTTGTCCACCTTATCAACAAGCAGATGAAAGCGTTGGCCTGCTGCGTGCTATTGCTTGGATTAGCGCAAACTGCATATGCTCAAACCGCTTTGAAGTTAAGTAGTTCAGCCTTCGCGCCGGAAGGCGCCATTCCAAAGCAGTTCACTTGCGATGGGAAAAATTACTCCCCCGCGCTGACCTGGACCGACGTACCGCCCAACGCGAAAACCTTGGCGCTCATCGTCGAAGATCCGGATTCTCCGGGCGGGACTTTTGTCCACTGGGTAGTCTACAATCTGCCGGCCACTGCCCGTCATCTCGATCCAAACGTCGCCGAGGCGTTCGCGATTTCGGATGGCGGAGAACAAGGCCGCAATAGCTTTGGACGCGAGGGATATGCGGGCCCGTGCCCTCCATCAGGCGCAGTCCATCATTATCATTTCCGCCTCTACGCGCTTGATACCAGCTTGAAGTTGCAGCCCGGAGCTAGTGCAGTGGAAGTTGAAGCAGCAATGAAGGGTCACGTGCTCGCGAGCGCCGATTTCGTCGGAACTTACACTCGATAGATCCGCCCACTGGCTGCAGCGCCGTTAGAATAGAAACGCGCAGCTAGGTACCAAGGTCACCTGATTGTTCCCCATGCCCGCTAAAGCCAGGCTCGGCAATCCGCTCGAATCAAAGATGGCGCTGGCGATACCGAACGGTGAGCTGCTCGCATAGAAAGTACCGACGGTGAAATTTCCGGTTCCGTCACCCCATAGAATCGACACTGCGCTCGCCCCCGCGTCCGCCACCGCCAGGTCGAGCTTCCCGTCTCGATTCCAGTCGCCGGCCACGATCGCCGACGGTGCAGCTCCCACCGAAAAAGTCGTGGCCGCGGCGAACCCGCCGGAGCCGTTGCCCAACAAGATCGAAACGGTATTGTCCAGCCCGTTGGCTACCGCGGCGTCGAGCTTGCCGTCACCGTTGAAATCGCCAAGCGCGATCGCGCGCGGATACTGCCCCACCGCAAACGTGGTCGGCGCGCTGAAATTTCCCGTACCGTCGCCCAGTAACAGATCGACCTGATTGTCTCCGGATGCGGCGACCAGCAGATCGAGCTTGCCGTCACCATTAAAATCGCCGCTGGCCAGCGCCAGCGGATAATTGCCCGCGGCAAAGTTGACCGGGGAAGGGAAGTCGCCAAAGCCGTCGTTGAGCAGAATTGAAACCGAGTTGCCGCCGTAGTTTGCCGTCGCCAGGTCGGGCGCACCGTCGCCATTGAAATCCGCAGTGACGATCGCCGCCGGGGCCTGGCCTACCGGATAATTGGAGGGGGGCATGAAATAGCCCAGGCCAGCGCCGAACAGGATTGAAACGTCGTTGGAGTGATGGTTGGCAACCGCGATATCGCGGATCCCGTCGCCGTTGAAATCGGCCGACGTTAGCGCGAACGGCTGGTTGTCAGCCGGCGCCGTGAAACTGCTGCTCAAATGGCCGGAACCGTCGTTGAACAGAAGCGAAACGGTACCATTGCCGGAATTCGCGGTCGCGACGTCAAGCTTGCCGTCACCATTGAAGTCGGCAACCGTCAGCGCTCTCGGTTGCGGACCCGCCGCATACGATGAGGGAGTGTAAGCGAACGTGCCGTTTCCCTGATTCGGAAGAACCGAGATTGACGCCGCGCCGTTATTCGCCGTGACGATATCGATCGAGCCGTCGCCGTTGACGTCGCCAGCGGCTATCGCGATGGGCAGCATACCAGCCGTGTAGACATTGGGAGCAGTGAATTTGCCGGTGCCCTGCCCTAACATCACCGACACGCTGTTCGAGCCCCAGTCCGCCGCCGCCAAGTCGACCTTGCCGTCGCCGTTGAAATCGGCTGCCACCAGCGATAGCGGCTGACTCCCGGCCTGCATCATCGCGGTCGAGAAACTCGCACTGCCGTTATTGGTCAAGATTGCCCCGAGGGTGGAGCCCATAGCGCCCAGCGCGACCGCCAGGTCAAGCTTGCCGTCGCGATTGAAGTCGGCGGCAACGATCTGCGACGGCGGCAGAGGAAGCGCGGTCGTGGGTCCCGCGGTGAACTTGCCCGTACCGTCGCCAAGCAGTGTGCCGATCGACAAAGAGGTGAAGTTGGCCACCGCCAGATCGAGCTTGCCATCGCCGTTAAAATCGCCTGCCACAATCGAGCTTGGCGCCAGTCCCACCGCATAACTCACCGGCGTGCTGAATCCCCCTTTGCCGTTGCCCAGAGCGATCGAGACCTTGGCCGAGCCGCGGTCTGCGACCGCCAAGTCCAGATTGCCGTCGCCGTTAAAATCAGCCACCGCGATCGCGCTCGGAGTCGAACCAACCGATACGCTCGTGGTCGCGGTGAAGGTGCCGTCGCCGTTGCCGAGCAAGATGCTTACCGAGTTGGCGCCCATCGCCACCGCCAAGTCGATCTTACCGTCGCCGTTGAAATCACCCGCCGCCAGCGCGCGCGGCACTCCGTTGAGGGCCTTGTCAGCCAAGCGCTGATACAACGCACCCGGACGGCGCAGCAGAACCGAAAGCGTTTGCGTTAGTGCGTCGGCAGTTACGATGTCGGGCAGGCCGTCACCATTGACGTCAGCCACCACCACGGCGATCGGATTGGTGCCGACCGCGAAATCCTGCCGCAGCAAACCGCATCCCGCGACCTTCGAGCCTGAAAAGGCACGCGTTCCAGCGCAGAGTAAAACAATCGCGCAGACTGATACGCAGACCGCGCCTCCAAACCGCTTTGCCGATCCGAACATTTACCCCTCGCGCCGCGCAATCTCGCGGTCAACCGCATGATCGCGCGGCGGGGTAACCCGTTTCCGAAAACAACTGGCGCTACGAGAAGGTCTTTAAGTGAATCTTCGACCGATTCCGATTCGGCAATTGGATGCCGCAACGAAGCGCCAATTCAGGCTTTGACGCCGCGCGCGACGAACTGAGGCAGGATAAAGAAGTAGAGACCGTCCTTGATCGCTCGATCGATATCGGCCAGCCACTGCTGAATTTCATCATTGCTGATCTGGCCCGAGGCGGCCGCGTAGTTGGCAAAGCTCGCCCGCGGTACCGGAGCGGTCCGTCCGGACTGATCGGCTCCCGGAAGCACTTTCACTTTGACGTCGCGCAATCCGGCCGCGCGAAACAGTCCCAGCAACCGCCGGCCGATACGTGGCTCGTTGAGCGCGACCGCCTTGGCTGCGGCCATGATCCGATCGCAGCGCGCCTGCCCCTTCGGTCCGACCTCGAGCACCATCATTTCCCAATCGCTGTCCGAAGCCACCACCACGCCGCCGGGCGCGGTCACTCGCACCATCTCGGCAACGGTCTCGGCAGCGGAATCGACATACTCGAGTACGTTCTTGCACCAGACGCGATCGAAGCTCGCGTCGGCAAACGGCAGCGGCGGAAAAGCAGACGCGACAAATTTGATCCGGGAATCAAGCTGCTGCTCACGCGCGCGCGTCCGCGCTCGCGCGATGAAGTCCGAGTTGATATCGATCCCGGTCACTCCGCCGGCGGGCCCGACTCTGCGCGCAATCTCGATCGTCGTTTGCCCCGGCCCCGAGCCAACGTCCAGCACCTTCAACCCGGGCCGCAAATCCAGCGGCGCCAGCAACGGCTCCATCGCCGGATGGAAGCTGAACAGCGTTTCGTACGCCGCCTGACGCTCCGGCTCGACATCAATCCAGTGCTGCTTGTAGTAGGGGAAACTCATCGCCGTTCAACTGACCGTATAGGGCAAGCGCGGTCAGATTACAATCCGCTCGATTACGAGCGGCGGTGCAGGGTGAAGGGACTGAAATAAGCTCTATTTAACGGCTTTCGCGGTTTACATCGTTACGGTGGTTTACACAGGGTGAGGCTTGGGCTAGCCGACCTTAAACAAACGATGTTTTAAAATACCTCATTTTCGCGATTAGCGCGCGACCGGCGCTGGTCGGCGGCTCGCCTGCTTCTGAAGCACCCTCGATCGTCGGCGGCACTGCAAAACTTCTTGTCTGGTCCGGCGGCAATGATTCGATTGCATTTTTGGCAGGTCGCAAAGGTCCTCCCTTCTTCTAATCGATCCAGAAACAGCGACCAGAAAAGCCCCGTGGCACCCCAGGCACGGCGGATCGGTATCGTTTGGCGAAGCACCTCTTGCCAGCTCGCTAGTTTGAGCAGTTCCTGAAGTAGAGCATCGTCCCAAGGCCTGCTGCGTAAAGCCTGCGGCACGAGCAGACCTCTCTCCTCCGCCTGCAACAGGACGTGTTGAGCGCCCTTTTGCTTCAGTGCGGGACGGAGCCAGGAAAGCTCACGGGTGGAATGGCCATTAAACAAATAGGGTTCGGCGGACCGATCCGCCGCCAAGTAGGCTTCGGCCGGAGCCGTTGTCGCTTGGCGCGCAATCCTCGCTGTTTGCTGAAGGCAGAACAGATCGTCCAGGCCGCTTAAGAACGGCATGAAGCGGTCCAACGGAGCCGGCCATTTTAGGAACTTGCGAAGGACGCGCTCTCCATCGGCAGTAACGGCGTCATCGATGCAGCCATTCACATTCGTGAGCGGGAACAGTTCGCAACTCTCCGCTTCAGGAGAAACCGTAAGCGGCGACCCCTCCGGCGGCCAAGCCGCGGTCACCTCTCTGGTCTCCGTATTTTTGGCGACAAAGGGAAGCATCGCGCCAGGGGACGGATCGAAGCTAAGCACATCGTATCCGCTCCACTCGGGATCGAACCGTGGAACCGGAAACGGAAACGATGCCTGCGGGGGAACGAGCTCGAATCCGCCAAGCTTTGGCACATTAAGCCACGCCTCTAACAGACCGTCCACAGTAGGCGGAAGCGCCGAGGCGGTCGGGGCGTAAATTGCGCCCTCGCTGTTGATGTGGAGGATATCAATCCGGTCCAGCTGCTCGGACGGGATGGCGAGCGCGTGCACACCATTTGCGGAGAATCTTTTTGGTTCCTTAAGCTCCGGCAGCAAGAACACAAGAGATTCGTTCCGCCACAGCTCAAACGCGCGACGCGCGTCGCGTCCTGCATCGGGCAGGTTAATTTTGCTGGCGAAGGTCGGCAGCCAGACTTGCAGGGCTCGCACGCGTAGTTCCTCCCAGCATCCTCAATTCGGCACCCTGTCACACGCCGCGTCACATAATCTTAGCCGGTTCTCTCACGCGATAAAATCCAACCGATCAGCGCGAACAGTGTTCGCAAACAGGAGGAAAGCAGAAATGCCCAAAATGGCGGATTTGAATTCCGGTGCAGGCCCGGTGCGCGGCGACGCGCCTTTGGCTATTCGTGATCGCATCCGGGAACTGCGCAGAGTTCGCGCGCGCGAGTTGCTCCGAAATCCGAAAAACTGGCGACGTCATCCGAAGACGCAGGCTGACGCGCTGCGCGGGCTGTTAACAGAGATCGGCTATGCCGACGCTTTGCTGGCGCGCGAGTTGCCCAGTGGAAAGCTATTGCTGATCGACGGTCACCTGCGCGCCGAGACCACGCCCGACTTGGTGGTACCGGTGCTGGTTTTAGATGTAACCGCGGAGGAGGCCGACAAGCTCTTGCTGACGCTCGATCCGTTGGCCGGCCTAGCGCAGGGAGACGTGGAGCGGATCAAGGAGCTGCTGGCCACGGTCAAGACCGACAGCGCGGCGGTGAGCGCGCTGCTCGAAACAATCGCCGATCAGGCGAGCTGCGAGATGCCCGAACTCGGGGCGCTGAAAGATCCCGAGCCGCAGATCGATAAGGCCTTCGAGCTACAAAAGAAGTGGGGCACGCAATCGGGTCAGCTTTGGCGGGTCGGGCCGCACCGGCTGCTCTGCGCCGATTGCCGCGACCCCTCAGAACTGGAGCGGCTGATGGTGAAGGGTGAAAGGTTCAGGATGATCTGGTGCGATCCGCCATACGCGATTAACTACGCCTCCAAGAATGAGTACTTGAATCGGAGCGATCGCGGTAATCGCGTTCAAAAACCGATTGTAAATGATGACCTATCACCTGAGCAAGCACAATTACTATTTGAAACCGCGCTGAAGGTCAGTCTGCGTTTCGCCGTCGCGGGTGCGGCTTGCTATGCGACTGTCCCGTCAGGGTCACTGCTGCGGTACTTCATTGCGGGATTCGAAGGTTCGGGGTTTTCCTTCAAGCACTCGTTGGTCTGGGTCAAGAGTCACTTCGTAATCGGTCTCGCGGACTATCACTACCGTCACGAAGCGATCCTGTACGGATGGCTCGAAAACGGGCCGCACTATTTCATCAGCGATCGGACGCAGGATTCAGTCTTCGAAGTCGACAAGCCCCGGGTCAGCGATCTGCACAGCGTCATGAAGCCAGTCGAGTTGGTGGCTAGCATGATCGCCAACAGCAGCCGACGGGATGAGATCGTCTACGATCCCTTCGCCGGCTCGGGCACGACCCTGCTGGCTGCCCATCAGCTCCGCCGCATCGGTTACGCGGTCGAAATAGATCCCGCCTATACCGCGGTATCACTCGAGCGCATGAGCCAACTCGGCCTTGAGCCGGAACTTGTCGATACAAATGTGCGAGTTCGGCAGGCGGTGAGTAGGAGGCTGGAGCGATGAAACGTCATTCAGACGGCCGTTTTCGCGGTAATCGGTCCTCGATCCAGATCACCACCAAGCTCTTGATCAGCCGCTGGGTCGAGCGCGAGGTCATTCGGCTCAAGCGCATGGGCGTGGCGAGCTTCGAGACCATCGCCGAGCTTCTCACGCGAGCTGGACGCGGCGAATATGTGCCAACGGTTTCATTGCCGGAAGGCGTGACGTTTCCGCCCAATTACGGCATCACCAAGATGGGCTGCTCGAAAGCGTATCGGCGACGGATGGAACGGGAACCGAGCTTTGAGGCCCGCGAGCATCGGCGGCTGGACACCGACCGCTGCGAAGAAATGTTTTTGTCGCTGCAGCCAGCGACAAAAAAGGGAGACCCCAAGGCGATCGAGGCTGCCGTCCGGGTGCTCACGCTCAAGGCCAAGATAGTGGGCTATGAACCACCCAGCAAGCTCGAGCTGAGCGGCAAGGGCGATGCGCCGATACCAATTACGCTAGCGCGGGAGGTGATTGAACGGGTGAAGCAGGAAGACGAGGAGGGCTAGCAGGTCGATTTTAGATTCACCGCCGGCAGGTCGGGGAATCTATTATGGTCCCTACATCGAGACTCTTTCGAAAACACTTTCGTGTTGCCTGAGGCAACGGATCGGAACAAGCGAAGCTTAGAGCCGAGGAGGAGTATCCGGGCGATTCCCCGGGTGGACGGGTGGAGGAGTGGTCTTATGAGAACGAAGCTTCCGAGAGATGGGGTCCAAACGCGTTTCGCCAGCACGGGCGACAAGGAATCTGATCGACAGCTCGCCGCTATCCTGTGCGACCCGCAGATGTATGTTCAGGCAGTGCTCGGCCACCACCCCTGGGTAACTCATGCTGAAATCCTCAAAGCCGTCGCCGCGCACCCGCGGGTGGCGGTCAAAGCGTGCCACGCATCCAGCAAGACCTTCGCCGCCGCCGAGCTGGCGTTGTGGTGGATTACCCGCTACAGCGACGGCATCGTCATCACCACCGCGCCGAAGTTTGAGCAGGTGGAGAAGCTACTGTGGATGGAGCTGCACAAAGCCCTGCGAGGGAGTGCGTTCAAATATCCCAAGCCTAATCTCACCGAGCTCAAATTGGCGCCGGGCAATTACGCGGTCGGTTGGTCGACCAGCGAAGGCATAAATTTCCAGGGCATCCACGGCGCTCACGTGCTCATCGAAATCGATGAGGCGCCCGGTATCGAAGCGGAGATCTGGGAAGCGATCGAAGGTGCACGTGCCGGCGGCGACGTCCACATCCTAGCGCTCGGCAATCCGATCATCGCGGGCGGACCTTTTTACGATGCGTTTACCGAAAACCGCTCCGGCTGGAAGACCATCACCATCGATGCGTTCGCGACCCCTAACCTAGAGGGCTTCACGCTCGAATCGTTGCGCGGCTTGCCGCCCGACCTGCCCGCTGACCACTCGCTGTTTGCGTTTCAACCACGCCCCTATCTGGTTAGCCGGCGCTGGGTCTATGAGCGGTTCTGGGAGTGGGGCGAGGAGTCACCGCTCTGGCAAGCGCGCGTGCGCGGTCAATTCCCGGAACAGGCGGAAGACGCATTGATCTCGCTGGCATGGCTGGAAGCGGCGAAAGGGGAGCCACAAGATTCCTACGGGCGTGTCATCGCGGGGATAGATGTCGCCGGTCCGGGCGATGACGAGACGGTTGTCACGATACGCAGCCAGGATTCGATCCTGGCGCAACGCTTCTTATCGTCTCCGGACCCGCGCGGCGAAGTTGTGGCCTTCCTGAATCCGTGGAAGCCCCGGCTTGAAAAGGTGAAGGTCGACTCGGTTGGTATCGGTTACAATTTCGGACTGCACCTACGAGATCTCGGGTTCCCCGTAGAACTCGTCAATGTCGGAACGACGGCCAACAACCCTCAGCGCTTTGCAAATCGCAAGGCCGAATATTTCTGGGGCATCCGCGAGCGCTTTCGCAAAGGAGAAATAAGGGGTCTACGAGACGAACGTACCCTCTCGCAGCTTGCGACCATTCGCTACCGGGCCAATCCACGAGGCCAGGCCACCATTGAGTCAAAGGACGAGCTGCGCCGGCGCGGTGTGAAATCGCCAGACCGGGCCGATTCACTGGTTTTAGCATTCGCGCAGGACGAAGATCCGGTGTTCGAAAACCTCATGCAACAGGCGCGGGCACTGATCAAGTATGAACATACGCGACAGCGGGGCGAGCTGTCTCCGCAACCGCAAAGCTTAAGCCCCAACCCGAACCCGCTGATCAAGTTGTATAACCGCACCCGCGACGAAGCGCGCGCGCTGAGGATGACGGAAGTTTGATTGGGACGCCGCAGCCACCCTCGGCGCGGTTGAGTTCACAAATGAAACTCACGAACAAGGTTGCCATCGGTTATCAGTACGGCCACCACGTCGCTGATCGATGAGCTGGCAAATGCTCTGGGCGTCCCTCGCGAGATTCTCTCGAGCCGCGCCGATGTCGAGACAGCAGGGAGACAGTTGCCAAAGCTGACAAGCCGAATTCCGCCGCCCCTGCGTGGCATAACAGCCCGTGGTGAAAGTCAGTGGCTACTCGAAGGGATCGCCAGAATTGATTGGTAATACTACAATGTGTTGCATGGCGATGGGGACTGGGCGGGGTGAGCAAGGGTCGATGTGGGTAGC